>JAQXRG010000001.1 GCA_029218405.1 Bacteroidales bacterium
GCTTTTCCCGTTTTGGAGTTTCCCCTATTCCTGAATCCTTCATTTCGTAGTTCCCCTGTTTTCCGGGCTCCTTCGTTCCGTAGTTTCCTTGTCCTAAGAAAACCAACCGGCGTTCAAACGTTGGTTGAATACCGTTTGAACGCCGGTTGAACAGCGGATAGCGGACTATCCTGATGCCGCCCGGCACTGTCACCGGGCATGTCGGAATGGGCACGTGACTAAAGAACCAGTCCGTCCAGCAGTTGGATGTAGGTGGCGATGGCCTCTTCAATCTCACTGACCAAAATGTATTCGTCTGCCGTGTGTGAACGGGAAGATTTGCCTGGTCCGATCTTGACGGACGGAAACTTCATCAACGCCTGGTCCGAGAGGGTAGGCGATCCGAAAGGAACTTTCCCTAATTCGATGGCCCGTTTCACGAAAGGATGGTCGGTGTCAATACGGGAGGAATTCAACCGGAAGGAACGTGCCTTTGCCTCGCAGCTGATGTGGGAAGTGATGGCGTTGAACAACTCTTCGTTGGAGTAGAACTCGTTGCTGCGGATATCCACGACAAAGGTGCAGACATCGGGCACGACATTGTGTTGTGTACCTGCGTTGACTTGAGTGACACTCATCTTGACAGGTCCCAGCAACGGTGATTCTTGCGGAAACCGATAGGTACGGAACCATTCAATGTCGGGCAACACTTGGTAGATGGCATTGACACCCTCGTTGCGTGCCGCATGTCCCGCTTTTCCATGCCCGGTCACATCCAGGACCATCAATCCCTTTTCGGCAACTGCCGGTTGCATTTCCGTCGGTTCCCCTACCACACCGAGGGTGATGGGGGGCAGTTGGGGGAGAACGCTTTCGATGCCATTCTTTCCCGACACTTCCTCCTCACACGAGGCCAGGAAAATCAGGTTGTACGCTTGCTGGGTCGAAGTCAGGTAGCGGTACGCCTGAAACAAGGAAACCACGCTGGCGCCTGCATCATTACTCCCCAGTCCGTAGAGCTTGCCGTTCTCGTTCTTCGGGGTGAAAGGATGTTTTCTCCACCCGTTGACCGGCTTGACGGTATCAATGTGCGAATTCAGCAGGATGGTTGGCTTATGAATGTCGAACATCGGACTGATGCACCAGATATTGTTGCCCGAGCGTCCTGTCATGATGCCGGAGGCTTCAATATAGTTTTGCAGAAAATCTGCGGCCGCTTCTTCCTCTCGGCTGATGGATGGAATGCCGATGAGTGAGTGAAGAAGGGTGATGGCTTCTGATGTGTAATAACCTATGTCTATCATATTCTATGTATCGTTAATGATTGCAAAGATAGCGCATTTGATGAGTTTTTTTTAACTTCTGCTGTTTTTTTTTGCTGAAATGCACTTTTTTTGTTTTGTCTTCCACAGATTACGTTGTAAACGTGTATCTTTGCATAGAATTTACGATAAAGTAGAAGTAAGATGGATAAATCTTTGTTGCCTCGTCTGATTCAACGTCAGGCTGAGAAATATGGCGATAAAACCGCCTTGACTTACCGCGACTATGCCACCGCAACGTGGGTACCTGTGTCGTGGAATCAGTTTGCGGCCTATGTGCGTCAGGTAGCCAACGCGCTGTTGGCCTTGCAGGTGGCCGAACAGGAGAAGGTGGGGATCTTCTCGCAAAATAAGCCGGAATGTCTGTATGTTGATTTTGGCGCCTTTGCCGACCGGGCCGTGACTGTGCCCCTTTACGCCACCAGTTCGGAAGCGCAGGTGCATTATATCTTGCAGGATGCGGAGATTCATTACCTGTTCGTAGGCGAGCAGTACCAGTACGATGTGGCCTGCCATGTCATGCATCTTTGCGATACGCTGAAGCAAATCATTGTCTTCGACCGCAGCGTGCAGTTGCTGCCGGGCGATACACACTCCATGTATTTTGAGGATTTCCTGAAGCTGGGAGCGGATGAGAAATTCCAGCAGGAAGTGGACCGGCGTTCGGATGCGACGGTGGATACGGACCTGGCGAACATCCTTTATACGTCGGGTACGACCGGTGAGTCGAAGGGGGTGATGTTGACCCACCTGTGTTACCGCACGGCGTTTGCCGGCCACGACCAGCGGTTGGACCGCCTGACCGAGAACGATGTGGTGATGGACTTTCTTCCCTTTACCCATATCTTTGAGAAGGCCTGGTCGTATTATTGCCTGCACAAAGGGTGCCGGCTGGCGATTAACCTGTATCCGCAGGATATCCAAAAGACCATTAAGGAAGTGCGTCCTACCGCCATGTGCAGTGTGCCGCGGTTCTGGGAAAAGGTGTACGACGGGGTGATGGAGAAAATCAACGAGGCGACGGGCATGAAAAAGGCCCTGATGCTGGATGCCCTGAAGGTGGGCAAGCAGCATAACATTGACTACTTGATGAACGGAAAGACACCGCCTGCCTGGCTGCACATGAAATACAAGTTTTATGAGCGCACCATCTACAGCTTGCTGAAAAAGACCATCGGCATTGAGAACGGAAACTGTTTCCCCACGGCCGGCGCGGCCATTCCCGTGGCGGTACAGGAGTTTGTCCATTCGGTAGGCATCCACATGGTGGCTGGCTATGGCATGACGGAAACCACCGCCACCGTGTCGTGCGAATGGTTCGGAAGTTTTCGTCTCGGTTCGGTGGGCGTGCCGCTTCCAGGCGTACAGGTCCGTATCGGCGAGAACAATGAAATCCAGCTCAAGGGCGGCACCATCACACCGGGATATTACAAGAAGGAAGCCATTACGGCGCAGTCGTACACCGAGGATGGCTGGCTCAAGACGGGGGATGCGGGCTATTTCGACAAGGACGGTTTCCTGTACCTGACGGAACGCATCAAGGATTTGTTCAAGACCTCCAATGGCAAGTACATCGCTCCCCAGGCGATTGAGACCAAACTGGTGGTGGATCGCTACATCGACCAGATATCCATCATTGCCGACCAGCGGAAATTCGTTTCGGCCCTCATTGTGCCCGATTACAAGCAGGTGGAAGCCTATGCCCGGCAGCAAGGCATCGAGTGTACGGACCGGGCCGCCTTGCTCCAGCACCCCGCGATTGTGGAGCTGTTCAAGACCCGTATCGACACCCTGCAGCAGGAGTTCGCGCATTACGAGCAGGTGAAACGCTTTACCTTGCTGCCCGAACCCTTCAGTATGGAAAAGGGCGAGCTGACCAATACGCTGAAAATCAAACGGGCGGTGCTGGCGAAGAACTATGCGGCCGAGATTGACAAAATGTATGAAGAATAAGTAGAGAAGAATCGAACACCCTAACAGAATAAGAATAAGATCCGATATGATTACAATAGAACAACTGAAAGATGTAAAAGAACGTACCGAAGCTTTATTCCGTTATTTGGATATTGAGAACAAGAAAGTGCAAGTGGAGGAAGAGCAGCTTCGTACACAGGCTCCCGGGTTCTGGGATGACGCCAAGAAGGCGGAGGCGCAGATGAAGAAGGTGAAAGCCTTGCAGGCGTGGATTGAGGGCTACAATGAGGTGAAGACTCTGACCGATGAAGCGGAGCTGGCTTTCGACTTCTGCAAGGACGGCCTGGTGAGCGAAGAAGAGGTGGATGATGCCTTTGCTAAGGCACTGACCGCCGTGGAAGAACTGGAGTTGAAGAACATGTTGCGTTCGGAAGCTGACCAGATGGACTGTGTGCTGAAAATCAATTCGGGTGCGGGAGGCACCGAAAGCCAGGACTGGTCATCCATGCTGATGCGTATGTATATGCGTTGGGCGGAAAGCAACGGCTACAAGCTGACGGTCTCCAACCTGCAGGAAGGGGACGAAGCCGGCATCAAGACCGTGACCATGAACATCGAGGGGGCGTATGCCTACGGCTATCTGAAAGGGGAGAATGGCGTGCACCGGCTGGTGCGCGTCTCTCCGTACAACGCACAGGGCAAGCGCATGACCTCGTTCGCGTCGGTGTTCGTCACTCCGTTGGTGGACGACTCGATTGAGGTGGTGGTAGAACCGGCCCGCCTGTCGTGGGATACCTTCCGGAGCGGAGGCGCAGGCGGTCAGAATGTGAACAAGGTGGAATCGGGTGTCCGGTTGCGCTACCAGTACAAGGACCCTTATACCGGCGAGGAAGAGGAAATTCTGATTGAGAACACCGAGACCCGTGACCAGCCCAAGAACAAGGAAAACGCCATGCGTCAGCTGCGGTCTATCCTGTACGACAAAGAGCTGCAGCACCGGATGGAGGAACAGGCCAAGGTGGAAGCCGGCAAGAAGAAAATCGAATGGGGCTCGCAGATACGCAGCTACGTGTTCGATGACCGCCGTGTGAAGGACCACCGTACCAATTACCAGACCTCTGACGTGAACGGGGTCATGGACGGGAAGATAGACGGTTTCATCAAGGCTTACCTGATGGAATTCTCCGACAGCGAAGTTTAATCATAAAATTATAGCTATGGGAAAGAAGAAGAAACAGACGGCCGGCATCAGCCAGCGGGAAGAACAGAAGGCCAAGCGGGTCATCCGCAATCTGTGCATCGGATTGTTGGTCCTGGCCTTGCTTTTCATTGCCTTGTATTCATTGGCTGTATAAGCATCGGGCAATGGCGCAGGAAATAGAACGGAAGTTCCTGGTGAAGGATGATTCTTACCGGCAATTGGCGAAGTCGAGCAGCCGCATCTGTCAAGGGTATATCTGCAGTGCCCGCGGGCGCACGGTCCGTGTGCGGATTTGTGGGGAAAAGGGCTACCTGACCATCAAGGGTCCTTCGGACGCTGCAGGCATCGGCCGTTACGAATGGGAGAAAGAAATCCCGTTGGCGGAGGCCGAGGAGCTGATGCGGCTGTGTGAGCCGGGACGGATCGACAAGACCCGTTACTTGGTGGAAGCCGGCCGGCACACGTGGGAAGTGGACGAGTTCTATGGCGAAAACCAAGGACTGGTGGTAGCGGAAGTGGAGCTGTCGTCCGAGGACGAGACGGTGGAACCGCCCGCCTTTGTCGGTGAGGAGGTGACCGGACAAGTGAAATATTACAATTCCTTCTTGATGAAGGAACCCTATTGCAGGTGGAATTGACCCGGAATATCCCCTGTCAACTGTCAGAAATGGGGGTGGAAACTATCAATTGATAGATTTCCACCCCTTTCTTGTTGGTTTTTGTGAAGCGGGCTGTCGGAGGATTCCCTAATATTGCAGCGTAATCAAACGAACAGGAAACCAACCAGTATAGAATTATGAGAACAGCCACTTTTACCCAAAACCTTCTGAGTCTGCAGACCGAGTTGCGGAACTTTGCCTTCAAGCTGACGGCCGATTATGAAGATGCGAATGACCTTCTTCAGGAGACGACCTTGAAGGCCCTCGACAACGAGGCTAAGTACACGGAGGAGACCAACTTCAAGGGATGGATGTACACCATCATGCGCAATCTTTTCATCAACAATTACCGGAAGACCTTGCGCGACCAGACCTATGTGGACAAGACGGACAACCAGTTCTACTTGAACAGCGGGGTGGACGTGGAGGCCGACTCGATGGAAGGTGCCTACGACGCGAAAGAAATGCGCCGTATCGTCAACGCGTTGCCCAAGGAATACCGCATTCCGTTCACCATGTACGTGGCGGGCTTCAAGTACCGCGAGATTGCTGAACGGCTGCAGTTGCCGTTAGGTACCGTGAAGAGCCGTATTTTCTTCACGCGCCAGCGACTGCAGGAGGCATTGAAGGATTTCCGTTGACGGTTGGAATCTATTTGTAACAACACACGAACTATTCTATCCAAAATAGAATGAAAACGGCGTTATTTCTGATATTTTTTGTAATTTTGCTGCCGAAATCAGATATGAATGAAATAAATCCGTTTTATTATGCAACAGAACGAACGAGTTAACTTTGGAAGTAAGCTGGGAGCCATCCTGGCAGCAGCCGGGTCGGCTGTGGGATTAGGCAATGTATGGCGGTTCCCTTATGAGGCAGGCAATCATGGAGGAGCCGCCTTTATCTGTATTTATCTGGGATGCGTCTTTTTGTTTGGGCTTCCCATCATGATTTCCGAGTTTATCATCGGACGCCGCTCGAAGGCATCGACGGGCGAGGCTTATCAGGCGTTGGCTCCCCATACGCCGTGGCGGTGGGTGGGTTATTTGGGGGTGCTGACCGGTTTCCTGATCCTGGGCTATTATGCCGTGGTGGCCGGATGGACATTGGAGTATGTCCTGCAGGCGGTCATCGGCGGGTTCGACGGCAAGGACTCCGAAACCTTCATCCGTATGTTCAGCGAGTTCTCGCAGCATCCGTTCCGTCCGTTGCTTTGGCTGTTCGTTTTCGTACTGACCACCCATTTCGTCATTGTAAAAGGGGTCAAGGAGGGCATTGAACGCTCTTCAAAGGTCTTGATGCCGCTGCTGTTTGTCTTAGTAGTGGCACTGGCAGTCTGCTCGGTGCTGCTGCCCGGCGCGGAGAAAGGCGTGGAGTTCCTGTTGAAGCCCGATTTCAGTCAGGTGACCGCCGATGTGTTTCTGGGAGCGATGGGGCAGGCGTTCTTCTCCATGAGTCTGGGGATGGGCTGTCTTTCGACGTATGCCTCTTATTTTGGGAAGGATACCCGCTTAGGTGCCACAGCCATGAGTGTGGGACTGATTGATACGCTGGTCGCCATTCTGGCGGGACTGATTATTTTCCCGGCCGCATTCTCGGTTGGCATTCAGCCCGATGCCGGCCCTTCCCTGATATTCATCACGTTGCCGAACGTCTTCCAACAAGCATTCAGCGGCTTCCCGTTGCTGGGCAATGTGTGCGCCTTGCTGTTCTATGTGCTGCTGGCCATGGCGGCATTGACCTCTACCATCTCCCTGCACGAAGTCCCCACGGCCTTCCTTCACGAGAAGTTTGGCTTTACCCGTGGAAAGGCGGCCCGTCTGGTGACCTTGGGCATTCTGGTGGTGGGCACCGTTTCGTCGCTGGCTTTGGGCGATTGGGGGGAAGTGACCTTGTTCGGCATGAACATCTTTGATTTCCTCGACTTCTTTACCGCGAAGATTATGTTGCCCTTGGGAGGCATGATGGCTTCGGTGTTTGTCGGATGGATTATCGACAAGCAGGTGGTCCGTGCCGAAGTGACCAACGACGGGCGGTTGAAAGCACCGTATTATCCGGTGTTCCTGTTCATCCTGCGTTACCTGGCACCGGTCGGCATTCTTGTCATCTTCTTGAATGAGTTAGGCTGTTTTTAAGGAATGTGGAAGGAGTTTGCCTTTTACACCCGGTCGGAGCGCAGGGCGATACGGTGGCTGGCTGTTGGACTGCTGGTGTTAGTGAGCGCGTATTGGGCGGTCGGTGAAAGAGAGACGACCGTCCGTCCGATGGGGCCGGAGGAGAGTGCAGAGGTGGACTCGTTTCTGGCGAACCTGCGCCGGATGGACGACCCGAGGGGCGAAGGCCGGCTCCTGCCGTCAGACACATTCCGGGAGCGTCAGGCGCAATTGTTCCCTTTCAATCCGAACACGGCTGATTCGGCCACGCTCCGGCGGTTGGGGCTTCCCGTCTTCGTGGTCCGGAATCTCTTGAAGTACCGTTCGAAGGGAGGGGTGTTCCGCACCCGCGAGTCGTTCGCCAAACTCTATGGACTGAGCGAGGAGCACTACCGGATGTTGTTTCCTTACCTACGGATAGACAGTCCGCAGGCCAGGCGGCCGGACCCTTCGTATCCGGTGGCGGCCGTCAGGAAGGACACCTTTCAGCGTCCGGTCTCCACCCGAAAGGCAGGGAATAACCGGCCCGGAAAATACCCGGAAGGAACCGTGGTGGACGTGAACCGTTGCGATACGGCGGAACTGAAAAGGATTCCCGGCATCGGCAGTTACCGGGCAGCGTTGATTGTCGCTTACCGCGAACGGTTGGGAGGATTTCATGCGGTCAGCCAATTGCAGGAGACGGGGAAGATAGACACGTCGTTCAACCGCTGGCTGAAAGTGGTGCCGCCGGTGGCCTTACGCCCTATTCGGGTCAATGTGGACGGGTTCGACCGGCTGCGGCGGCATCCATACCTGAATTATTACCAGTCAAGAGCCATTGTAGAGTACCGCCGTAAGAGTGGGAAACTAAAAAATCTTTCCCAGCTGGCTCTTTTTGAAGAGTTCACGGAGAAAGATATAGAAAGACTGGCCCCTTACCTGTCGTTTGAGTAAGGGACCGGTCTGTAGGTGGGTACTGCCTTATTTCGTATAGCCGGCGGCCTTGGCGATGCGTTCCGGAATCTCGGTATTGTCCATACGTCCTTGGAACAGTTCGGCACCGGCACCGATGGCAAATACGGGAACGTAGCCGGCCGAGTGTCCGCCACTGGTCCAGCCTACCAGCGCAATCTCATCAATGATGCGCTTGGCCTCGCCGGCAATCGGCTCGTCCTGTGAGTATTCGCTCTTTTCCAGTTTCGTTTCCTGTCCCTCGAAACTCTTCTTATAGATGTCTTTCAGCCGGGCCTCCTGCTTTTCGCTCAGTTTCACAGACTCCCAGAAGCCGAAGTTGTCCTTCAACGCTTGTTGTACGGCCTCCCAAGGCACCTGGTTCTTGTATTGTGCGCGCAGTCTGTTGATGATTTTGGTGAATCCGCCCTCGCTGACCTTCTGATGCTTCAGCACTTGCAGGTTCAGTTCGTACGGGCCTCTGCCCAAGGCGATGCCACCCGTCTCGTGGTCGGCGGTCACGACAATCAGGGTCTCGTCGGGGTGCTGTGAGTAGAATTCGTAGGCCACCTTCACGGCATCGTCCATGTCCATCACTTCGTGGAAGACCGTGGCGGCGTCGTTGCCGTGGCAGGCCCAGTCAATCTTTCCACCTTCCACCATCAGGAAAAAGCCCTTGTCGTTGTTCTTGCTCAGGAAGTTGATGGCCGAGCGGGTGATTTCGGTCAGGGTCATGTCTCCTTTCTGTCGGTCGATGGCATAAGGAAGGCACGAGCGGTCGGTTGCCGAAGCCTTTTCGGTCTGGAACAGAATCATCTTGTTGGCCTTCTTGCTTTTCTTCAGGTAGTCCTTATAGCCGCGGGCGATGGTATAGCCGTTCTTCTCGGCCATGCTGTAGAGGCTTTCGCTCTGGCCGCCATTGTAGGGTGACAAGAAGTCTGAACCGGCATAGAAATCGAATCCTGTCGTGTAGAGGTCCTTGCCAATTTCATAATAATTGCCGCGTCCTCCGTTGTGGGCATAGAACGCTGCCGGTGTGGCGTGGTCCACACTGACACTGGTGGTCACTCCCACGCGGTAGCCGCTGTTCTTGGCCCATACAGCCACGCTGTTGGCGGGGGTCTGCTGGTCCTTCAATACTCCGATAGCGCCGTTTTTGGTCTTCTTGCCGGTGGCCAATGCCGTTCCGGCGGCGGCAGAGTCGGTCACGCCGTTGGTCGCCGAGAAGGTGGTGGCCACCGTTGCGTACGGGAATTGGGTGAAGCAGATGGGTACGATGTCGATTTTTCCCTCCAGTTCGCCCCGGTAGAGTTCGGTGCCTTGCACTTGGTTGACGCCCATGCCGTCACCGATGAAGTAGAATACATACTTTGGCTGTTGCGCAAAGCCTGTAAGCATCGCCAGTATGGCGAAGAGTGTGAATAAAGTCAGTTTTCTCATAGAGTGAATGATGGTTTGTTTTTGTCGGAGCAAAAATAGCAAAAAAAACCGAGGATGATGTCATTCCCCATTGTTTTTTTTGGAAGGGGTAAATATCCTCCTCAGTAAAGGGTTATAGGAGTAGAATAAACCCTATGACTATGAAGCATGGAACATATTGGATGGGATTCGTATCCCTTCTCTTGGCGGCCTGTCAAGGACAGGATGTGCCGACTGTGACCGATGAGGAAAAGTTGCCGATGAGCGTGCAGGCGGAGATTGAAAACAGCAGCTCTGCAAACGCCCGGACATCAACCACTGATGGAGGAGCGGTCTCCTTTGTCGCTGGAGACAAGATTGGGCTGTTTGTGCCGGATCAGATTTTTCCAGTGGTGTGGACGTACAATGGCTCGGTATGGACCTCGGTGAAAACGGTGTATTGGAAGGACAAGACCGGTACGTATGACTTCTATGCGTACTATCCCTGTTCGGGCGATGTTTCTGCTGTGAAAGCGTCAGCTGTTCCGATGCCGGACTTGAGCGCTCAGACTGGAACATTGGAGAAGCTGGGAGACTATGATTTTCTGGTCGCTACCCAGAATTGTTCGTGCGGAACGACCGGTGCGGTTTCCTTTACCGGTGAGCATCAGTTCCAGCATGTGCTGAGCATGGTGTCTTTCACCTTTACGACAAACAATATGGGAGACGGTGTGACACTGAAAAGTGTACAACTTTCTGCCGAAGGACTTTCGGCTCGGAATACCTATGATTTGTTGGGCCATCGGATGGAAGCCTCATCCGTAACGGAAACAGCCATTGTTGCCGGGATTACGGATAATGCATCGGTGCTGCTGGCTGTCCCGGTAACGGCTGCTTCTTTTACGGTTTCCGTGACGTACACCATCGGAGAACAGCAGGTCACCATTTCACAGACAGCGGCTGAGACCATCACCCTGCAACAAGGTAAGAATCATCAGCTGACGGTGACCGTGAAGCAGGGAGGACTGAGTATATCTGGTATGGAAATAACAAACTGGACGGAAGGTACAGCTTTGCCCGGCATCACTGTAGAATGATAGGTGTTGCAGTAGGGCCAGTTGCTGGCATCCATCTCCTGTTTCTTTCAGCAGTTTTTGCGCATTTTCGTTTCTTTGTTGTATCTTTGTCCCAATAATACAATGAAGAAAACTATGAGAATTTGCAGTTTATTAATGCTGATTTGCGGCATCTCAAGTGCCGCAGCGCAGGAGAGGGTGGTCGAACTGACCAACCCCGAAGAGAGTTGTACCAGTATTGCGGTGGGAAAGAAGGCGACCGTGGACGGGTCGGTCATCACTTCTGCTACGTGCGATGGTACGTCGCGCACGTGGATGGAGATGGTGCCCGCTCAGGACTGGCCCGATACGGCCAAGGTCGATATTTACTGGGATGTGCGTCACACCGAGAGCAAGAACGACCGGTTGGGAGTGGTGCTGAAAGGTTCTGTGCCACAGGTGCCGCACACGTATGCCTTCCTGAACACCGGCTATCCGTGTATGAACGAGAAACAGCTGGCGATAGGAGAGACTACCATTGTGGGCCGCCAGGAATTGGTGAACCCGAAGGGGTTGTTCCACATTGAGGACTTGCAGGCCCTGGCGTTGCAGCGGTGTAGCACCGCCCGCGAGGCAGTGGCACTGATGGGAGCTTTGGCCGAGAAGTACGGCTATCGCGACGGAGGAGAGTGCCTGACGGTGGCCGACAAGAACGAGTTGTGGCTCTTCGAAATCACCGGTGCGGGACCCGATGACTTGAGTGCCCTGTGGGTGGCACAGCGTATCCCCGATGACCATGTGACGGTGTCGGCCAACACACCGCGCATTTCGACGGTGGATTTCAAGGACAAGGCCAACTTTCTGACCAGTACGGGACTGCGCGAGAAAGCCAAGAAACTGGGCTACTGGGACGGCAAGGAACCGTTCAAGTTCTGGAAGGTCATCAACGGCACCAAGGACAAGCCCTATACCAT
>JAQXRG010000002.1 GCA_029218405.1 Bacteroidales bacterium
TCTCTATCTTGGAGCATCACCACTCGTGCTGCTCCAGATAGAGTCCGGCCTGCTGCCAATCATCCCCATCTAACAGGCTGTGATTAAACTGAATAGAGAGGGTGAGCTTCCATCTACCCTTCCAGTCCTCCTCGGGTTTGCCCGCATAGAGGTAAGGGATGCCCGTCAGCCCTTCCGGGCTGATAAAGTTCATGTCGAACCCTAAAAGACGAACCTGCGGGAGAATGTTCAGGACAAAACAGTTTGGAGGAGTGGGTGTTTCACGTTCTTCCTCTGGCAGGGCATCCATGCGACGCTTCTCTGCTTTGTAGGCCACTCTCAACTCCGTTAGGGAGCCTGTCAAGGGAAGGAGCATGAAATAGTAGCGATGCTCCTTGTCCAAGGTAGCCAGACGCACATGGATACGGTCAAAGCGAAGCACCTGTCCCAGAACCACCCGGTGACGGAAGGCCACAAAATGGTTGAGCGTTTGCCCGAGCGCATGGATGAACATCAGCCAGAAGCTGGTGCGCTCTCGCCGTGCCGCCTCGTGGATGCGGGTCACGTCCACCTCGACCGAGCAGGAGATGATAGGATACTTTCCCAACTCTTGGTACCGCTCGAACATCGGGCCCTTGTCCCATTGGGCGATATCTACAATTTCTACGTTCATGCTGGTGTGTGTTAGGGATTGTTGACAAAAATACATAGAATCGGCGAGACGGCCAAGGCGCAACGGCTTAATTTACCAAAAAAGTAAGGTGCTCCTTGACGGATTCTTCCTGAAATCTGTTACCTTTGCAGCCTATTTGCGAAAAAGTTATGAAAGAGAGGAATCGATGGAACGGATTTTGGAGATGGGTAGAAAGGATGGTGCTGGTGGCAGTGGTCGGACTGGGAAGTCCGCTGTACGCCCAGACCGGAGAGGGGGGACGGGAGCTGCCCGCCGACTCGGTCTTTGCCCGTTACCTGCAGGAGCAGGGCTTCCCGCTGACCCACAACAATGAGCTGGAACTGCTGGAGAGCGGTGCGGAGAAGTTCGAGCGGCTCTTCGAGGAAATCCGGAAGGCACGGCACCATATCCACTTGGAATACTTCAACTTCCGTAACGACTCCATCGCCAACGCCTTGTTCGACCTGCTGGCGGAGAAGGTACAGGAGGGCGTGAAGGTGCGGGCCATGTTCGATGCCTTCGGAAACATGTCGAACAACCGGCCCATCCGGCGGAGGATGCTGGAGGACCTGCACCGGCGGGGCATTGAGATGGTGACCTTCGACCCCATCCGCTTTCCCTGGATCAATCATGTGGCGAGCCGCGACCACCAGAAGATTGTGGTCATCGACGGGAAGGTGGGCTTTACGGGGGGCATGAACATTGCCGACTATTACATCCACGGACTGCCCGAGATAGGGGAGTGGCACGACATGCACCTCTGCCTGAAGGGGCCGGCGGTGGAGGACCTGCAACGTATCTTCCTGACGATGTGGAACAAGGAGACACGCCAGCACGTGGAGGGAGAGGCGTTCTTCCCGTTCTCGCAGGAGCATACGTACCGCCAGGAGCCGGAGCAGCTGGGGCGCCAGGTGGCCATCGTCCAGCGGCGGCCGAACAAGGCACCTGCCACCATGCGCCATGCCTACATTGCCGCCATTGACGCGGCGCAACACAGCATTCAGATTATCAATCCTTATTTTACGCCTACCTCCAGCATCTGCCGTGCCCTGAAGCGGGCGGCGAAGCGGGGCGTGCGGGTGGACATCATGATTCCGGGCAAGTCCGATATTCCCTTTACCCCCGATGCCGCTATGTACATCGCTAACCGGTTGCGGAAGAAGGGGGTGCACATTTATGTCTATAACGGTGGCTTCCACCATTCGAAGGTGATGACGGTGGACGACCGTTTCTGTACCGTGGGCAGCACGAACCTCAACAGCCGCAGCCTGCGCTACGACTACGAGGTGAACGCGTTCCTGTTCGACCTGCCCGTCACCGACGAGCTGAACCAGTTGTTCGACCGTGACAAGCGGAACAGCACGGTGCTGACCCGGGAGGAATACCTGAAACGGACACCGTGGAAACGCTTCAAGGGCTGGTTCGCCCATCTGTTCACGCCGGTGCTGTGACCTGTTGCTTGCGGTAGGCCTGGGGAGTCATCCCGTATTGTTTCTTGAAGCACTGGCTGAAATAGACCGGGGTGCTGAAGCCGCAGCGGTCGCTCACTTCGGCAATGCCGATGCCGGTGTCGGCGATGCTGATTTCCACCTCTTCCCCCGTCTGCCGTCCGGACAGGCGGATGCTTCCCCCGTCAGGGGTGTACTTGAAAGCGTTCGAGATGAGGTTCGAGAAGACCCTTTCCATCAAAGAAGCGTCGAACCAGCACAGCACGGGCGTATCCGGTTGGTCGAACGTGTAGGTGATGTTGCGCAGGCGGGCCTGGTCCACGAACGACAGGTAGTTCTCTTTCACAAAGTTCAGGATGTCCTGCTGGGCTACCTGCAGTTCCTTGTGGTGCTGCGTGAGCTTGCGGAATTCCAGCAGTTCGGTAATCAGGTTGTTCAGCTGGTAGGCGTTCTTGCGGATTTTCAGCACCTGGTTGTACACTACGGGGCTGAGGCTCGGCTTCTGCAGCAGGAGGTCGATGTGGCTGATGATGAGGGTCAGCGGCGTGCGGAACTCGTGGCTCACGTTGGTGAAGAACACTAACTTCTCTTGGTTGAGGCGCTCTATCTGCTGCTTCTCGAAGCGTTCCTTTTCCAATGACAGAGCCAGGGTACGCTTGGCGATGCGGTTGTAGATGAAGTACAGCACGCAGCCGCCGAACACCGCAAGGTAGAGGCAGAAGGCCCACCAGGTGGCGTACCAAGGGGCATGGATGCGGACGGGCAGGCTGACGGTGTGGCCCGCCGCCGGACCTTGGGGGAGGGAGATGCCGACCTGGAACCGGTAGCGGCTGGGAGGCAGGTTGGTGTAGTGGGCTTCCGGCTGGTCGGTCTCCACCCAATCCTTGTCGAAGCCTTCCAGCCGGTAGCGGAAGGTCCGGTGGGAGAAGCGCTGGGTATAGTCGGCCAGGGCGAACCCGAAGACCACGTTGTTCTGGTCGTGCGCCAGGTCCAGCTCGTGCGTGAACGCGAAGGCACGGTCGAGCACGCCGGACGTGTCGCCCGCCTTGACCTCCTGGTTGTTGATGCGGAGCTGGGTGAGGTAGGGCAGGGGCAGTTCCCGCTCCTGCAGGGTCTTCCGGAAGTCGTTTTCGTTGACGACGGTCATCCCCCGCGTGTCGCCCACATAAATCCGGCCCTGGGCGTTGATGTAGAGCCCGCAGCCATTGATTCCAGCCTTTGAAGGGAGTGACCCGGGTGCCGTCGTAACGGTTGATGCCTTCGCGGGTGCCGAACCACATCCGTCCCAGCCTGTCCTGGAAGATGGCCATGACGGAGGGCTGGGTGAGGCCGTCGGACAAACCGATGTGGCGGAAGTATTCCGCTCGCAGGGGCAGGACGGCGAGCAGGAGCAGCAGTAGGGCGGGCAAAAGGTGCTTGTTCATGATGCTTTTTTTCGTTTTTCGTCAGTAAAAGGGGGCCGTTCCCGTCGGCAGGAGCCGGAGGAAACGGGGATAACGCAGGCAAAGGTAGGCGATTATTTGGAATTGTTCCGTTTTTTTTGGGGAAATCTTTTCCTCGTTCCGATAAATAGCGGTACTTTTGTTGGAGAAAGAATAACCTTGATAGTATGCGAAGAGTCTTGTTTGTCATAGTAGGATGTCTGATGGGAGTCTTTACCTCCCTGCAGGCCTTCCATCATTCCCACATCATGTTCCGGCAGTTACCGCCCAACGTGCAGTTGTCGCATTATTCGGTCATGGCGCTGCACCAGGACGAGCGGGGACTTATCTGGATCGGCACCCGTAACGGGGTGGATGTGTACGATGGTAGCGACCTCTATTCCTACCGTCACGACCCTACGAACCCCAACAGCTTGGTCAACAATTCCGTGCTGGGCATCATGGGCGATGGCAACGGTCATATCTATATCCATACCGAGCACGGCATCAGCCGGTTCGACGAGGCCCAGGAGCGGTTCACCACGCTGACCATCCATGCCGTGACGGCGATGACCTACGCCGACCGGCTCTACAAGGCGGTGGGGCACCGGGTCTATGTGTACGACGAGGAGAAGTTCACCACGTTCTACCAGCTGCCCTCCTCGCGCGACGTGGTGACCGCGCTGCACGTGCGGGGCGACTCGTTGCTGATGGGGACGGAGGCATCGGGACTCTTTGTATATGACCGGCGGAGGAACCGCCTGAGCCAGCCCATCGAGGGGGAGGACATCAGCAACATCTACCGCGACCGGCACGGACGCTACTGGATAGGCACGCGCGAGCACGGGCTGTACCGGATGGACGGACAGGAGGTGCGCAACTACTGCCACGAGAAGGGGAACCCGCGTTCCATCAACTCGGATTTTGTGCGGGCGTGTATGGAGGACGAGAAGGGACACCTGTGGGTGGGCACCTTCGCTGGCCTGTGCGACTTCGACGAGGACACGGAGAGCTTCACGGTGTTTCCCCTGAAGGAGCATGTCGGTGGGTCGGAGGACGCTTCGGTCTGGAGCCTGATGTGTGGACGACAAGGCATCCTGTGGGTCGGGACGTACTTCAACGGCCTGAGCTATTTCCATCCCCAGCAGGAGTATTTCTCCGTTTATAAGGAGTCGCAGACGGAGGGCGAGGGACTGAGCGCCTCGGTGGTGAGTGTGATTACGGAAGACGATGAGGGACGACTGTGGATAGGCACCGACGGAGGCGGGCTGAACTGCTTAGACCGGAAGACCGGACGCTTTTCTTGGTACCGTCGTTCGGAACAGGCCAACAGTCTCTCGCACAACACGGTGACCAGCCTGTATTACGACCGCCAGCGGCAGGCACTGTGGATTGGGACGTACCTCGGCGGATTGAACCGGATGGACCTGCGCACCCGGCAGTTCACCCATTATATATATAAGGTAGGTGGGACGGTGTCCACCAAGGGAAACAGTGTGTGGGACATCCAGCCTTACGGCGACGCGCTGCTGCTGGGGACCGAGGGAGGTGTGCTGCACTTCGATGTGGCCACCGGCCAGTTTGAGAGCTGGTTCCAGAGCGGAAGGGAAGGAGCGGTCATCACCAAGGTACGCAGCTTGGAGATGGATGCCGAGGGACAGCTGTGGATTGCCGATGACGTGCATGGGGTCTTTTCCTACAACTTTTCCTCCCGGCTGCTGACGCAGCGTGCGTTCGACCATTTCGACCCCAAAAGCATGAGCGGCCGCGTGGTGAACTGCATCTTCCGCGACAGCCGGGACCGCCTGTGGTTCGGCATGGAGGAGTCGGGGACCGACCGGTACGATACGCAGACGGGTAACTTCTACAACTACGAGTCAAAGCTCAACCTCTTGGGCAGTGATTGTGTGTATGGCATCTGCGAGCTGTCGGACAGCACGATGCTGATGACAACCTCCCGGGGGTTCTCCCTCCTCGACGAGTTCTCCAACGTGTTCCGTAACTTCGACCAGAAGACCGGTGTGCCCTTGACGGCCCTCAGTGAGAATTCGCTCTACCGCACGCGCGACGGCGAGGTGTTCATCGGGGGCATCGACGGAATGGTGTCGTTCCGTCCCGGCGACCTGGCCGGGCGTACCGGCCGTTACCAGGTGTTCCCCTACCGTCTTTATGTCAACGGGAGCGAGGTGAAGGTGGGCGACGCCACGGGCATTCTCACTACTTCGCTGTTCAAGACGGAGACCATCACGCTGCGCCCGGGGCAGAATCTGTTCACTATCCAGTACGCCGTGACCGACTACGTGCCGCAGAGCCGTCTGCGGGTCAAGTACCAGTTGGAGCCTTTCTCGAAAGATTGGACGGAGATGCGGGAGGGATGGAGCGTCACCTATTCCAACCTGGCGCCCGGGGAATACACGCTGACGGTCGAGGTGCTTTCTTCGGCGGACGTGAAGCCGATTGTCAGCCGCCTCCGCATCGAGGTACTGCGGCCCTGGTACCTCTCTCCCTTTGCCTGGCTCTTGTACGTGACCGGGGTCGGTGGGGTGGCGTTCTTCCTGGCGCGTGTCTATCGTGACCGGGTATGGCGGCAGGTGGAAGAGCTGATGCTGGCCCAGCGCCACGAGCAGCGGCGCGACCCGTTGCGGGTGGCCGAATACGACATGGTGCAGTTCCTCAACGACAGTTATGTGCGGTACGCGGAACTGGCCCGTGAGAACCGTATCAGCTATACGTTCCGGAAGTCGGACGATGTCATCCGGGTATGGTTCGATGCCTTGCAGTTGCGGCAGGTCGTAGAGACCCTGTTGGAGAATGCGTTCCGCTATACGCCGCCCGAGGGCGTGGTGGTGCTGGCGGTCCGCCATCATCCCGACTATGTGGCGGTGGAGGTCTCGGTGTCGCAGCGGGGACCGCAAGAGCAGCTGGAACTGATTCAAGAGGTGGTAGGCCGCCATCACGGCAAGGTGGAGACGCTGCGGACCTCCGGCAAGAGCGGGGCAGTGATTTTCCGGATTCCCATCGGGCCAGAGTGCTACACCCTGTCCGAACGTATCGGATAGGACGGCGGACCGGACGGTTTTGAGGAAACCTGATTCTACCGAAAGCAGGAAGGGCAGAAAAATCCACTGTTTGCGGGACGGATGACCGCCCGATTTAGTGGATTTTTCTAAATTGTCGCGGAACGTTGGAGGAAATGCCCGGAAACGCTATCTTTGTCCAGTCAATTTGCATAGTAACCGTGAAACAACAAAAGGATATGAAAGTTATCGATTCAATCAAGGACAGTGAGAGACCTGTCTTCTCGTTTGAGATATTGCCTCCCTTGAAAGGGAACGACATCCAGAAAATCTATAAGGTGGTGGACAAGCTGCGCGAGTTCGACCCGAAGTACATCAACATTACCTCCCATCACAGCGAGGTGCTCTACCAGACACAGGCCGACGGCAGCATCCGGAAGGTGGTGACCCGTCGGCGGCCGGGGACAGTGGCCATTGCGGCGGCCATCCAGAACAAGTACGGCATCACCGCCGTGCCGCACATCATCTGCAAGGGCTTCACCCGGGAAGAGACGGAATACGCCCTGCTTGACCTGAACTTCTTGGGCATCCATAACTTGCTGCTGCTGCGCGGAGACGCCAAGGGCCTGGAGATTCCGGCCAAGGACGCTCCCCTCTACAACGAGCACGCCACCGACCTGCAGGAGCAGGTGAACCTGTTCAACCAGGGCATCGGACTGGACGGCATGAAGATTGAGGGCATCCAGACACCGTTCACGTATGGCATGGCCTGCTACCCGGAGAAGCACGAGGAAGCGCCCAACATGGAGTCGGACGTGTATTACGCCAAGCGGAAGGTCGAGGCGGGTGCCAGCTATTTGGTGACCCAGATGTTCTTCGACAACGAGAAGTATTACGCGTTTGTGGACCGCTGCCGTGCGGAGGGCATTCAGGTGCCGATTGTGCCCGGCATCAAGCCGGTGGTGCTGAAGAACCAGCTGAACGTGCTGCCCAAGGTGTTCCGTTCCGACATTCCCGAAGCTTTTGCCTCCGAGTTGCGCAAGTGCGTGACCGACGAAGAGGTGAAGGAGGTGGGAGTCGAATGGTGCATCCAGCAGTGCAAGGACCTGATGGCCCACGGCGTGCCGGGCCTGCACTTCTATACCTTCCTGGCCTCGGACAGTGTTTTCAGGGTTGCGAAGCAGGTTTACTGATTTTTCGACAGCTTTCTTCGTTTATTCCGGCATTTTTGTGTAAGTTTGCCGCCTGAACGTAAAAATTGTAAGAGAGGTATGTCATTGTTGAGCATTGTATGGAATGTGGACCCCACGATGCTGCGGCTCGGTCCGTTAGAGCTGCGGTGGTACGGACTGATGTGGGGAGTAGGGTTTATCTTGGCCTATGAGATGGTGGCGCGGTTGTTCCGCAAGGAGCGCTACCCCGAAACGTGGGTCGATACACTGTTTGTCTATTGCATCGTGAGCACGGTCATCGGTGCCCGGTTGGGGCACTGCCTGTTCTATGAGTGGGATTATTACGGGGCGCATCCCGCCGAAATCCTGAAAATCTGGAAGGGGGGACTGGCGAGCCACGGTGGCGTGTTCGCACTGATTCTCTCGTTGGTGTGGTACTCGAAGAAGGTCACCCGGAAGAGCGTGTGGTGGCTGTTCGACCGCATGATTCCCGCCGTGGCGGTGGTCTGTGCCTGCATCCGGTTCGGCAACTTGATGAATTCCGAAATCTTCGGGTTCCCCACCACGTTGCCGTGGGGCTTCGAGTTTGTGCGCTCGCGCGAGTGGCAGCAGTTGTACAACCAGGGCGGGGAGGCATTGCCCTGTCATCCCACCCAGATTTATGAGATGCTCTATTGCCTCACCGCTTTGGCGGTGTCGTGGGTGATGTACCATAAATATGCCCTGCAGAAGTACGTGGGGCTGATTACCGGCGTTTCGTTGCTGATTTTCTTCGGTTCCCGTTTCGCGTTGGAGTTCATGAAGAATCCGCAAGTGGCCGAAGAGGTGGGGATGACCTTCAACATCGGCCAGCTGCTCAGCCTGCCGCTCATTGCGTTGGGAGGCTGGCTCATCGCCACCTGCCGGACACGGAAGGAGGCGTTCTGAGCCTCAGTCCGCTCCGCTCTTCTGCAGGATGTCCCGCAGGATGAGTGAGGTCAGTGTGCAGCCGAAGACGGCGGTGATGTGCATCAGGCTGCCGTTGGCGGTCGCCAGCTCTCCCGTCGCATCGGCGGGGCGGTGGTTGGGCACCACTTCCTCGCTATAGACGCATTGGAACTTCCGGACGGGCAGGTCGCCCGTCTGGCGGAACTTCCGGCGCAAGGCCGCGCCCAGCGGGCATCCTTTCACTTTCCAGAACTCGGCCACCGCCACTTTTGTGGGGTCCAGCTTCCGGGCGGCTCCCATGGAGGAGAACAAGGTGGCTTTCGAGGCACACGCCTTCCGGATGAGCAGGGCCTTGTGGTCCAGGCTGTCAATGGCGTCCACCACATAGTCATAGCCGTCGAGGTCGAACGTCCCGGCGGTGTCGGGGGTGTACATCTCCGGCACGGTGGTAATCCGCACGTCGGGACGGATGTCGAGCAGCCGTCGGCGCAGGGCCTCCACTTTCACCTCCCCAAGGGTCTGTGAGGTGGCCATCATCTGCCGGTTCACGTTCGAGGCGTTCACCCGGTCGAAGTCCACCAAGGTCAGGTGTCCGATGCCGGAGCGGACCAGGCTCTCGGCACACCAGCTGCCCACGCCGCCCGTCCCGAACAGGATGACCCGGGTCCGGGACAGCGCGTCCATGGTCTCCCTGCCGAGCAGCAGCTCCGCACGGCTGAGAAAGGCAGTATCGTTGTCGGTCATGGTCGGTCCTCCGTCGTTCATTTCACCCAATGGATATAGTCACTTTTCCGGGGCTTGGGAAGCGGCAGCTCTTGGTCGGCATATCCCAATGCCACGTGTCCCACGCCGACGAAGTCGCCTTCAAGGCCCAGGTCGCGCAGGAGTTGTTTCCCCTCCTCGCTTTCAAACTCTTCCTTGGCACGGTGAATCCAGATGGAGTTCACGCCCAGCGATTCGGCCGCCAGCATCAGGGTCTGCATCACTGTGGAGCCATCGTAAACGGCGTTTTCAGATTTCTTCACCAGTACGATTATCATACAAGGTGCGCCATAGAAAGGGTCTGAGCAGGTGCCCAGAATAGCTGCGTTCATGCGGCTGATGCGGTCGCGCAAGTCCTTGTTGGTCACTACGAGAAGGATGGGGTTCTGCTGTCCCCGGCTGGTCGGTGCCCAGGTGCCGGCTTCTGCAATCTGTTGCAGCAGTTCGTCGGACGGCAGGCGGTCGGGCGAGAAGCTGCGGCAGCTCCGCCTGGACCGGATGGTTTGAAGGGTTTCGTTCATGATGTTTCTGTTTTGGATCGGGACCTACCGTCCCTGTGGTTTATCGTACGGCAAAAGTAGCAAGAATTATCGGGAATCTCTTCTTTTCTTTCGGTATTTTCGGTATTTCTTCGTAACTTTGGGCCCTGTTGCAGCCGGAAGGTGGCTGCTGGAACCCAACGAAAGGATACACTGGATAGCTATGAACGATTTTCTGACACAATTGCGGAAGACCCGCCAGCAGGGCGTGACCCGGCAGCGCGGCGCTTCCACCGATTTCTTTTTCAGGTTGGCTACGGACGATCGGGGATGTTACGTACAGACCGTTGACAAGCAGGGGAAGCCTGTCTGTCCCGACTGCCGTGCCTATTCCGGCGACAGGGCCCAGGCCTTGCGCACCATGGACCGGTTGCGGGAGGAAGGGCTGCTGGAACTGAACTGGGAAGGCACCGACGCGAGCGACAAGCTCTACGTGGCCGACTCTCCCTACTGGGTGGGCCAGCTGGTACGCTGCCCCAATCTGGTGAACGGGCAGATGCAGCCGGTGCGGGTCGCTGAGGAGACCGTGTCCCTACGGTTGCACCTCAACGGCGAAGCGGGCCGGATAGTGCCGCAACTGCGGTTGGACACCGCTGCCGGTACCGACGGGACACCGGTCCTGCTGACCGACAGCTTGGTGCTGGCAGGAGAGGTCATCTGTCCGGTGGAGCCGTTGGGCGACAATTACCGGCACTTGGATACGTTCCTGGCCCCGTTCGACCCGTCGCTGGTGGAGGAATACCTGTCGGTGTTCTATTCCTATATTGAGCATGTGGACGTGGTGTACGAGGACTATACCGTGTCCCGGTCGGACGTGCCGGTGGAGGCTGTCCCGACCTTGGTCTTCGAGAAAGTGGATGCCGACCATGCCCTGCACTTGCGGGTGGCGCACTCCATCCCCGGATGCGAGATTGGCTTCCTGGAGGACTTTGACGTGGAGTGGAAGGCGACGCTGATGCCCGACCGCCAGTTGGTGCTGCGGCGCATCACCCACGGCCCGTTCGAGGACCTGGTGGACGGCGTACGCAAGCGGCTGGTGCCTTACGCTCCTTCGAAGAGCGCGCAGAAGGAGATTTACCAGGAGGGAGGCTTCTTCATCGTGCCCGAGGAGACGGCGGCCCCCTTCCTGCTCAAGGAACTGCCCGACCTGCTGCACACCTACCGTCTCCTCGGCGCGGACAAGCTGAAGGAATACCGGGTGAAGGCGGTGAAGCCCCAGCTCAACGTGTCCCTTTCGTCGGGCATTGATTTCTTAGAGGGCGACCTAACCCTCGACCTCGAAGGGGAGACGTTCACCTTGAACCAGCTGCTGGGCCAGTACCGCAAGCAGCGCTACGTCACCCTGTCCGACGGCAACCGTGCCGTCCTCGACGAGGGTTATATCCGTCGATTGGAGCGGGTGTTCCAGCACAAGCGGGGCGACAAGGTACGGGTCTCCTTCTTCGACCTGCCCGAGGTGGAGGAGCTGATGCAGCAACGCTTGGAGGGCGAGGCGTTTGTCCGCCACCGCGAGGTGTACGACGGATTCAACCGGCTGAAGAAGCAGCGGCTGAAGCTGCCTGCCGTGAACGCCGAACTGCGCCCCTACCAGGTGGAGGGCGTGAAGTGGATGCGCTACCTGCACGATACGAACCTGGGCGGCTGCCTGGCCGATGACATGGGACTCGGAAAGACCCTGCAGACCATCACTGTGCTGGCATCGGTCTATCCCAAGGCGAAGAAGCCTTCGCTCATTGTCATGCCCCGCAGCCTGCTCTTTAACTGGCGGGCGGAGCTGGAACGGTTCGCCCCGAAGCTCTCGGCCTACACCTATTACGGCACGACCCGCGACCTGAAGGAAGCCATGAAGCACCAGCTCATCCTCACGACCTACGCCATCGTGCGCAACGACATCGAGCAGTTCTCGAAGCAGTCGTTCTACTATGTCATCCTCGATGAGAGCCAGAACATCAAGAACACCGGGGCGCAGGTCACCCAGGCGGTGCTGCTGCTCGACGCCGCCCACCGGCTGGCCTTGAGCGGAACGCCCATCGAGAACAACCTCACGGAGCTATACTCACTGTTCCGCTTTCTCAATCCCGCCATGTTCGGCAGCTTAGACGATTTCAACGCCCGCTACACCGGACCCATTCAGCGTGACAACGACAAGGAGGTGATGGAGAGCCTCCGTCGGAAAATCTATCCGTTTCTGTTGCGCCGCCTGAAGAAGGAGGTGCTGACGGAGCTGCCCGACCGCATCGACAACCGCCTGTATGTGGAGATGAGCCCTGAGCAGGCCCGTTTCTACGAGCAGCGCCGGCGCTACTACTACCAGCAGGTGAAGCAGACCATCGCCGAAGACGGCATCCAGAAGTCGCAGTTCGTGATGTTCCAGGCCCTGAACGAGTTGCGCCGCATCGCTTCGGTGCCCGAGAGCCTGAGCGACGGACGCATCACTTCGCCCAAGCTGGAGACACTGATGGACTCGGTGACGGAGGCCGTGGCCAACGGGCACAAGGTGGTGGTATTCTTCAACTACATCGCCGGCATTGAGTTGGTGGGCGACAAGCTGAACGAGAACGGCATCGACTTTACCAGCATGACTGGCTCCACGCACGACCGTAAGGGGGTGGTGGAACGCTTCCAGAACGACCCGCAGTGCCGGGTGCTGCTCATGACACTGAAGACGGGCGGAGTGGGGCTGAACCTGACCGCCGCCGACACGGTCTATATCTTCGAGCCGTGGTGGAACAAGGCCGCCGAGGAGCAGGCGGTGAACCGGCTGCACCGCTTCGGACAGACGGCTAAGGTGCTCTGCTACTCCATCCTGGTGCAGGGCAGCATCGAGGAGAAGATCTGCCAGCTGCAGCAGCAGAAGGCCGAACTCTTTGAGGAACTGATCGGCAGCGACGGAGGCTCCATCAAGCAGCTGAGCGAGGAAGACATCAATTATATATTAGGATAAAGGAAGGAAAGGAGACATAACGGTATGGGAACACAACAGGCAGGAGAAACAGAAAAGGTACAGGAGGAACGCTTCATCCAGATACCCGACGAGACGGCGTTCGCCCGGTGTCAGAAGGTGATGGGACTGTACCGGGTCACCGAGCTGCGCCAGATACAGCAGCAGATGATCCGGATATGGAACAGCTATCCGCTGGCGGAAGGAAAGAACAAGAGGGAGCAGAACCTGGCGGACGGGATGAGGAAACTGATGAAGAGCCGCACCTCGTTGTACAAGGTGGACCTGCAGTATGTCACCGCTTTCTTTGTGGCGGACGAGCGCAATGTGGCGCTCTTCCTGGACTCCCTGCCCTCTGCCGAACGGGAGATGTGGCGGTGTGTGGTGATTCGTTACTTTGCCGGCAAATCCCTGCTGCTGCGGGAGACGGGACAGGAGTGGCTGACGAAAAAATACTACTACTCGTACGACCCGCAGCCGGCTCCCCTGCACTGGTTCTACGTGTACCAGAAGGGAGACTATCAGTACAACCTGGCCCTGATGCAACAAGTGCGCGAGTATTTCTACCCGTATTTCTTGGGCCGGCGACGGAAGGCACCAGGCGTGAAGGAGTTGCCCGCAGGAACGGCGTGGCACGTCTTCCATGCCGAGAACGAGCTGCCCGGCGTGCTGAGTGTGCTGGAGGCTCTTTACCTGAAGAAGGAACGGACCGCCGAGCCCTTCGATAAGAGGAAATGGACCCCGGCACGAAAGATCGGCAAGCAACTCAAGCTGCGGGAATTCTTCCCTGATGCGGCCGAGAAGAACGCCGTTTCCCTCCGGGCGTTGCTGCTCACCGACTCCTTCGCCTATTGCCGGTGGATGGCCGGGAAAGACCTGCCGGTGGAGCAGATGGCGAAGCAGGTGCTCATGGAGTTCACCACCTCGCCCGAACACTTGGCACACACGTTGCTGCCCCATGTCACCGGCATCCGCCGGTCGGCATTGGACTATGAGCTCCTCACCGAGCAGGCCACACACATTGTCATGGCGTTGGACAGGGTGTGCAGGGACGGGGAGTGGACCGGCATGGACCGCCTGCTGGTGGAGCTGTACTTCCTGGAGGAGGGCAGTCCTGCCAATCTGTTGTTTCTGACACCTGCCTTTTATAACCTGCACCTGTTTCATGCCAAGCTGTCGAAGAAGGAGATACTCATCGATGAGATGTACCGGCAGGTCGGCATTCCCTTTGTCAAGGGCTTCCTGTTCCTGTTGGCGGCATGGGGCATCCTCGAGATAGCCTATGAGGACATGGACCTCCAGTCGCCTTCCTATTACGACTCCGTCCGTTACTTCCGCCTCACGGAGCTGGGCCGGTACCTGCTGGGCCGGTCGCCCCTGTATGTGCCCGTTGTCGGTCCCGAGGTGGGCTTCGACCTGGAGGAGGAGCGCCTGCTGTTCCGCTCGAAGCACCCCGACAACCCGTACGAGCCCTTGGTGGACGCCATCGCCGAACCGGTGGGCGCGCACCGGTTCAGGGTGTCGGAGGCCAGCTTCCTGGCCAACTGCGGATCGTCCGAAGACCTGGAGAAGAACATCGCGCTCTTCCGCCAGTACGTGTGCGCCTGTCCGCCGCCGGTCTGGGAGGATTTCTTCCACCATCTGCGGTCGAAGTCGGTGCCTTGGGAGAAGGTGTCTCCCCGGAAGTTCGAGGTGTACCGGGTGCCGCAGAACGTGGAGCTGCTGCGCCTCTTGTCCTCCGATGAGCTGTTGCGGCAGTGCGTCCGCCGTGCCGAAGGCTACATGGTTCTGGTGGAGACCCACCGGTTGCCGGAGGTGCGCCAGCGGCTGAAGGAGTTCGGCTTCCTGCTCTGAGGCGTTCAGATTCCCTCGGCACGGTGTCGTACGGACGTTTTCGCCGCCCTACCTCGTTAAGGGTAGAAAGCAGCCGGTCCCCTTCCGCCGCCTGATGGTCTATAAGGAAGGCCGGGAGGTCTATCAGGGCGAGGCGAAGAGCCAGGAATACTTCGACCCCGAAGTGGACTACGAATACAAGAACCTGGATTACGCGAACCTGTGAGGCCCGTCAGATATAGTAGTCCGACATTTCCATCAGTCCTGCCCTGAGCGCGTACTTGGTGGCCTCATAGACATTGTTCACTTGCAGCTTGCGGAATATGTTCTTCTTGTGGGTCACGATGGTATGGATGCTCGATACCCGTTCGGCGGCGATTTCCTTCACCGTCTTGCCCCGGGCGATCAGTCGGAGGATGTCTTTCTCCGTGGCGGTCAGCGGAGAGGCCGGCTCCGATCTTGCCGACCGGCTGAGCAGCAGGTTGGTCAGCTGATGGCACAGGAAACGCTCGCCGCGTGCGCTGCAAAGCAGGGCCGAGCGGATTTCCTCGCCGGTGTTCTCCTTCAGTGCCATACTTATGTTTGGCTCGCCGCTCAGCCGACGGACAAAGTCCTCGCTCAGTTCGTTGGAGAACAGCAGCCAGTGCGCGTCCGGAAAGCGTCGCGCGATGATAAGAAGCTCGTCCGCACCGTTCAGGTCGAACAGCGTGTAGTCCAGGACCACGACAGCCTCCCCCGCCGCTTCGGCGAGGGCCAGGGTCAGTGCTTTCTTGTCTGTTATCCGTTGGATACGGACCGTATGGAACAGGTCGGCGAGGTAGCTGTGCAGGCCGGCGCAGGTGATGTCCTGGTTGTCGGCCAGGAGGAAGGTGGAAAGCATGTTCATGGTGTCAGGCATGGGTTCCCTCCTCTCCGACAGCCTGACGGATGTCTTCCAGCAGGTCCTCCGCGTCCTCCAGTCCGATAGACAGGCGGATGGTCGTGTCCGCTACGTCCATCGCCCTTCGTTCCTCGTCGGTGAAGGGGCCGAAGATGGTGCTGGCAGGATGTATGGCCAGGGTCTGTTTTTTCATCTGCTGATGTCGTTTTAAGCGTTATAATACGACAAAAGTAATGATAAAGACCGAAAAAGCTATGCGGAAAGACAACAGAATTTCCTTCCGGCACTCACTTTGGAATAATATTCTGTTCCGGGGCTTTCCAGCGGTTCCTGGCAGAAAAATATTCTGTCAGGCCTCCGTCATTTCCGCAGTTCCGCCTCGCGTGCGGCGTCCCAGTACCCGCAGTCGAGCTCAAAGAAGACCGAAGAGTAGGGCAGGGTCAGCGGTGTCTTGATGAGCAGCACCCGGTAGAGGCGGCTCACCTCGTCGAGCTTGTGGATGAGTTCCTCGTGGAGCACGTAGTGGGCTTCCCCCTCCGGGAGGACTTCCGCCAGCCGGCGCTGGTAGTCGCTCCATCCTTCCGCCAGCGCGTCGCTCATGCGGTGCTGCTCGCTGTCCAAATAGACATGGGCGAAAACGTGAGGAGCCTTATCGACCGCCGCCTTCACTTCGGCGACGACCGTTTCGAAACTTTCCGGTGCGAAGAGCGTCTCGATGCCTTCGCTGTTCTGCAACGGGTAGGCCATGTCGGTGATGACAATCCAGTTGCGGTGCCCCAGGTAGGGCAGCTGTTCTTTCAGTTGTTCTTTCCAGTTGTTCATAGTGTTACAGGTTGGCGAGGGGGCAGGGGAAGCGGTGGGTGTCTGGCCGCATCCGGCGGTCAGGACAGCGGCGAGGGCGGCTGCCAGCAGCATTCCCCCTTTCCTTGCAGTGTTTGGATTTGTTTTCATTCTCATAATGGTTCTTGTCGGGAACACGGCAAAGGTAATGATTCTGTCTGAAATAACCTAAAAACGAGGCGGATTCTTGTAGAATAAAGCGAGAATGTCCCTATTGCAACCGTGGTTGATTCAACCCCCGTTGCAAATAGGGACATCACAGTGGGTTTCCCCCGTCCGTGGCTTATTCCGCCAAGCTCAGCAGGGCGGCTTCCTGCGGCACATAGTCGTTCTGGAAGAAACGGCTGGCGCGGAGCAGGTGGCGCCAGATGCTGACCAGCTCCTGCGACTCCTGCAGCAGGTTCAGATAGACCATCAGCACCTTCAGGTCGTTGTTGGCCGACTCCTGCATGCGGTTCATCTGCTGCTTGCGCAGGGCCGAGATGCGGTTCTTCAGGGCATCGCCCTCGCGGAGGATGGTGTCCGTGCGGCTGTAGTCGGTGGCGGCGATGGCGGCGCGCGCCTCCTCCATCAGCCGGCACAGCTCGTCGCGCACCGGCATGAACTCGTCAATGCAGGCCTGCGGGATGGGGTTGAAGTGGTTGTCCACGTGCTCCTGGCACGGGTCGTTGATGCGCTTCAGGCAGTAGAGCATCTGTTCGCAGCTGTTGCTGCCCAGGTGGAACCACGTGTTCTTTTCGAGGGCCACGCTGATGGGCAGCCGGCGCAGGCCCAGCAGTTCCTTGCGCCGCCGCTTCTTCAGCAGCTTGCGGGCGTTGTCGGTCTGGTTGTCCACCTTCCGCAGGTCACGCAGCTTCTGGCGGACAAAGGCGTCCGTCAGCGAGCGGTACGAGCTTTCCGTAAAGTCCATGTACTCGCAGAGGGTCTCGCGCACGTGCTGGCGGAGCAGTGCCAGGGTCTCCGAGCGGTCCTTGGTGGACAACATGCGGCGGAACACGTCGTCCTGTCCTTCCTCCTGCTGCTTGCGGGCGTAAAGGCGGTTGCTGCGGATGAGCAGGAACACGGCCAGGCCGATGAAGGCCAGCATGGCGGCGAATCCGATGTAGTACATGGTCACGGTGACAAAGGCACAGACGATGAAGGCCACGAACGCGGTGATGAACCAGCCGCCGATGACCGACAGCATGCCGGTGATGCGATAGACGGCGCTCTCACGCCCCCAGGCCCGGTCGGCCAGCGAGGAGCCCATGGCCACGATGAAGGTGACGTAGGTGGTGGACAGCGGCAGCTTCATCGTGGTGCCGATGATGATGAGCAGTCCCGACAGCACCAGGTTGACCGAGGCGCGTACTAGGTCGAAGGCGGCCCCGTTCTCCAGTATCATGTCGTCCTTCTGGAACCGGCTGTCCACCCAGCGGCGGATGCCCTGCGGCACGATGCGTTCCAGCCACTCGTTGAGGGCCGTGGCCCGGCGCACGATGCTGCGGGCCAGGGCGGAGGAGCCGAACATCTCGTCGCCTTCCTCCTGGCGTGCCAGGTCCACCGAGGTCTTGATGACGTTCTTCGCCTTCTTCGAGGTGGCCAGCGCATAGACCATGATGAGGCCGGCGGCGAACAGGAACACGGCGGGCGTGCGGGCCGACTCGGTCAGGGAGGTCATCTTGAACTCATGGATGCCCAGTCCGCCGGCGTTGGCGGTATAGTCGGTGAAGGCCGAGTACCCCGCCAACGGCACCCCGATGAAGTTCACCAGGTCATTGCCGGCGAAGGCCAGCGCCAACGAGAAGGTGCCCAGCAGGATGATGACCTTGAACACGTTCACCCGCAGCGCGTGCAGCAGCTGCATCAGCAGGCTGAAGAAGACTAAGCAGCCGAGGACCAGCAGCGAGGTGCGGCTGTCAATCCATTGCATCACTTCGGCCGGCATGAACGGCGCTTTCGCCAGTCCCTTGATGAGCACGAAGTAGGAGAGAGAGGTCACGGCGATGCCGCCGAACAGGCCGATGGTCCACGACAGGTGCTTGCGGTAGTTGAAGCTGAACACGATGCGGGCGATGTACTGCACCACGGACCCCACGATGAACGCGATGGCCACCGAGAGGAAGATGCCCATGATGACCGACAGCGCCTTCTCCGTGTTCATCAAGTCGTCCAGCGAGAGCAGTCCCGTCTCGTCGCCCACAATCTTGAGCAGGGCCAGGATGAACGTGCCGCCCAGCAGCTCGAACACCATCGACACGGTGGTTGAGGTGGGGAGACCCAGGGTGTTGAACACATCGAGCAGCACCACGTCCGTCACCATCACCGCCAGCAGGATGCACATGATGTCGTAGAAGCTGAAGTTGGCCGGCTGGAAGATGCCGTGGCGGGCGATGTCCATCATGCCGTTGCTCATGATGGCACCGGCGAACACCCCCACCGCCGCCACAATGATAATGGTCTTGAAGTTGGCCACTTTGGCACCTACCGCCGAACTCATAAAGTTCACGGCGTCGTTGCTGACGCCCACCAGCAGGTCGAACACCGCCAGCATGAACAGGAAAATTACGATTCCCAGATAGATTGTTTCCATATAATATAAATGTATAGTTGATGCTCTGACTACGCCGCAAAAGTACCCAAAGCGTATTACCGGAAGGCGACATATCTGTTACATTCCTGTTTCATCCCCGTCCGTTTGTTGCCGGATAGTGCCTCATTTGTTGCCGGACAACAAAAAAAGCGGTTTTCTTCTTCATTCCGTCCCTCTTTGTGTCCGATAATTATGTAGCTTTGTGGCACAAATCATTCACCGAACAAAAGAACGTAACAAGATGAAAAACATCAAGACACTCATCGTGGCATCCTTGCTTGGAAGCGCCCTTTCCGCCCAGGCGCAGCAGGTGCCTCCCGCCATTCCGGCGGACCCGGCCATTGAGGCGAACATCCGCCAGTGGCTGCAGAAAATGACCCTCGAAGAGAAAATCGGACAGATGTGCGAAATCACCATCGACGTGGTGACCGACAGGGAAGGCAGCCGCAACGGCTTCCGGCTGGACGAGGCGAAGCTCGATACCGTCATCGGCCAGTACAAGGTGGGCTCGCTGCTGAACGTGCCCCTCAGCGTAGCGCAGAAGAAGGAGGTGTGGGCCGCCGCCATCCGGCAGATTCAGGAGAAGTCGATGAAGGAAATCGGCATCCCCTGCATCTATGGCGTGGACCAGATTCACGGCACCACCTACACGCTCGACGGCACCTTCTTCCCGCAGGGCATCAACATGGGGGCCACCTTCAACCGGGCGCTGACCGAGCAGGGGGCCGCCATCTCGGCCTACGAGACACGGGCCAGCTGCATCCCCTGGACGTACGCGCCGGTGCTCGACCTGGCCCGTGACCCGCGCTGGTCGCGTGCGTGGGAGAACTACGGAGAAGACTGCTACGTGAACGCCGAGATGGGCAAGGCCGCCGTCCGCGGCTTCCAGGGACCCGACCCCAACAAGGTGGGTCCGTACCACGTGTCCGCCTGCCTGAAGCACTACATGGGCTACGGCGCGCCGGTGTCCGGCAAGGACCGCACGCCCTCGTCCATCACCCCGAGCGAGATGCGCGAGAAGCACTTCGCCCCCTTCCTCGCCGCCATCCGGCAGGGCGCGCTGAGCGTGATGGTCAACTCGTCGCTCAACAACGGCATGCCCTTCCACGCCAACTACGAGTACCTCACCCAGTGGCTGAAGCAGGACCTGAACTGGGACGGCATGATTGTGACCGACTGGGCGGACATCAACAACCTCTGCGTGCGCGACCATATCGCCGCCACCAAGAAGGAGGCCGTCAAGCTGGCCATCAACGCGGGCATCGACATGTCGATGGTGCCCTACGAGGTCAGCTTCTGCGACTACCTGAAGGAACTGGTGGAGGAGGGCGAGGTGCCGATGAGCCGCATCGATGACGCCGTGGCGCGTGTGCTCCGTCTGAAGTACCGCATCGGCCTCTTCGACCGTCCTTACTGGGACATCCGCCCGTACGACAAGTTCGCGTCGGCCGAGCACGCCGCCGCCGCGCTGCAGGCCGCCGAGGAATCGGAGGTGCTGCTGAAGAACGAGGGCAACCTGCTGCCCATCGCCAAGGGCAAGCGCATCCTGCTCACCGGTCCCAACGCCCACTCCATGCGCTGCCTCAACGGCGGATGGTCGTACAGTTGGCAGGGCGACAAGGCCGACGAGTGCGCCGGCGCCTACAACACCATCTACGAGGCGCTCTGCAACAAGTACGGCCCGCAGCACATCGTCTATGAGCCGGGAGTGACCTACGCGCCGGCCAAGGGAGACAACTGGTGGCAGGAGAACCAGCCGGAAATCGGGAAGGCCGTGGCCGCCGCCGCTGACGTGGACATCATCATCGCCTGCATCGGCGAGAACAGCTACTGCGAGACACCGGGCAACCTGACCGACCTGACCCTGTCGGAGAACCAACGGAACCTCGTGAAGGCCCTGGCCGCCACCGGCAAGCCGGTGGTGCTGGTGCTCAACGAAGGCCGTCCGCGCATCATCAACGACATCGTTCCCTTGGCGCAGGCGGTGGTGGACATCCTGCTGCCGGGCAACTATGGCGCCGACGCGCTGGCCAACCTGCTGGCGGGCGACACGAATTTCAGTGGCAAGCTGCCCTTCACCTATTCCCGTTGGATCAACGGCCTCGCCACCTACGACTACAAGCCGTGCGAGAACATCGGACAGATGGGCGGCAACTACAACTACGACTCGGTGATGGACATCCAGTGGCCCTTCGGCTTCGGCCTGAGCTACACGACGTACGCCTACAGCCACCTGCGGGTGGACAAGACCGACTTCACGGCCGACGATGAGCTGACCGTGACCGTTGACGTGACCAACACGGGCAAGGTGGCCGGCAAGGAGAGTGTCCTGCTCTACTCGAAGGACCTGGTGGCCAGCAGCACGCCCGACAACCTGCGTCTCCGCCAGTTCGAGAAGATTGCCTTGGCGCCCGGCGAGACGAAGACCGTCACCTTCCGCCTGAAGGGCAGCGACCTGGCTTTCGTGAACTACGCGGGCAAGTGGACGCTGGAGAAGGGTGACTTCAAGCTGAAGTGCGGCGACCAGTGGACGGACCTCCGTTGCACCACGACGAAGGTGTGGGACACGCCGAACATTTGATGACTGGACAGGAAAGGGGAGCAGGAGGAGGCCCGCAGCAGGGGTTTCTTCCTGCTCCCTTGCTTATTGTTGGAAGGTAAGGATAGCTGCCGTTGCAAGCCTTGAAAATCAGCAGGATAGCGGAACGACCGTCATCGCTGTCACTTTCGACCTTCGTCGGAGATACTTCCGACCAAGGTCAGCGATACTTCCGACGTAGGTCGGAGATTCTTTTGACGTAGGTCGGAGATACTTTCGACCTACGTCGGAAGTTGCCCGGAAGGCCGGACAAGCGAAACAAGAGCGGTTTCCCACAGGGAAGGACTTCCGCTGTCGGGAGGGAAGCAGCTTCAGGCAGTACGAATGGCTTGCTCTCTTTCGTTGTCTCGCCGGGTTATTCCAATCGGATATTCCCTATTACGGGAACGATGTGGATGAGGAAACGCTGGTTGTTCACTTCATTGACCGTATCACGGGGGACTCCTTTGATGCCGCTTCCACTGATGACCAGCTCGCAGCGGTTCATGCTGGAGAAATCTATGCCCGCTTCCGTTTGCCAGAACTTGTGAAGCTCTAACGCACGCTGGTAACTCAGCACATCGTTATTGTGCCAGTCATCCGTGTTGTAACCGTCGGCGGAAGCCTGTCCCTC
>JAQXRG010000003.1 GCA_029218405.1 Bacteroidales bacterium
CCCGAGCCGGCGTTCATGAACGAGAACATACCGGCGATGAGCAGGGTGGACTTGTGGTGGGTCACGGTGAACGGTCCGGCAAAGATGGCGCACGCCTCGCCGTTCTCCTCCTGGCAGTTGCTGAAGAACAGCGAGTCGGACGCGGAATAGCCGTGCCCCATGTGGCAGGCCTGTCCCACGAAACAGCGGGTGAGGCAGGTGCCGTCCTCAATACTGGAGCCGGAAGAGACAATGAAGTCATCGCACACCACTCCATACCCGATGTGGACCGGTGCCTCCCGGTTACTGTTGATGCTGCCGTTCTTGAGCCGTCCCACCCCCTCTATCTGGCAATAGTCGCCGATTCGTACGTTCTTGATGTAGCCAGCGTTGACAATGGTGACATGGCTGCCCACCGTCCCCGTGTCCGAGGCACGGCTGTCCGCATACGCCTCGATGATACGCCGCAAGGCCTCGATGAGCTGCGGACGATGGCGGTAGAGGGCCATGATGTAGGCCTGGTGCGCCGAAAGCCGGTCGTGGAGTATCACCTCCCGTCCGCCCGTCTCGTTGAGCACCGACACCTCCGTCCCGTTGCCAAAACGGCTGCGTCCGTCGGTCAGCAGGATGTCGATGTTGTCAATGAACGTGTCGTCGCCAATCACATAGTTAGCGATGTAGTTCTTCACGTTCTCGATGCAGCAGTTGTCGCCCACCTCCACATTGTGGAGCGTGGCATAGCGGATGCCCGCATGACGCTTCACACCGCCGCACAAGGTGAACTCCTGCTGGAACGCCCCGAGACGGATGCGTCCCGAGAAGCGCACGTGGTGCACGTATTCGGGCGAGAACTCCGGTGCTACGGCTATGTTCGCCCAATCCTCCGCCGTACAGTTCTGCCGCTGCAGGCAGTCAATCTCGTAAGTTGTCAGTAATCTGTAAGTCTTCATTGTCCTTCTTCGTCATACGTCTGGTAGAGGAAGTCATTGTACGGATACTTCTGCACGTGCAGTTCCCTTACCTTTTTATATACACATTCTTTCAGTTGGTCGATATTGGTCTTATGGGTGGCCGAGATGAACAGGCAGTTGTCGTTCATCTTCGCCATCCACGTGTTCATCAGCTCTTCCAGCGTGATGTTCTCCTTCGTCTTGGGAGTCAGGTCATCCTCCGCCTTCTCCACGTAGGTGTAGGCGTCAATCTTGTTGAAGACAATCATGGTCGGCTTCCCTCCCGCGCCCAGGTCGGCGACGGTCTTTTCCACCACCTTTATCTGTTCTTCAAAGTCGGGGTGCGAGATGTCCACCACATGCAGGAGCAGGTCTGCCTCGCGCACCTCGTCCAGTGTCGATTTGAACGAGTCCACCAGGTCGGTCGGCAGCTTGCGGATGAACCCGACGGTGTCCGACAGGAGGAAGGGCAGGTTGTCGATGATGACCTTCCGCACCGTAGTGTCAAGGGTGGCGAAGAGCTTGTTCTCGGCGAACACCTCGCTCTTGGCCAGCAGGTTCATCAGGGTAGATTTGCCCACGTTGGTATAGCCCACCAGGGCGACCCGGATGAGCCGTCCGCGGTTCTTGCGTTGGGTGGACTTCTGGGTGTCAATCTCCGCCAGTCGCTGCTTCAGCAGGGCCATCCGGTTCAGGATGATACGGCGGTCCATCTCAAGCTGCGTCTCACCCGGTCCTCGCAGACCTACGGAGCCCTTTCCGCCTCCGGCACCGGAACCGCCGCCCTGGCGTTCCAGGTGCGTCCACAGGCGCTGCAGGCGGGGCAGCATGTACTTGTACTGCGCCAGTTCCACCTGCGTCTTGGCGTTGGCGGTCTGCGCCCGCATGGCAAAGATGTCGAGAATGAGTGAGGTACGGTCCAGTATCTTCACCTTCAGCTCGTTCTCAATGTTCCGTATCTGCTTGGCCGACAGCTCGTCATCGAAAATCACCATACCGATTTCCGTTTCCTCGCTCTCGTTCTGCGCCTCCAGGTATTGCTTGATTTCCTGCAGCTTTCCCTTCCCGACGTAGGTGACAGAATGGGGTGCGTCGAGCTTCTGCGTGAAGCGTTTCACGACCTCTGCCCCCGCCGTTTCGGCCAGGAAGGCCAGCTCGTCCAGGTATTCGTTCGTTTTCCGTTCGTCTTGTGTCTGGGTAATCAACCCCACCAGTACCGCTTTTTCGGTCTGTGCTTCTGAAATAACAAATTCTTTCATTCTCAGTTTGGCTTCGTTAAGGATAGTCAGGGGGCAAAGATAGAAAAAATATACATTACCCGTTCTTTTTACACAAAAAAAGATGCGGGTTCCACACGGTTCCTTCATTCACCTATGTCGAATTCCCTGTCTTACAAAGGACTTACTTCCTCCAGTCGGATCAGATTATATCCTTTCATCTGTACCACGATGAGGTGTAAGTCGGTGCTGTCGGTCAGGTGTCGCACCACTTCACCCTGTCCATAGCCTTGAATTTGTCGGACGGCTTCCTCCCATTGTTGACGAACTTGTTCATCCGTAGCCGTCACGGGCAGGTATTTCAATTCGATAATGTACGAGTGACGGATGTCGGGAAAGCGAATCATATCGGGCAGGAGGAAGAAATCACAATAACCATGGTTCAGTTCCACTTCAGGACGGACAAGATAATACGGATTGAGGGTGAGCATCGCGTTCATGAATCCCTGCAGGTTGCGTTCCCCCTCGATGAGGCTACGTACGGAAGTAGTATCATGATACTGACGGCAGATGTACTCCATCATACCGCGCCAGTCGCCGTCGAGTGCTGCCGCATCATAGCTTTCGGTCAATGCGGAGAGGTCTATTGTCTTTATCTGGTTGTATTCCACTAACAGGTAATTGAAATACTGCTCCCTTACGTTATTGTTCGGGATGCCGAGAATAGAGCTTGCACCCCGCATTCCCTTGATGGTCACCATGCCGTAGTAGAACAGCAGGCTCTTGAACATGTTGGGGTCTGTCAGCTGATGGGCAGGGAAGGAACGCTTCACGCTGCCGTAGGTATAGCCACGGTCTGCCACTTCCAGGAGTACCCCCTTGCGGTCGCCGTCTATCTTGTCGAGACGCACCACACGGTCGAGCTTCGCATAGTCCGTCTTCGTGTTCGGATCCACCATTTCGACAGGAGGTTCACCGTTCATCTGGTAATTTTTAAGATAATACAATACCATGTCGGGATTGAACACATGGTGGCCTTGCACCTCCCGGAACTCCGAGAAGCAGTACCCGTCGTACCAGGGTTTCATGGCCCGGATGGTTTCTTCCTCGTCAATGGAAAACGCGCCTTGTCCATTGTAGTAGCGAATCATCTCCCGCACCTCCTCCTCGCTGAAGCCCAGCATCTCGTTGAACTTCTTCTCCAGTGTCAGCGCGGTGGCGATGTTGTACCCGCTCGTCACGTCATCCATCGTAACCGGACTGACTCCCATCATCAGGATACGGTCGAAGCTGCCCTTGAACTTCTTGAACAGCTCTCGGTAGAACCCTTCGGCATGGGTCATGGCGTGATAGACCGCCTCCCCATGCTGGCTCAGTACATTGTTCGTGAAGTTGTCATACTCATCAACGATGAGGTAGGACTTGACGTCATACTGGTGAAAGGCCTCGTGGACATAATTGATACGGTCACTGGTGGATGTCAGTCGGAAGAACCTGCCCTCATAATCATCGGGATAGTATTTCGCATATTTTTTGACGAAGTTACTGTAAACGATATCCAAGTAACCGTTAACTTTATTTTCCAGCTCCTCGGCAGTGCCACCCGGCTTAGAGAAATCCAGCCGCAACACCTGAAACTGGTTCTGGAGTCCGGTCGGGTGTTTCCCTACGTATGTGTCTCCGAACAGGACTTCGAACCGGTCCTTCTTCTCGATGTCGTAGTAGGCTTCCATCATGGTCAAGAACAAGCTCTTGCCAAAGCGACGGGGGCGTATCAGGAAAAGAAAATAACCTGCATCCTCCATCCGCTTGAGGTAGGCAGTCTTGTCCACTATATACAGGTTTTCCGTCTTTATCTGGGTATAGTCCGATATGCCATAAGGCAGCAGTTTGTAGGTTCCGTCCATAAAGCTCCGTTTGTTTGAGGGTGCGACATCGTCTTTTTGTGAGGGTAAAGGTACGGTTATTCCGACAGACTTGCAAATATCCAGGCACTTTTGGTGGCATTTTTGCGATAAATTATGAAGCCTATAAGGAGGAGGCGTGCCCGCAAATAGACATCTTCCACGATGACATTACCCGTTCTTTTTACACAAAAAAAGATGCGGGTTCC
>JAQXRG010000004.1 GCA_029218405.1 Bacteroidales bacterium
TGGCCTTGCCTATGGGGCTCTTCGGCATCACGGCATCCTGCTCGTTGAGCGCCCATGCCTCCAAGCCGCGGATGATGGGATATGAGAGTTCCTGTCTGAGCTGGGCTCGCCTCTCATGGCTTGCGCCTTCCTCGTCGGCGAGGGTCTCCACGCTGTACAGCATGCCAATCTGTTCCATGCCGTATTCGGCACGTTCCTTGTCATGCTTCAAGGCACGGTCAAAATATCTGCGGCAGTGCGCCCAACAGCACAGGATCATTATCCCGTCGAACTTGTCCAACAGGTCATATACAGCATATCCGTCAACTTGCAAGGCTCCCTTGTAGTCCTTGAAAAACTGGAGTGCGACCTCCTTCCCCCGCGAGCCCTCGTGGTAGTGGAAAAGCACCAGGGGCTCGGTGACCGCTCGGATGAGCCACATATATCCCTTGATGGTCCGATGTTTTTCATTATTGATGATCGGTACCGTGCTCTCGTCCGACTGCAGGTAGTCAAGTTGCAGCATGTATTCCTGAAGCCTGTAATACAGGGGGCGCATCAGGTCGGCGATGCCGAAGAACCATCCCTCGATGGTGGGCTGCTTCAGCTCTATGCCCAGGCGCTTGAACATCGCTATCTGGCGGTAGAACGGCAGGTGGTCGGCGAACTTGCCGATCGTGAGTTCCGTCAATGCGGTAGGCCCGGCATAGCTCTTCGCAAGGGGTTCCGCAGGAGCGGTAGCCGTGAGTATCTTGTTGTCGGACTTGCGCATGGCCTTGTGGCGGATGGTGACTCTCACGTATGCGTCAGGAGCGGTGATCTCCAGATGTTCGGAAGTCTCCACATCCTTGAACAGGACCCACTCGTCCTCATGGCCGAGATAGCCGTCGGGATAGATGTGCTCTTCCACGTGGCGGAGGTTCTATCAATACCAGTTCCTGCCATTGGGTCAGGCGGTGCGGGGGAGAATCATCGTCATCCAGACGCATGTCGGGCAGACTGATGCAGCCCTTCTCTAACTTTAGGTTGTATATCACCAGACCGCCATACTCCGCATGCAGGATTTTCATGCTTGTCAAGGACCGGTTCACGAAGATGAATGCCTCGCCGTCCTGCACGTCGCGCTTCATCTCGTTGGTCACGATACCGCTCAATGAATAGAAGCTCTTGCGCATGTCAGTCGGATAGGGATACAGATAGAACGTATCCGATTCACTTAGGCAGAACATAGACTTCAATGTAAGAGGGTTACCATCTGGCGGAGCTGGTCGAGCGTCATGTCTGTTGTCACACGCACCACGACTCCATTGGGATACTCGATCTCACACAAGGCTTTGCCTGAGGCATTCTTTGCTGAACAAACTGAGGTCTTCCCGGACATCTTTACCGGGATGAAACTGCCACAGGATGAAGGCAAGGACTCTGCCTGTATTTTGGCCCTCCAATAATAGAAGCGGCTCTCTGTAAGGCCGGTGTTCTCACAATACTGCTGGACACTGAGTCCGCTTCGCTTCCAGTCATCGTAAATCTGACAGAATTGTTCGATTGTCATGTATGTCATACGCGATAAAATTTAATACCGCGCAAAGGTGCGGACAAAATCTCAGTCGGTAAATACGGGGTTTACTGATGGCTTACTTTCCATTTCATTTTTAGGATGGGCATAGATGTAGATGCCGAGATATTCCCGACGACTCATCTGCATGGTTTCGGGGTTACGAACTGCCGGATAATAATCCAGATACAAAGAGATGCGATTATTCCGAATCGCTCTTTGGCGAACTGTTACTTTTGTACACGTGTGTGTCATACTGATTAATATTTAGAGTTTTACATTTATTTGGTGCAAAGGAATAAGGTGATTCAATGGTGGCAGTAACCACCGAGAAATAACTTATTCAATCTTGGGAGCTGCGAGTAGTTTATCCAATTCAGGCTTGGAAATAAGCGTGTACTTGCCTTTCTTGACCTTTGGAATATTGTGATATTTAGCATAATGATAGAGTTGGTCACGAGTAAGACTGAACCTCTCCATCGCTTCTGCCACCGTGTAGTATTGCGGTTCTTCAGGTGCTGCCACTCCTTTGGCTATATCCACATGTTTCTTGGAATAGTATACCATAATGCCCTCTTTCTTCTTCGGGATAGCATTCTTGGAAACGAAAGTGTAGATGGCAGATAAGGTCATGCCGAACTTCTCCTGCATTTCCTGCGTGCTGTACCATTCAGTAATGTCAGGATTCGGGGTTTTCTTGGCAAAGTAAGCGTCAATGTGTTTCTTGCTCCAGTAGGTTTTGCCACGATTGAAAGTCCGAGGTATGTTATTCTTCTTGGCTACTGCAAATATCCACGATTCGGCAACATTGAATTTCTCTTTGACTTCGGCAGTGGTATAGAAATCGGTGATAGGGGCTTTCTCTATGGGTACTCTCTTCTTATACTGCGCAGTATTTTCAAACAGAAGCTCGATGTCCTTCCTTCTGACTAATGTTTTTCCTTTGAATTGAACCGCTTTAATTACGTTGTCTGCCATATAACGGTAAATGCTGGCTCGACTAATCCCTAAGAGTTTTGCAGCTTCGGGTGGAGTATAGAACTCCTTGTTTTCAATAGACGGCTCTTCTGCGTTCATTGAAAACTCTTTTTGATAAGAAGCGATGCGCTCTTGTCTAATTCGTTCCTTGTAGGCTGCATTGTTGCACCTATGGGAACAATAGTTTGTAGTCGTTTTGTGGGCTATAAAAATTTGTCCATACCACTTACATTTCTTCTTGATTTCGATGTTACTGCTCATTCTTTTCTTCGTTTATTTCTCCAATTTTGTTTCAGTGCGTCTCACCACGTCTCACTGTGTCTCAAATCTCCACAACCTTGTTGATGAGAAACAAGGCTTTCAACAAGCGAGCAACAAATACGGTACAAAAATGAGCTGAAAAAGCCCTATAAACGATAACCATCGCTTATAGGGCTAAAAAGAAAGGCGCTCAAAATGAACGCCTTAATAATCATTGATGATATATGCTAATCGTTGGTAACCACTACCTATTTACCGATGCAAAAATGCTGGAAGATATTTCCAAGCACCTGATCGGTGGTCACTTCGCCTACGATATCACTCAGGTGGAAGATACATTCGCGCAGGTCTTGGGAGACAAGGTCGCCGGGCAGCTGCGAGGCGAGGCCTTCCTCCACGCGAAGGATTGCTTCCTGGGCTCGGGCCAACGCTTCGTAATGACGGAGGTTGGTGACAATGACCTCGCCCGCAGAAAGAGAGGGAAGGGCGGCGAGACGCACCAGCAAGGCTTGAAGGTCATCGAGGTGCAGCCGCTCCCGCGCTGAGAGGGCAAGGGGATGGTAGGAGCAGGAGGAAGTGTCGATGAAGTCGGGCAGGGCAGAGGGAGCTGGGGCCTTGTCGCACTTGTTCATCACGAGAATCACCTGCTTGTCAAGGAGATGGGGACGGATGTCCTCGTAGAACGAGCGGAAAGCGGTTGCACCTCGTTCCAGGTCGTACATCAGAAGGACGATGTCGGCCTGCTCCAATGCCTTGAAACTACGCTCGATGCCCAATGCCTCGATACAATCGTCCGTCTGTCGGATGCCTGCCGTATCGATGAAGCGGAACAGGGTGCCGGACAGGTTGACGGTGTCTTCTATCACGTCGCGGGTAGTCCCGTGAATGTCGCTGACAATGGCTTTGTCTTCGTTCAGCAAAGCGTTGAGCAAGGTGGATTTCCCGGCATTCGTGGCACCGATAATGGCGACAGGGATACCGTTCTTGATGGCGTTGCCTACCCGGAATGACTGCACCAAACGGCCAATGACCCGACTGATGTGTGCGGCCAGTCCTTTCAGCTCCGTGCGGTCCGCGAACTCCAGCTCCTCGTGGTCGCTGAAGTCCAGTTCCAGTTCCATCAGGGACGTCAGGTGCAGCAGTTGGTCACGCAGTCCGGCGAGTTCCCGACTGAATCCGCCGCGCATTTGGTTCATGGCCAGCCGGTGCGAGGCGGCCGAAGTGGAAGCGATAAGGTCGGCCACCGCTTCCGCCTGACTCAGGTCCATTTTGCCATGCAGGAAGGCGCGCTGGGTAAACTCACCGGGTCCGGCAGCGCGGCAGCCGTTGTGAAGGAGGAGCTGCATTACCCGTTGCAGGATGTAGGAAGAACCGTGGCAGGAGATTTCCGTAGCGTCCTCGCCGGTATAGGAGCGAGGGGCACGGAACAGGCTGACCAGCACTTCATCGATGGTCTCACCGGTCTCTTTATCCCGGATGGTTCCGAACGTCAGGGTATAGGGCTCCCGTTGGGAGAGCGCTGGGGCCTGACTGCCCGATGGGGTGAAGATTCGTTCGGTGGCACGGACAGCGTCCGGCCCTGAAACTCGGATAATGCCGATGGCGCCTCCTTGGGCGGTGGCGATGGCGCAAATGGTGTCTTGTACGTTCATGTGTGCGAAATGCTTTTATTCATTCAGGCGTAAAAGGTTACGAAAAGACCGCTTCACTGATGCCTTGGCAGAGCTGTTCCAAATAGTGGCGGTCCGTCTCATCGAAGGCATCCGGCCGGTCGCTGTCAATGTCGAGCACTCCCCATACGTGCCCGTCGGCCGTGAAAAGCGGGACAACGATTTCGGAGCGGGACAGAGAGCTGCAGGCGATGTGTCCAGGGAACTGGTCCACATCGGGAACCACTTGGGATGCGGCCTGTGCCCAAGCTGTTCCGCAGACTCCGCGCCCCTTACGGATGCGGTAGCAGGCCACACTGCCTTGGAAAGGGCCCAGTGTGAGCCAGTCTTCATCCTTTACTAAGTAGAAGCCCACCCAGAAAAAGCCAAACGCTTCCTTCAGGGCGGCTGACGTGTTGGCCAGCAGGCTGACGCACTCGTGCTCATCGGCGATGAGGGGACGGAACTGTAAGAGGAACTGTCCGTAGCGTTCGGCCTTGGACAGTCCGGCTGGGAAATTGAATGTTGGCTCCATGTGTTCAGATGCGGTCTAATAAGAGGGTGATGAGTCGCTGCATGCTTGCGTGATAGTCTGTATCGGCGTTTTTGGCACGACGGTTGGCGATGACCAAGCAGACGGTGGTGGCCCTGTGTCCCATGAGGCGGGCGAGTCCTGCCACTGCCGAGCTTTCCATTTCGAGATTCGTGATGTGGAGTCCCCCGTATTCGAAGGATTCCAGTTTCTCGTTTTGGTGCGGGTCGGCCAAAGGGATGCGCAACCGACGGCCTTGCGGACCGAAGAACCCTCCGCAGGCCACCGTGATGCCCCGCACCATGTCTGTGGCCGCCATGCGTTGGGTCAGCTCTTCGTCGGCCGCCACGGCATAAGGGGCCGGACAGCACACATTGCCCGTCCATCCCAGGTGGTTCAGCAGGGCGCGTTCCATGGGAAGGTGACAAACCGCGTTCCTCCCTTCGTAAAAATTCAGCAGCCCGTCAAAGCCAATGGAATAGGCCGAGCAGATATAGGTCCCGACGGGGGTGTCGGGCTGCAGACCGCCACACGTGCCGATGCGCACGATTTCCAACGAGCGGGGAGATGCTTTTTCCTGACGTGTCTCGAAGTCGATGTTCGCCAAGGCATCCAGCTCGTTGAGGACAATGTCGATATTGTCGCAGCCGATGCCCGTCGAGACAACGGTAATCCGTTTTCCGTGGTAGGTGCCGGTAATGGTGCGGAACTCGCGGTTCTCCACTTCGCATTCGCGCGTGTCGAACAATGCGGCCACCATCCCGACCCGCCCAGGGTCACCCACCAGGATGACCTTTCCGGCCAGCTGGTGGGGCTTCAGGTGGAGATGAAACACAGAACCATCCTCGTTGATGATGAGTTCTGACGGAGCGAAATACATTTTTTCCATACTGCGTACATTTATTTTCCTATAGGTTCATGACCGGCCACGGAAGCCTGCGGCTGGGCAATGCTGTTGCGCATGTCCGTATCTGCCTGGATGTTCTTCATGCGGTAGTAATCCATGATGCCGAGATTCCCACTGCGGAACGCCTCGGCCATGGCCTTGGGTACTTCGGCTTCGGCTTGAATCACGTTGGCACGGGCCTCTTCGGCCTTGGCTTTCATTTCCTGCTCCAAGGCGACGGCCATCGCACGCCGTTCTTCGGCCTTGGCCTGCGCGATGTTCTTGTCGGCGTTGGCCTGGTCAATCTGCAAGGAAGCGCCGATGTTGCGGCCGATGTCAATGTCGGCAATGTCGATGGACAGGATTTCGAACGCCGTTCCTGCATCCAGCCCCTTCCGTAGTACCAGCTTTGAGATGGAGTCGGGATTCTCCAGCACTGACTTGTGGTTGACTGACGAACCGATGGAGGAAACGATGCCCTCGCCCACACGGGCCAGTACGGTGTCCTCGCCGGCACCGCCCACCAACTGCCGGATGTTGGCCCGCACTGTCACACGCGCCTTGGCAATGAGCTGGATACCGTCTTTCGCCA
>JAQXRG010000005.1 GCA_029218405.1 Bacteroidales bacterium
ATCGGAACCCTATGGCTGGTGGGACCCAACATACAGGAAACGGCCCGCACGCTCCCGACCCTCGTACCGGAAACGCCCGACGGAGCCTTGCTGACGGACGAGGACACCCGCGCGGCAACGGCGACGGAGGTCCGTACGGCCACAGCAATGGCCTCCGCTGGTCTCCCGACGAACCGCCTCCTCCGGGTCTCCGCCAACAGTACGGACGGCGGACGACGGCTCGTCCAGACGGCGGCGGCCGTACATTCCCCGGAACCGACGGAGGTCCGCCTGACGGAAAGCCACGAGGGGGAAACCGTCTGCACGGCCACCGGGCCGGAACCACAGGAAGCGACACACACGCCGTCCCGGCGACCGACCGACCGAGAACGGAGAGCGGCTGACCGGCGGCAGATGGAAGCGAACCGGCGGCAACTGGCCTTAGAAACGCCTCGCCGGAAGGTCTGGACCATCGGAGTAGGCACCGGCAACGGATGGTCCGGCACGTCCGACCAGACCTACGGACTTTCCACGTTCTCCCTCCCCTACCAAGGCAACCAAGGGCCGCAGAACGCACCGGCCTCCTCCTCCGGCACCGCACTGCTGGGCAATGTTATCAGCCGCTACGACAAGCAGGCCGCCTACGTCCGTCACCAGACTCCGCTCACGGCAGGGGTCTCTCTCACCTGCCGGCTCAGCGACCGGTGGAGCCTGGAGTCGGGCCTGTACTATACGCTGCTCTCGTCCGACCTGAAGACCAGCGACTGGTCGGCCGTCGAAGAGAAACAGAAACTGCATTACATCGGTATCCCCCTGAACGTCCAGCGGACGGTGTGGGACAGCCGGTGGCTGACCCTCTATGCCACTGCAGGCGGCATGGTCGAGAAGTGCGTCTCCGCCCGACTGACCACCACCTACAGTGCCGCCCAAACGCCGACAGGCTCCTCCACTTCCCCGCGTCCGGCACAGTCGGACCGGCTGGAGGACAAGCCGTGGCAGTTCTCTGTCAGGGCAGCCGCGGGCGTACAACTGAACGCGACCCCCTCCATCGGCCTGTATGCCGAACCGGGTATCGCCTATTACTTTGATGACGGGACCGACCTGCAGACCCTACGGAAAGAGCACCCCTGCGACTTCCACCTGCAGGTAGGACTGCGGTTCCGGCTTCCCCATTGAACTTTTTCCACCCCTAACCCGAAAAAGCCATGAAATTTTGCTTAGTAGTCATTGGAAAGACAGTCGAGAAACATTACATCGCCGCCATACAAGATTATGTGGAACGCGTGCAACATTACACGGCCTTCGACCTGGAAGTGATTCCGGAGCTGAAGAACACGAAAAGCCTGAGCAAAGAGCAACAGAAGGAGAAAGAAGGAGAACTGCTCCTGAAGGCCCTGCAGCCGGGCGATACCGTCGTGTTGCTGGATGAGCACGGCAAGGAATTCCGCTCGGTCGAGTTCGCGGCCTGGGTGGAGAAAAAGATGCACACCGTGGCCCGACGGTTAGTGTTCGTCATCGGAGGGCCCTACGGCTTCTCCCCGGCCGTCTATGCCGCCGCACAGGAGAAGATTTCCTTGTCCAAGATGACGTTCTCGCACCAGATGATCCGCCTCATCTTCGTCGAACAGTTTTACCGGGCCATGACCATCCTGAACAACGGGCCTTACCACCACGAATAAGCGTCCTGAGACCGCAGAAACCCTGCCGGACAAGGGTCCATCCTCTAAAGAAACAAAAAAACGCAGTTTTTCCGCCCGACATGTGCGGAAAAACACTACCTTTGTCCGTTATATTAACTGATTGTCTTATGAACGTGACCATGTACGATAAACTATTACAGCTGCCGTTGTTTCAAGGATTGTGCACGAACGACCTCACCCGCATCTTGGAGAAGGTGAAACTGCATTTCCAGAACCATCCGGCCGGCACCCGCATCCACCGGCAGGGAGACACCTGCGACCGGCTGGTCTTCCTGCTCGACGGTACCCTGACAGCGGTGCGGGACGATGCGGCACATGCGTTCGTGCTGAGCGAGGAACTGGACGCGCCGTTCATCATCGAGCCGTACTCCCTGTACGGCATGAACACCCGCTACACGGCTTCCTACATCGCCCGCACGGACATCAGCTTGGTGTCCATCGACAAGTCGTACATCCTGACCGTACTGGCCAAGTACCCCATCTTCCAGTTGAACTACCTCAACCTCCTCAGTAACCGTGCGCAGGCCTTGCAACAGAAGCTGTGGGACACGCACATCGGGAACATCTACGAGAAGCTGAACCACTTCCTGCTGCTGCGTTGCGCACGACCGGACGGGAAGAAGAACCTGCGCATCCGCATGGAAGACCTGGCCGCGCTCATCGGAGAAACCCGCATCAACGTGTCCAGGGTATTGAACGAATACCAACTGCAGGGACGGCTAGAACTGAGCCGGAAGGAAATCCTGATTCCGGACCTGGAACAACTGGTCGTCGGCCCCCAGCGTAAGACAGACGGCCATCTTTCTGAAGAATAAAACTACAACAATATGCAAAACGTACTTTTACTACCTTATTATACAACACCGCACGGAACGGTTCCCTTCCCGCTGATTCAGACGGCCGACTACGAGCCGGCCCTGCGGGAAGCCATGCGACAGGAAGACGAAGAGATAGCAGCCATCGTGAACTGTCTGGAAGCGCCGACCTTCGAGAACACCGTCGTGGCACTGGCAGAAGCGGGCGGACTGCTGAACCGTGTCACCACGGTGATGTTCAACCTGATGAGCGCCGAGACCAACGACGAGCTGGATGCGGTGGCCGAAAAGATGATGCCTGAGCTGTCGGAACACGGCAACAATATCACTCTCAACGAACGGCTCTTCGACCGCATCCGCACGGTGTACCGGCAGAAAAGCCAGCTGGAGCTGTCCACCGAGGAAGCGCAGCTGTTGGAGAACACCTACGACAGTTTCCGGCGCCACGGGGCCGAGCTGGACGATGCCGGCAAGGAGGTCTTCCGCCGCCTGACCACCGAGCTCAGCTCGCTCACCCTGCGCTTCTCGCAGAACCACCTGAAGGAGACCAACCGCTACGAACTGCACATCACGGACGAGGAGCGGCTGCGCGGACTGCCGGCCAGCGCCTTGGAGGCGGCTCACCTGACGGCCCGCGAGAAAGGGAAGGAAGGATGGGTGTTCACTCTGCATGCGCCCAGCTACATCCCCTTCCTGAAGTACTGCGAATGCCGTGAGCTGCGGGAGGAAATCTACCGGGCCTACAACACGCAGTGCTGCCACGGTGACGAGTACGACAACCGCGACATCGTGAAGCGGTTGGTGAACCTGCGGCGGCAGCTCGCCGCCCTGTTGGGATTCGAGGACTATGCGGACTACGTACTCCGCAAGCGCATGGCGGAAAACACCCCCAACGTGTACCGGCTCCTCGACCAGTTGCTCGACGCCTATACCCCGGCCGCCCGGCAGGAAGTGGAGGAGGTGACCCGGCTGGCCCGCGCCGAGGAAGGAGCGGAGTTCGAACTGATGCCCTGGGACTTCTCGTTCTACGCTGAAAAACTAAAGCAGCAGAAGTACCGGCTCAACGAAGAGGAGCTGCGTCCCTACTTCGAGCTGGAGCGGGTGAAGCAAGGCGTGTTCGGACTGGCGACCCGCCTCTACGGCATCACCTTCCGGGAAAACGCCGACATCCCCGTGTACCATCCCGACGTGAAGGCCTACGAGGTGCTGGAGGCGGACGGCAGCTACCTGGCGGTGCTCTACACCGACTTCCATCCCCGCGCCGGCAAGCGGTCGGGGGCCTGGATGACCAGCTACCAGGAACAATACATCGACCGGCAGGGGACGAACCACCGCCCGCAGGTATCGGTGACCATGAACTTCACGAAACCCACGGCCGACAAACCCGCCCTGCTGACCTTCTCGGAGGTGAAGACCTTCCTCCACGAGTTCGGCCATGCCCTGCACGGCATCTTCGCCAACACCCGCTTCCAAAGCATGAGCGGCACCAATGTGTACTGGGATTTTGTGGAGCTGCCTTCACAGATGATGGAGAACTTCGCTGTCGAGAAGGACTTCCTGCACACGTTCGCCCGCCACTACCAGACGGACGAGCCGCTGCCGGACATCCTGGTGCAACGCATCGTGGACGCCTCGAACTTCAACGTGGCCTACTTCTGCCTGCGGCAGGTCAGCTTCGGACTGCTCGACATGGCCTGGTACACCCGCCGGACGGATTTCGAGGGCGACGTCAGGGCCTACGAACAGGCGGCCTGGCAGCGCGCCCAGGTGCTTCCCGCCCTGCCGGACACCTGCATGAGCGTGCAGTTCGGCCACATCATGTCGGGCGGTTACGCTGCCGGCTACTACAGCTACAAATGGGCGGAAGTGCTGGATGCGGACGCTTTCGCCGTTTTCCAGGCCCACGGCCTCTTCGACCCGGAGGTGGCCCGCTCCTTCCGCGAGAACATCTTGTCGAAGGGGGGTACCGAACCGCCCATGACGCTCTACCGGCGTTTCCGGGGACAGGAACCCACCATCGACGCATTACTGAAACGTAACGGAATCCTACAAGCATGAAAAAGAGACTGAAACACCGATTTACCGTCCTCCTGCTCCTGGCGGCCGGACTGCTGGGAGGCTGCGACCAGAACGATGACATCGACGAAATCTTCTGCAGCGGAACCTGGTATGTGGTGGACTACTACACCAACTTCAACTGGAGCAACCTGGCGAAGGACGCCGGCAAGCCCCTCAACGGCGGAAAGCCCGACGTGCTGTCCGTCATCCAGCAGTTCACCCTGCAGTTCAAGGACGACGGCAGCTTAGAGGGTAAGCTGCAGAACGGCAGCCTCACCGGACAATGGCAAGCCGACCCCGAGGGCCGCACCGTGTCGTTCCGCGACATCCAGGCATCCCCACTGACCGGACAGAACAAGGAATTCGTGGAGTACCTGAAGAGATGCACCCTCTATCAGGGGAACAGCCGGCTGCTCCACCTGACGAACGGCGAGAAAGCCAAGTACCTGCAACTGAACCATGGAAACAACTAACGGAAGGAGTATGGAAACAACTGACAACAAACAAGAGACACTGGACCGCCGCTACATGCGCATGGCAGGCATCTGGGCGGAAAACTCGTACTGCCAGCGCCGGAAGGTGGGCGCCCTCATCGTGAAAGAGAAGATGATTATCTCGGACGGCTACAACGGCACCCCGTCGGGGTTCGAGAACGTGTGCGAGGACGAACACGGCGTGACCAAGCCGTATGTCCTGCATGCCGAGGCGAACGCCATCACCAAAATCGCACGCTCGAACAACAGCAGCGAAGGGGCCACGCTCTACGTGACGGCCTCGCCGTGCATCGAATGCGCCAAGCTCATCATCCAGGCCGGCATCAAGCGCGTGGTCTATGCCGAGAAATACCGGCTCGAAGACGGACTGGAGCTCCTGCGGCGCGCCCACATCGAATTAGTGTACCTTAACCCCCAAGAATGCAATCATGACAGATAACAAGCAAAACCGGTTTATTCCTTTCCTTATGGCGGTGTGCGTAGTGGCCGGCATCGCCGTCGGCACGTTCTACGCCCACCATTTCTCCGGCAACAAGCTGGGCATCATCAACACCTCGTCCAACAAGCTGAACGCCTTGCTGCGCATCATTGACGACCAATACGTGGACACCGTCCGGATGTCTGACCTGGTGGAAGAGGCCATGCCCCTCATCCTCTCGGAACTGGACCCGCACTCCTCGTACATCCCTGCCAAGGACCTGCAGGCGGTCAACGCGGAGCTGAAGGGCAGCTTCAGCGGCGTGGGCATCCAGTTCACCATCCAGGATGACACGGTCCATGTGAACAGTGTCATCGAAGGCGGCCCTTCCGAAAAGGTGGGACTGCTGGCGGGTGACCGCATCGTGGAGATTGACGACTCGGTCTTCGTGGGCAAGAAGGTGACCAACAACGAGGCCATGCGCCGCCTGAAAGGCGAGAAAGGGACCGAGGTAAAACTGGGCATCTACCGTCCGGGCGAGAAAGAGCTCCTGCACTTCACCATTGTGCGGGGTGACATCCCGACACGCAGTATCGACACCGCCTACCTCATTGACGGTCAGTTCGGCTATGTCAACGTGACCAAGTTCGGCGAGACCACCTACCCTGAACTGTTAATGGCGCTGGCCAAGCTGAACCAGCAGGACTGCCAGGGACTCATCATCGACCTGCGCGGCAACACCGGCGGCTACATGGCGGCTGCCATCCAGATGGTCAACGAGTTCCTGCCCGACCACCGGCTCATCGTCTATACCGAGGGACGTAAGGAACCCCGGCGCGACTATCGCTCCAACGGAACCGGCAGCAACCAGCAACTCCCGTTAGTCGTCCTCATGGATGAAGGCTCTGCCTCGGCCAGCGAGATTTTTGCGGGCGCCATCCAGGACAACGACCGCGGTACCATCGTCGGACGCCGCTCGTTCGGCAAGGGGCTCGTGCAACAACCCATCGAGTTCAGCGACGGGTCGGCCATCCGGCTGACCATCGCCCGTTACTACACACCCTCTGGCCGCTGCATCCAGAAACCGTACGACAAGGGCAACGACGAGGACTACGAGATGGACCTCCTCACCCGCTATGAGCACGGCGAGTTCTTCTCGGCCGACAGCATCAAGCAGAACACCGCCGACATCTACCGCACCGCCCTGGGTCGCCCGGTCTATGGTGGCGGTGGCATCATGCCCGACATTTTCGTGCCGCAGGACACCACCGGCATGACCTCTTATTTCCGCATGGCGGCCACCCGCGGACTCATCGTGCGCTACACGTTCGAATATACCGACCATCACCGCAACGAACTGCAGGCCTTCCAGACTTCCGAAGAGCTGGTGGAGCACCTGAAGAAACAGGGCCTGCTGAACCAGTTCGCCACCTATGCCGAAGGCAAGGGGCTGAAACGTCGGAACAACCTGATGTACCAGTCGAAACGGCTGTTTGAGCAGAGCCTGTACGGCAACATTGTCTATAACATGCTGGGCAAGGAGGCCTACCTCCAATACCTGAACCTGACCGACAAGACGGTGCAGAAGGCGTTGGAAGTACTGAGGGAGGGCACCTCCTTCCCCGAAGCCCCGACCGAGGAACCCGAAAGCGAAGCGAACGATGAGACAAGCGAAAAGTGAGTTGCGGGCCGCTGTCCGGCAACTGAAACAGCAACACACCCCGGCCCAACTGGCCGGATGGTCCTCCCGGCTGCTGGAGCGGCTGGAAGACCATCCGGCCTTCCGGCAGGCCCGCACGGTCCTGGCCTATTACGCCCTGCCCGACGAGGTGCAGACACAGGCGTGGATCGAACGGTGGAAGGAGCAGAAGGAATGGCTGCTGCCTGTGGTGAAAGGGGACGACCTGGAACTGCGCCGCTACACGGGACGGCAGGACCTGCGCCCCGGTGCCTACGGCATTGAGGAGCCCGTCGGCCAGCCCTTCACCGACTACGACCGCATCGACCTCGTGCTGGTGCCGGGCGTGTCGTTCGATGCCGCCGGCAACCGGCTGGGCCGTGGCAAAGGCTATTACGACCGCCTGCTGCCCCGCCTTCCTCGGGCCCGGCGCATCGGCATCTGCTTTGGCTTCCAGCTCAGCGGCCATATCCCCACCGAGCCGTTCGACCTGCCCATGCACGAAGTATGGACGGAAAACGGCAGCATCCCCCCTACGTATGAAGAAGAGTAACACCGAACCCCTGCGCGATGTCCTGCTGCGCTTCCTCCGGCAGGAAGGACTGGAGACCCCACTCAACCAATATCGGCTCATTGCCGCCTGGAAGGAGGTGGTCGGACCGGGCATCGCCCGCTATACCGGCAACCTGTACATCAAGAACCAGACCCTCTACGTCCACCTCACCTCGTCCGTCATCCGCCAGGAGCTCCTGATGGGACGCTCCCTGCTGGTGCGCAACCTGAACAACAAGGTGGGCGCGCAGGTCATCACGGACATCGTCCTGAGATAGGCCGCCCTGTCATTCCTTCACTTCCCCGTCCTCTACCGTAAAGAGACGGTAGTCGCCCTCGGTCTTCTGCAGGATCTTGTCCAGATGGTCCCGGTTGGTATCGGTGATGAAAATCTGCCCGAAGCTGTCGCCCGAAACCAGCTTCACAATCTGCTCCACGCGCGAGGCGTCCAGCTTGTCGAAAATGTCATCCAGCAAGACCAGCGGAGTGGTGCGGCTGCCGGTGCGCTTCAGGAACTCGAACTGCGCCAGCTTCAGGGCGATGAGGTAGGTCTTGTTCTGCCCCTGCGAACCCTCTCGCTTGATGGGGAAATCGCCCAACTGCATCACCAGCTCATCCTTGTGCACGCCGCGGGTCGTGTAGCCGATGATGCGGTCGCGCTGCCGGCATTCGAGCAGCAGCGCAGCCAGATCTCCCCGCTCCGCATGCGACTCGTAGGCCAAGCTCACTTGCTCGCTGCCCTGCGAGATATACGCATAATACGACTGGAAGACCGGGATGAACTCATCAATAAAGGCCCTCCGCTTTTCGTAAACGGTCCGTCCGGTCATCGCCATCATCTCCTCCCATACCTGCATCAGCTCCGGTTCGGGCTCCACCTCCGCCTTCAGCAGGGTGTTGCGCTGCTGCAACGCCTTGTTGTACCGGATGAGCGCCTCCAGGTACTCCCGGTCGAACTGCGAGATGACCACGTCCATGAAGCGGCGGCGCTCCTCGCTGCCACCGGCGATGAGGCAGGCATCCGCCGGCGAGACCATCACCAACGGAATCAAGCCGATGTGGTCGGCCAACCGCTGGTACTCCTTCTTGTTGCGCTTGAACTGCTTCTTGGCCTTCCGTTTCAGTCCGCAGTAGATGTCCTCCGGGTCGCCCGTGTCGGTCGCATAGCTGCCTTGGATGACGAAGAAATCACGGTCGTGCAGAATGTTCTGCGTGTCGATGGGATTGGTCGCGCTCTTGCAGAACGACAGGTAATAGACCGCATCCATCAGGTTGGTCTTTCCCATGCCGTTCTTGCCGATGATGCAGTTCATCTTCGGCGAGAAAGTCAGCTCTACCTGCTCCAGGTTCTTATAGTTCACTATCGAAATACGCTTCAGCCACATAACTCTTGCTCGTTTTGAGGCACAAAATTAGCAATAAAAGCACGATTCGGAAAAAAACTTGCCCGCAAATTTCGTGGATAAGCATAAATAAGCTAATTTTGCTGACCGAAATAACCAATGGTATTTTTTGAACAATAATAAGTTTAAATAAAATGGCAGAACAAAAGAACATCCTTGATCCCTTGAATGTGGACGGAGCGTTGGAAACCTCTGAAACATTCTTCATGAAGTACAAGAACCTGATGCTGGGCGTAGTGGCCGGTATCGTAATCGTGGTATGCGCCGTCATCGGCTACCAGCATTTCATCAGCGGACCGAAAGCCCTGAAAGCGTCGGAAGCCTTGTTCAAAGGCCAGGACTACTTCAGCAACGACCAGTACGAGACCGCCCTCAACGGCGACAGCCTGGGCTATGCGGGCTTCCTGAAGATTGCCGATGAGTTCAGCGGCACGGACGCCGCTAACCTGGCCAACGCCTATGCCGGCTTGTGCTACGCACAGTTGGGCAAGTACGAGGAGGCCGTGAAGTTCCTCGACAAGTTCAGTGCAGACGATTACTTGGTAGCTCCCGCCCTGATGGGCACCATGGGCAATTGCTACGCGCAGTTGGGCCAGCTCGACAAGGCCGCCGCTACCTTGCTGAAGGCCGCCGACAAGGCCGACAGCCCTTCGCTGAGCCCGAACTACCTGATTCAGGCCGGCCAGATTTTGGAGAAACTGGGCAAGAACGCCGAGGCTGTGGATGCCTATAAGAAGGTGAAGAGCAAATATGCCAACTCCTACCAGTCCATGGACATCGACAAGTACATCGAGCGCGCCTCCAAGTAATCCGTAGTAGTATATATAATAAGGTAAGGAACAACTATGGCAACAGCCTTTCACAACCTGTCCGACTACGACCCGCAGTCTGTACCCGATGCCTCGGCCATGCGCTTTGGCATCGTGGTCTCCGAGTGGAACGCCCACATCACAGGAGCCTTGCTCGAAGGAGCGGTGAACACCCTGAAGAAGCACGGCGCGAAAGAAGAGAACATCCTCGTGCAGACCGTCCCGGGCAGCTTCGAGCTGACATTCGGCTCGGCACAGCTCATCAAGAGCGGTAAAGTGGATGCCGTCATCGCCCTCGGCTGCGTGGTGCGCGGCGACACGCCCCACTTCGACTATGTGTGTGCCGGCGCCACCCAAGGCATCGCTCATCTGAACGCCACCACCGACACACCGGTGATTTATGGACTCATTACGACCAACAATATGCAGCAGGCAGAAGACCGTGCAGGAGGGGTTTTGGGCAATAAAGGTGATGAATGTGCAATTACTGCAATAAAAATGCTCGATTTTCTTTGCAGATTAAAAAATTAATCGTACCTTTGCAACGCAATCGAGGGAAAAACCTAAGGAACTTCCCGAGAGCTGCAAAAGTTGGGCAAATACCAGAGTGGCCAAATGGGGCAGACTGTAAATCTGCTGGCTTACGCCTTCGGTGGTTCGAATCCATCTTTGCCCACAACAAGACTGCGGGAGTAGCTCAGTCGATAGAGCATCAGCTTCCCAAGCTGAGGGTCGCGGGTTTGAGCCCCGTCTTCCGCTCCAACAAGAGGTCTTACCTTACTGAAACGGGCAAATACCAGAGTGGCCAAATGGGGCAGACTGTAAATCTGCTGGCTTACGCCTTCGGTGGTTCGAATCCATCTTTGCCCACAGAGATTGCGGAAGTAGCTCAGTCGATAGAGCATTAGCCTTCCAAGCTGAGGGTCGCGGGTTTGAGTCCCGTCTTCCGCTCTTTTGAAAATCAGATAGTTATCGAAAGATTTCTATCTGATTTTCTTTTTAAGAGGTATTGGTTTTTTGCGTGGTTTAACCGAATGAGTTACACCGAGAGTGAAACCAAAAATCAGTATGAATGCCCTAACAAAGAGTATATTCAAAAGAGAGTAAAGGCTATCTGTTTCCGATTTTAGACAGTAAGATACATAAGACCGCCCTACAAAAAAATAGAGTACTATTTTTCGGCTTGGTGTGAACGAAAATGGCACACCAAAACAATAATTTTGCATCAAATTCGTATTAGTATATAAAATGGATGATATATGGCACTGAATCAAACCAACAAGCTGGTGTGGATAGTGGAAACCATCTACAAGGCTCGAAAGATAACATTTGAGGAACTCAACCGCCAATGAATAAGTACACATAGGATATGCAAGACTTTGCAGCCATAGATTTTGAGACTGCCAACAATGAGCGCAGCTCGGTATGTTCGGTTGGCGTAGTGATCGTAAGGGGTGGGGAGATCGTTGATAAATTCTATTCCCTTATCAAGCCCGAACCAGCGTATTATAATTACTGGTGCAGCAGAGTGCATGGTCTTTGCGCCGCTGACACAGAGAATGCCCCAGTTTTCCCAAAGGTATGGAAGCAGATAGAGCCTTTGATTGAGGGACTGCCCTTGGTCGCA
>JAQXRG010000006.1 GCA_029218405.1 Bacteroidales bacterium
AACGGGAGAAAGGACGGTTGCTGGAGATTGCCGCCTGCGAACGCTATGGTTTGGATTCGCTGACGCATTCCATCCCTTTCCTGGTGCCCAAGGCCGTCGCCTTGCTGGACACCATCGGCTCGAATTTCCTGGATTCGCTGGAAAACAAGGGACTGAATCCCAACAAGGTGATTGTCACCTCGGTCTTGCGGACCCGTCAGGATGTGAAGCGGTTGCGTAAGAAGAACAACAATGCCTCCTTGAACTCGTGCCATTTCTATGGAACCACGTTCGACCTTAGCTGGAAACGTTTTGAGAAGGTAGAAGACCCGGATGGCCGGCCCATGCAGGATGTGAATGCCGACACACTGAAGCTGGTGCTCTCGGAGGTGTTGCGCGACTTGCGGACAGCCGGCCGCTGCTATGTGAAGTATGAACTGAAGCAAGGCTGCTTCCACATTACCGCCCGTTGAGTCATGCGACGCTATTTCATGGAACTGGCCTATGATGGCGCCGGCTATCATGGCTGGCAGATACAGCCCAACGGCAAGAGTGTGCAGGAGACCTTGATGCAGGCCCTTTCGACCTTCCTCCGCTGCCCGGTGGAAGTGGTGGGAGCGGGACGGACAGACGCTGGCGTGCACGCCAGCAAGATGGTGGCTCATTTTGATTTCGAAGGCGAACTGGACGGACCGGCTGTGACCGACAAGCTGAACCGTCTGCTTCCTCCCGACATTGCCGTATATGCCGTCTGGGAAGTGCGCGCCGACGCCCATGCCCGGTTTGACGCCACCTACCGTACCTATCAGTACCATGTGACTACCTGCAAGCAGCCTTTTGGGCGGCAGTACGCCTGGCGGTTGTTCCATCCGTTGGATTTCGAGCGGATGAACGAGGCCGCCGCCACGCTGTTCGACTATACCGATTTCACCAGTTTCAGCAAGGTGCATACCGACGTGAAGACGAACAATTGCCGTATCCTCCAGGCTCACTGGGAGCAGGTGTCGGCCCACGAATGGGTCTTTACCATTCAAGCGGACCGTTTCCTGCGCAACATGGTGCGTGCGGTGGTGGGCACGCTGGCAGAGGTCGGAAGAGGAAAACTATCGGTGGACGGCTTCCGGCGGGTCATTGAGGCCAAGAACCGTTGCAGCGCCGGCACTTCCGTACCGGGCCATGCCTTGTTCCTGGTCGATGTAGGGTACGAGGAAGACCTGCAATGCGGACATTCGCATGAACATTTTTGAGTTAACTATAATATTCTTTCTTAGTATGAAGACTTTATCAAACGAAAAGGTGACGATTCAGCTGTCCGAGCACGGAGCTGAACTGACCAGCATCGTTGCTGGAGATAATGAATACTTGTGGCAGGCCGACCCAAAGTTTTGGGCGCGCCATTCACCGGTGCTGTTCCCCTTTGTGGGACGGGTGTGGAACAATACCTACCGCCACGAAGGGAAAGCGTACCCGATGGGGCAGCACGGGTTTGCCCGCGATATGGATTTCCAACTGAGTTATGAGGAAGAAGATGCCGTTGTCTTCTCGTTGGAGAGCGATGAGCAGACCTTCGCCAAGTATCCGTTCCGTTTTGTACTGGAAATCGGATACCGCCTCAAGGGGAATTGTATCGAGGTGATGTGGAATGTGCAGAACACGGGAGACACGACGATGCACTTCCAGATAGGCGCCCATCCCGCGTTTTACTACCGCGACCTGGATGTGTTGAGCGACGAGCGTGGCTGGCTGGATTTCGGGAAGGGGCACAAGTCGCTCCAGTACATCTGCCCGGTGGAGAAAGGTTGCGTGTCGCCTGAGACACACACGCTCCAACTTCCGGACGGAGTCATGCCGTTGACCACCACTACGTTTGCGTGCGATACGTATATCTTCGAGAATGACCAGCTCCAGCGGTTGGTGCTGCTCGACAAGCAACGCAAGCCCTACCTCGGTGTCTCTTTCCGCACTCCGTTGGTAGCCGTGTGGTCGCCCAGCGCCACACATCCTGATGTGCCCTTCATCTGCCTGGAACCCTGGTACGGCCGATGTGACCAGGTTGGCTATGAAGGCGAGCTGAAGGACCGTGAATGGATGCAGCACCTGGCTCCGGGCAAGTGCTTCCATACCAGTTACACCATCGAGTTGCTGGATATCTGACGTGCGGATGGCGGGGCTCTCCGATGAGATTCAGTATTTCATCGGAGAGCAGCCGACCGCTTCCTTGAAGTATTTCCCAAAGAATGACGGGTTCGGGAAGTTCAGTAAATCGGCAATTTCTTTCACCGTATAGTTGCCCGAACGCAGCAGTGCCTTTGCCTCCAGGATGACATAACCTTTGATAAGGTCGGAGGGATACCGGCCGCTGTATTCACGAATGGCTTTCCCCAAGTATTTGGGTGTCAGGCACAGCTTGTCGGCGTAAAAGGTCAGTTCGCGGTGCCCGCGGTAATGCTGCCTGACCAACTGCAGGAAACGGTGGAAGATTTCCTCGTGCCGGTGCTGGGTGATGGAAGGTGGTGCGCTGACGGTGCATTGCGCGGTGAGTCCCGCCAAGATTTTCAAGCACCCTTGCAAGGCTTCCTTCTGGTAACGGAAATCGGTGGTATTCAACAATTCCTTCATCAACCGGTAGGTCTGCTCGTATTTTTCGGCATAGAAAGGGGTCAGGGACACTTTCACCGGTTCTGTCAGGACCTGGTTCAGGAAGAACTTCACGAAGTCCAGGTCGAAGAGGGTCGTGTCACTGTGGTTGTTGAAGAAGAGGGCTATCATGCGGCAGTCGGCGCTCATGCTGAAGCCGTCCACGATAGAGTCCGAAAGGAACGAAATGAATTCTCCTTCCTTCAGCTCGTAGTCAATCAGGTTCACCCGTATCTTCACACTGCCGTGGCGGCAGAAAAAGGAGATGGAGAACTTCATCTTGGCAGGCAAGGGATATTGTCCCTCATCGGACGCGTAATCACCCAGTTCCCCGTCCAGATTGTCATACAGCTGCATTTGGTTCCCAAAAACCACCCGCTCTTTCCTGTCAGGGGTCATGGAGAAGACATAATCAATTATTCTGTTCATTTTTTCCTTTGTTTTGCGGTAAAGATAGCGTTTTTTTATGAATTAAAGTCCTTTTTTCCTTTTTTCTTTCTCGTTTGGTGATAGACGGAGTACTTGCGGGTGACCGGACGGCTGTAATACCGGCCGAAGGGAGGCGTAACGGATGTTATAAATTCCTATATATTTTGTCCTTTCCGATAATTTGTCTATTTTTGCAGACGGCAAACAATTAACGAATTAAACGATGAAATATATAGGAATTATTCCTGCCCGTTACGCCTCGACCCGTTTCCCCGCCAAGCCATTGGCCCTGTTGGGAGGGAAGCCCGTCATCCAGCGGGTATATGAGCAGGTGAAAGGAGTGCTGGACGATGCATGGGTAGCTACCGACGACGAACGCATCGCGCAAGCCGTGCAGGATTTCGGCGGACAAGTGGTCATGACTTCCGTCCACCATAAGAGTGGGACAGACCGGTGCTATGAAGCCTACTGCAAGGTAGGAGGAGACGCCGATGTGGTGGTAAACATCCAGGGCGACGAACCCTTCATACAGCCCTCACAACTGGAAGCGCTGAAAAACTGTTTTACCGATGCGGACACAGAAATCGCCACGCTGGTGAAGCCGTTCGCCGAAGCGGACGGATGGGAGGCGCTGCAGAACCCCAACTCGCCCAAGGTGGTGGTGGACGCGCGCGGCCGGGCCCTCTATTTCAGCCGCTCGGTGGTTCCGTACCGGCGAGGTGTCGGGACCGACGAATGGCTGAAGGGACATACCTATTACAAGCACATCGGCCTGTACGCTTACCGGGCTGACGTACTGAAAGCCATCACTGCCTTGCCGCAGTCATCGCTGGAGCTGGCGGAATCGTTGGAACAGCTTCGGTGGTTGGAGAACGGTTATGTCATCAAGGTGGGCATCAGCGAGGTGGAAACCATCGGCATTGACACTCCCCAGGACCTGGCCCGTGCGGAAGCGTTCTTGGCGGCACAAGAAGGAGGACGATGATGCTGGACAGAACAACTCCCCCCGCTATTCGTCCGATGGCCCATTTCTCCATTGCCCGGCCGGAACGGCGCGTCCTCCGCAACGACATCCGGTTGAACATCCTGCAGATGGGCGATGAGGACGTGGTCCGTTTCGATGTCCTGATGCGTGGCGGCCAGTGGTGCCAGTCGCAGCCCTTGCAGTCGTTGTTCACCAATCGGATGCTGCGTGAAGGCTGCCACGGCTTCAGCTCGTCTCAGATAGCGGAACGGCTCGACTTTTATGGAGCGTGGCTGGATTTGTCTTCTTCCTTGAACTGCAATTTCGTCACCCTGTATTCATTGGGCAAGTATTTCGAGCCATCGCTGGAAGTGCTGGCGGCCATGCTGAAAGAGCCGACGTTCCCTGAGGAGGAATTGGAGGTCGTGGTGGCCGCCAACAAACAGCAGTTCCTGGTCAATTCCCAACGGGTGGATGTGATAGCCCGCAAGCGGCTCAACCGCGCCCTGTTCGGGGAGCGGCACCCCCTGGGACGCTATGCGGAAGCGGAAGATTATGACCGCATTCATCCGGCGGTGTTGCGCCGTTTCTATGAAGGCCACTACCATTCCGCCAACTGTTCGCTGTACGTCTCAGGGAAGGTCTCGCCCCATATCATCGAATGCATCGAACGACAGTTCGGCGATGCCCCTTGGGGCAGGGAGGGCGCCACCGCTTCCGAATGCGCCGCCATTTCCCCCTGCCCGATGGGACAGAAACGCCTGTTCATTGAAAAGGCGGATGCCCTGCAAAGTTCCGTGCGGATGGGATGCCGGTCCATCGACCAGAGTCATCCCGACTATACACGGCTGAAAGTGTTGGTCACTCTGTACGGCGGGTATTTCGGCAGCCGGCTGATGAGCAACATCCGGGAAGAGAAAGGCTACACCTACGGTGTCTCGGCAGGACTGGCCAACTACCCCGCGGTGGGGATGATCGGCATAGGGTCCGAAACCGCCAACGAGTATGTGGAGCCCTTAATAAAAGAGGTCTATCACGAGATGGACCGGCTCTGCCAGGAACCTGTCCCCGAGGAGGAACTGCAAATGGTGAAGAACTATCTGATGGGCGAGTTGTGCCGGTCGTACGAGAACGCCCTGTCACTTCCGGAAGCATGGATCATGCAAGAGACGGCGGGACTGCCCGACGATTACCTGGAACGGTCGGCGGAGGAGATACAGGCCGTCACCGCGGAAGAGCTCCTGCTCCTGGCCCGGCGCTATTTTTGTCCGGAGGCTGTCATTGAAGTGGTGGCAGGGAAAAAACTATAACGAAAAACGGAGAACAATCATGAAGAAATATACATTCTTATTGCTGTGCGCCTTGATGGCTTCGGGGGGCGCGACAGTCAATGCCCAACTGTCGATTGGGTATTACAAATTCAAGGACGGCGCCGAGTACACCGGTGAGCTGAAAGGCAAGAAACCGAACGGCAAAGGCAGGACGGTCTTCCCCAACGGCGATGTGTACGAAGGAGAATACCTGAAAGGCAAGCGGGAAGGCGAGGGGACCTACACCTTCAAGGACGGCGAGAAATATGTCGGACAGTGGATGGAGGACCAACAGCACGGAAAGGG
>JAQXRG010000007.1 GCA_029218405.1 Bacteroidales bacterium
ATAATCCTCGTTTCCATCCAGGACCGGGATTCTTCCCCAGAACATAGTGCACTGATAGTTGAGGATGCCACGGATGAAGGACAGTTCAGCCAGCAGCTGCTCTTTGATACTGCCCGGTTGTGGGTCTTCTTCCATGAGAGGCTTGATAAACTTGGACGTTTCTGCAATGACTCTCATACGGTTTTCCCACAGGGACTTTACTTTTTCATTTTCAGCATTCAGATAACCGCAGTTCCAGTCCCAGGCAGCAGAAGTGGCTGTGCCTTCCCTCAGTGCGTTGAGCGCACCGGCCTGTATCTCGTCGGTACCGATCAGTGTCAGCCAGCAGTTCTCGTCACGGTAGTTCTCCTTCCAACTGGAGTAGATGGTCTTCACGCTGGTCTCTACCAGTTCTACATCGGATACTACCTGCTCTTGTGTCAGTGCTGTCTCATTCGTCTGGTCGAGAAAGTCTGAACAGCTGGTAAGGCTTACTGTCAATCCTATCATCAATGATGCAAAGGATTTTACTGTATATGAATTATTTATAGTCATAATGATGTTCTGTTAAAGGTTTATTATTAGAAGCTTACATTCAAGCCGAGTGTATATGAACGGCAGGGAGGATAACCATAGTCTCCTGTTTCCGGATCGAATCCCTTGTATTGAGTGATACAGAAGAGGTTGTTGGCTGTGGCATACAGGCGTAACGAACCAAGGTGCAGGGGGCTCAAGAGTTTGCTGGAGAAGTTGTACGACAGAGACAGTGTTGACAAGCGGAGATAATCGGCCTTTTGCACGGCAAAGTCACAGTCATAGACACTCCATCCATTATAACTTGACGTGTTCGTCACACGGCGGGGGAATGCGCCATTCGTGTTGGTGGAAGAGTAGGCATCCAGCAAGTCGGTGCTTGCCTGCGAAAGTCCTACGCTGCTCACAAGGTCCTCATAATAAGGAGAAATCTTCTTTGCTCCGAGTGAATAGGTAAACACAGCATTCAGTCTGAATCCTTTGTAGGAGAAGTCTGTGTTGAAGCCACCATACACCTTCGGGTCCGTCTTGCCTACGATTACTCGGTCTTGTTCGTTGATTTTCTTGTCGTCGTTCTGGTCGATCATGAACAGGTCGCCGATGCCGACTGTATGTCCATTCTGGTTGATACCTTCCCACTGGCTGCGGTTGGCCTCGGTAGCGATGCCGCCACATTGCAGTGTATAGAGGGTGTGGAGGCTCTTGTCGAGGAAGATGTTGCCCTCACGGCTGGTCCCGTTCAGGATTTCCTTTACATCACCATACAGCTTTGTCACTTTGTTTTTGTCGTGCGAGATATTGAATCCCATGTTCCAAGAGAAGTCTTTGGTGGTTACGAGCGACGCCTGCACACTTGCCTCAATACCGTTGTTGGTCACCTGTCCGATGTTTTCCCAAGTGGTTGAATATCCGCTGGTGCTGGGCAGTGAGTGCTGCATGAGAAGGTCGTCATTGACGATATGGAAGAAATCGAGGCTAAAGCTCAGTCGGTTCAGTACGGAAAAGTCCACCCCTACGTTCCATTGTTTCTGCTTCTCCCATGTCAAGTTCTTCGTACCCCGGTTGGTGCTGCCGCTGATACCGGCTACGCCTACCGTCGAACCTGCCACTGTGGTACGGTTGGCTGTCTGATAATACCATGTGTTGTAGGCATAGTTTTCGATGTCCTGGTTGCCGACAATACCGAATCCTACACGCAGTTTCAGTCTGTCCAGCCAGTCGGCCTTGTCCATGAATTTCTCCTGACGCATATCCCACGCCAAAGAGAAGGAAGGAAGAAGTCCCCATTGGTTGCCGCTGGCAAACTTGCTCGAACCGTCGTAACGCGCCGTAGCTGTGATATAGTATTTGTTTGCATAAACATAGTTGCCACGCACCAGGTACGACAGGAGTGTCTGTGTGTAGAAGTCTGAGTCGATTTCTGTACTCTCGAATTTGCTGGCTCCTCCCAGATCCTTGTATCCGAGTTCGTCGCAGGCAAAACGCATACCCTGTGCCTTGGTGTAGTCGCCGATGGTCTTTGTGGCCGATGTACCAATCAGGGCATTGAGATGGTGCACTTGGTTCCAGGTGTGGTCGAAGGTAATGGTGTTGTCCCACTGCCAGTTGTTTCTGCTCCAACGCTCTTGTTTGGCACGGGCATCTCCCCTTGTGGGTGTCTGTGGCTCGTTGCGCACGGATGTGGGAGAGTTGCTGGGCAGATATTCAAACCATTTCTGGTTGCTCAGGTCAACCGCCAGGGTAGAACGGAAGTTCAGTCCTTCCATGAACTGGATGTTCAAGTAGTTGGTACTGGTAATGTGGCTACGCATACGCTGGTATTGCACATCCTTCATGGTGAAGGGGTTGAACTCGTTGTTATAGTTCGAGCTCATGGCCTGATAGTACCAGTACTGGTGGTTGGCATCATAGGCTGTTGCAGGATCCTGATAGGGAGCATAGTCGAGCAGAGGATTGGCAGCGAGCGACTTGGTGAAAACCGTGTTGTCGTTCATGTCATCGGATTGGTAGGATACGTAAGTGCTGGTACCGACCTTCAGCCAGCTATTGATTTCCGTGTCTGCGTTGATACGGCCGTTGTACTTGCTTTGCGACGAGTTGCCGAGAATGCCGTTTACACCGCTGTAGTTCAAAGAGAGATAGACATTGTTCTTTTCCGCTCCCTTGGCAAAGCTGACAGTGTGGTTATGCTGTACGCCGGTTCTGAGATTCTGGTCAAGCCAGTTGTATGATTTCCCCGACCGGTACGTATTCAATTCTTCCTCACTGAAGGCCAGATTGGTTCCTAACAGGGTGTTGTCGATGTAGGCCTGGCGGTTGGCATCGGGATGGCTCATCATGTACCCGTTGGCAAAGGCCTCCACACGGAGATGGCCCAGCTGCTGCGCATTCATGGTTGACGGACGGCTACATGCACTGGTCAGGCTCACCCAACCGTCATACGTCACATAGCCTTCCCCTTTCTTGGCCTTCTTTGTCGTTATCAGCACTACACCGTTGGCGCCACGGCTGCCATAGAGGGCAGTCGCAGAAGCATCCTTCAGCACCTGGATGTTCTCCACGTCGTTGGGATTGATGGAACTGAATCCGCCAAAGTCGTTGGTCATGACCTGGCCATCTACTACATAGATCGGCTCGCTGCCCGAGTTGATGGTGTTGATTCCTCGTACTTTGATGCTGGAATCGTCGGCGGGATTCGCATTCGTATTGATGCTGACTCCGGCCATACGGCCTTGCAGGGCCTCGTTGACACTGGTTACCGGACGCTCGGAAAGAGCCTTCGAGTCAATCATCGCTACCGACCCGGTAAGGTCGCTCTTCCTCATGACCGTACCGACAATCACCACTTCATCCATGACCTGTCCTTCCTCAGTGAGATACACTTTCATACCATCGACAGCTTTTACAATTTCCTCCTTCAGGCCGACGTAGGAAAATTTCAACTCACAGCCGTTGGGGACTGTAAGGGTAAACTTACCATCAAGATCGGTAATGGTACCGTTACTCTCATTACCTACTTCACGAACAGTGGCACCAATAATGGTTTCGCCGTCACTTTTCGAATACACAGTACCTGTGATCTGCCGGGTCTGTGCCATGGCTGTCGTTATTACCAGAAGTAACAACAGCGTGCTCAAGAACTGTTTGATTTTCATTGTTACGTTTATTTAGATTAATGTTAATGATAAACTTCTCTTCATGCAATCCTGAAAACAATCTTTCTACCTTTCAAAAACTAAGACCTAAAGTTAACTGACGGAATCCTTTCAACCATCTATCGCATAACCAAGCTTGTTTCGAACGATGACGCAAAGTTAGGCTACAAGAGAAACACTTGACTGCCGAATTAGACTTTGAGTAGCTTTCTGTTATGGATTTTTGCATGTATCTAATTGTATTTCAGTATAGTTATATTCTGTACGATGAGCGGGAAAGTAGTTCCCAATTACAACAAAGTGATGAGAAAAAACTAAAAATGTCGAGAAAGGACTTGGCTGTTTGACGAATTTGTACTACCTTTGCGCATGGATATTCATAGTTATGGCAAGGTGACATTTCCCTATGCTATGAGACCTTAATAAATGCTATAAGAAAACCCATTATGAACCCAAGAATACCAGTTTGTCAACTGACTGTAAAATGCATCGTTTGCCTTGCATGGCTCATCGTTGCGTCGTGCTCCCATTCGAGAAAAAGCCGCTATGAAGAGCTCGACAAAGCCGTGGCCGAGAGGGAACAGTATATGCAAAAGAAAGAGGCCAATATCGCCAACCTGCAGCATCAGATTACCCCCAATATCAGTTTAGAGGCAAAATATCATCTCTGCAACAGAATATTCGAAGAATACCTGGCCTATAAGGCTGACTCCGCACAGAAATACCTGAGCATTACATCGGACATCGCAAGACGCATCGGCAACAGGGAGTATATCAACGACACGGAAATCAGCCAATCGGCCTTGCTTTCTACATCGGGGGTCTTCGACAAAGCCGAAGCCATCCTGAAGGGGCTGGACAAGCGTACGTTTACCAACGACAATTACAGGAACTATTACGAAAGCTACCGCTGGCTGTACATTACATGGAATGCGTACTTGCGCGTTGAGGAAAACCTGGCCGAATATCAAAATAAGGTCATAGCCTACAATGATTCGATGCTGACCGTTGTGCCCCAGACGGACGTGGATTATCACTATTGGCTGGGAGAGCACTATTGGAACATCAAGGAATATGCGAAGGCCGAGGAACAGTACCGAATCGGCATCAGCAAAATGTCGCCTCTTTCACGCAGGTATGCCAGCATCACCTGCTCCATGGCTTTCGCCTGCCGCGAACAGAACAAGATGGAGGAGTTTGAGAAATACATGATTCTGTCGGCCATCGCCGACCAGAAAATCCCGCTGAAAGAGAACCTCGCCATGCAGGAACTGGCAGAATATCTTGCACAGAAAAACGACATAGTCCGAGCCAACAGGTATCTGCTCTGTTCATTGGAAGATGCCATTTTCTACAACAACCGACTGAGACTGACACAGATTGCCAGAAAGTTCCCCGGCGTTGTCGTGAAATACCAGACCCATGAGGATAATATTCAGCAGATGCAGACGCTGATTATCACCATTGTATGCCTGCTTACCGTTCTGCTGTTCGCCTTTGCATGGTATATCCTGCGCTACAACAGGATTCTCAAGGCACAGAGAAAGATCCGCATCCAATTGAACAAGGATTTGAACAGTCTGAATGAAGAATTGCAATCTGCCAATCTGCAGCTGAAACGGACCAACCACATCCGGGAACAGTATGTGTCGCTGTTCATCGACCTATGTGCTGCCTACATCGACAAATACAACAAATTCATCATCAGTGTCGAAAGAAAGGTAAAGGCTCATCAGACGGACGATATCCTGTCTGTCTTACATCAAAACCGGATGAAAGACGCTGATACCAAAGAGTTCTTTTTGTATTTCGACAAAGCGTTCCTTACCCTTTACCCGACTTTTATCGACGAATTCAACAAACTGTTGTATCCTGACAAACAGATAGAGCCAAAGAAAGGAGAGCTCCTGACGAACGAGCTGAGGATTATGGCACTCATCCGTTTGGGAGTCAAAGACATACAGAAGATATCTACGCTGTTGTTCTATACACCACAGACGATATACAATTACCGTTCTGCCATGAAGAACCGGGCTATAGACAAGGATAATTTTGACCAGAACGTAGAGACTATTTGCAATGTTCTTTCATGACCTGCTATCTTAAGAAGTTTGCCACTCAGTATCAAAGTATGCCAATTTCCTGTTCTGTCAGACCAGTGGTCCGCACGATGTCGGCTGTGCTGAGTCGGCTTTACCGATATTTTCTGTGGATGGGGACGTGGATATTTCGTGTCCTTCACGAAAGAAAGACGGGCATTGCTGTCCGGTCTTGGATTTTCTATGTATCTTTGTGGGGGCAAGGAAGTGGTCGGAGTGTTAGAAGTCGGTCATACGGTCTTGCCTACATGAACAAATAAGAAAGAATATGAGAATCATTGGAAATCTTTTGTGGTGGCTGTTCGGAGGACTGGAAGCCGCCATCGGTTATTTCACGGGCAGCCTGGCGCTGGCCCTGACTGTTATTGGTATTCCCGTGGCCTTGCAGACCCTTAAGCTGGGGATGCTGTGCTTGTGGCCGTTCGGAGCGGAGGTGAGGGACACGGACTGCCCCATCGGCTGCATACGCCTTCCGCTCAACCTGTTGTGGATGGTGTTCGGGGGCTTGTGGGCTTGTCTGGTGCACCTTTTCTTCGGCGCGCTGTTGTTCATCACCATCATCGGCATCCCCTTCGCCCGACAGCATTTCAAGTTGGCGGGACTGTCGTTGTTTCCTTTTGGCAAAGAGGTGGAGCTGCATTTCTGAGAAGGAGCTGAGTTATGAAGGAGACAGGTATGGACAGGCAGTTTCAGGAGAAGGGGAAGGCCGTGACCAGCGGTGCACGCGGTATCGGCCGTTGTGTGGTCGAGGAGTTCCGATAGTCGGGACCTTGCTCGACGGTAACGATGGAGGGAGGACGGAAGATGAGACGGTGGATGATTTTGTTTTGGCTCATGGGGAGCGGGACCTGCATACTGACGGCCGCCACTGGGACGGTGGATAGCGAGCTGCAGCGTGTCAAGGAGACGTACCGACGGCTGTTCCTGCACGCTCCGGAACAGAGCGATACGCTGCAGGCTGACTTTGTGCGCATTCCTCCCGAGACGGAACTGTCGGACCAGGTGGTGGTGGAGCTTCACCAACGCTATCCTGTGGACCAACAGAAGGTGGAGGCCTGTCTGGCTGCACAGCGGGCGGACGGTTCGTGGCCGGACATCGACTATGCCGACACGAAGCGGTCGGGCTGGGAGCCGAAGCAGCATGCGGAACGGATGCTGGAACTGGCCAGGGTCTATCGGACACCAGGGTCGGAGTGGAAGGATTCCGAACAGGTGCGACAGGCACTGCACCGGGCGATGAATTACTGGTTCACCCGGCGTCCGCGGTGCCTGAACTGGTGGTACAACGAGATCGGAGTGCCCAAGACACTGGGGGCGGCGTTTCTCCTGTTAGAGGAGGAGCTGACGGACGAGGAGCGGCAGGCGGCCATTGACGTGATGAAGGCAGCCCGCTTCTGGATGACGGGACAGAATAAGGTGTGGCTGGCGGGAAATGTGCTGGTGCGTGCCTTGCTGCAGGATGACCGCGAGCTGATGCAGGCGGCCCGTGACACCATCGCTTCGGAGATTTGCCTCGGACGGACGGAAGGTATTCAACCTGACTGGAGCTTCCATCAGCACGGTCCGCAGCAGCAGTTCGGCAATTATGGCTTGTCGTACCTGTCGGGCATGGCGTTCTATGCCCGCCTGTTCCACGACACTTCGTTTGCCTTCAGTCTGCCGCAGCAGAACATCCTGCATGCGCTGGTTGATGAGGGGTACCGCTGGGTGGTCTGGCAGCGTCACATGGATGTCAGCGCATTGGGCCGGCAGTTTTTCCACCACGCGCAGCTGCACAAGGCATACGGTGTGGCCTTTGCGGCGGCAGACCTGGGACTGGACGGCTTCCCGAAGCAGGGGAATCCCTTGGTGGGGCACAAGCACTTCGGTTGCTCGGACTATACGTACACCGTTGTCCCGATTGGATGGCGACGGTGAAGATGTCCTCGTCGCGGGTCATCGGAACGGAGCTGGTGAACGAGGATAACCTGAAAGGGTATTACATGGGTGATGGGGCTACTTTTTTCTATCGGCGGGGCGATGAGTACCTGGATGTCTTCCCGTTTTGGGATTGGCGGAAGGTGCCGGGTGTCACTGCTTACGAGGACAGGGCTCCGATGCCCGTGATGAGGTCGGCCCGGCAGAACAACCGGAGCGGAAACGTGGGCGGACTGGGCGATGGCCGACAGGGCATGACGGCGATGGAGCTCGACCGTGACGGCTTGAAGGGGGTCAAGGCATGGCTGTTTGCGGAGAAGTTCGTGGTCTGCCTCGGTGCGGCCGTCCGTTCGGACTCTGGCTGTCTATCAGCCGCTGCCGGTCGTGATGGAGGGGAAGGAATTTCGTCCGTCGGTGCCGGGAGTGTATTACGTGGAGCTGGTGGACGGGGCATGGTGCGTCCGTCGTTCGGTGGCATTTCAGGAGGCTTGTCCGTCGGCAGGGGATGAGGCCGGACGGTAGGCCGGACAGCAGCGTCCGGACAAACGAAAGCATCCCGCGGAACTCTCCAGAAGAAGGAGAGCGCCGCGGGATGCAACGTTTTCTAAGCGGGTGCGCTTACGTCGGTTTACTTCGTGCGAATTTTATAGCCTGCCACACCGTAATAGAGGATGAACAGGAAGCAGGGGAGGCAGAGCCAGTAAGCCTGCTGCGCGCCGACCATGTCCTTCAGCCAGCCGTAAAGGGTCGGGATGACCGCACCGCCAAACATGGCCATGATGAGCAGTGACGAACCGGCCTTGGTGAACTTTCCCAGGTCGGCCATGGCCAGCGGCCACAAGGCGGGCCACATCAGGGAGCAACCCAGCGCCATGAAGGAAATGAAGTAAATGGAGATGTCGGCCGGAGTCAACACTACCAGCAGAGCACCGATGATGGCCAACCAAGAGCAAATCTTCAGGGCAGCGGCCTGGCTCAAGTACTTCGGGATGAAGATAATACCACAGATGTAGCCGATGACGATGCCGATGGGAGCAATCCAAGCGTAGTTGGCGGCACCCGGCAGGCCCAGCGAGTTGGCATAGTCCACCAAGGTTCCGAGGGAGACGGTCTCTACACCTACATAGAGGAAGAGGGCCAGACAGCCCAGCAGCAGGTGGGGGAACTGCCATACGGAGGTCTTTCCGGCAGCGTAGGGACAGGCAGCAGCTGTGTCATCGCCTTCGTCCTCACCGGCGGCCTTCACTTCGGGCAGCGGTGCCATGAAGGCCATGATGCCCAGAACCACGAAGGCAGCGATGATGATATAGAATGCCTTGTCAAGGTCTTCAATCTGAATGAGACTGACATCCTTGCCCAGCAGCCATACGATGAACAAGCTGGGGATGGGCCACGCCAGCTTGTTGCAGATGCCCATGATGCTGATGCGCTTGGCAGCACTTTCCAACGGGCCAAGGATGGTGATGTAGGGGTTGACCGATGCCTGCAGGTAGGCGTTGGCGCCACCGCTGACAAACGAGGCGAGCAGGAACAGCGAGAAGCTGCGTTCGGCGGCCGACAGGATGAACAGGTAGAAGGCCACAGCGAAGATGAAGAACGAGAGGCTCATGGTTTTCTTGTAGCCAATGGCCTTGATGGTCATCCCGGCTGGATAGCCGAACACCAGGAACGGAATGAAGGTAGCGGCGATGATGAGGTAGGACGCGGCGTTGGAGATGCCCAGCGAGCCTTGCAGTACCGGTACCAGGAGAGAGTTGATGCCCAGCGCGAAGCCAATGGCAAAGAACATGATTCCGATGAATGACAGTGGAATCAGGAAGCTGTTTTGAGGTTGGTTCATGATAAATAGGTTTAAAGTTGATATAATGGACAAAGGTAATATAAAAAATGAAAAAGGAAGAACGTGGGAGGAAGAATTTTTTCACAAAGGAGAAAAAGGGAATGCGGAGCTGCCGTCAGGTGGGAGCCGAAAAGGACCGACACGGGAGTGGGGAGGCACCGGTAACAGGGAAACGTGAAGAAACGAAAAAGGGAAAGGCACTGGTGCGTCCTTTCCCTTTTTCGTTTCATTGTGTGCTGTCCGTCGGACGGTAGCGGAACCGTTTTCAGACGATGCCCTGTGCCATCATGGCGTTGGCCACCTTCATGAAGCCGGCAACGTTAGCACCCTTCACGTAGTTCACGTAGCCGTCGGGTTCTGTACCGTACTTCACGCAGTTCTCGTGGATGTTCTCCATGATGGAGTGCAGCTTCTGGTCCACTTCTTCGGCGCTCCAAGACAGGCGTTCGGAGTTCTGAGTCATTTCCAGACCGGAAACCGATACACCGCCGGCATTGGCGGCCTTGCCCGGTGCGTAGAGAATCTTCGCTTCCTGGAATACCTTGATGGCTTCGGGAGTAGAAGGCATGTTGGCACCTTCGCTCACGGCAATCACGCCGTTGGCTACCAGTGCGCGAGCTGCGTCACCGTTGATTTCGTTTTGGGTGGCCGACGGAAGAGCGATGTCTGCTTTCTCGTTCCAAGGCTTCTGGCCTTCTACGTACTTCACGCCCGGATACTGCTCTGCGTATTCGCGGATACGTCCACGGTAGAGGTTCTTCAGCTCCATGATGTAGTCCAGCTTTTCGCGGTCGATACCTTCGGGGTCATATACATAACCATCGGAGTCACTCATAGTGAGTACCTTACCACCCAACTGGAGTACCTTCTCGGCGGTGTACTGAGCCACGTTGCCCGAACCGGAAATCAGGACGGTCTTGCCCTTGAGGTCCATACCCTTGGTCTTCAGCATTTCCATCAGGAAGTAAACGTTACCGTAACCGGTCGCTTCGGGACGAATCAGCGAACCGCCGAATTCGCGGCCCTTACCGGTCAGCACGCCACTGAACTCGCGGGTCAGTTTCTTGTACATGCCGAACATGTAGCCTACTTCACGACCGCCTACACCGATATCACCGGCAGGCACGTCCACATCGGGACCGATGTGACGGGTCAGTTCCAGCATGAAGGCCTGGCAGAAACGCATCACTTCAGCGTTGGACTTGCCACGCGGAGAGAAGTCGGAACCGCCCTTGCCGCCTCCCATAGGGAGGGTGGTCAGTGAGTTCTTGAAGGTCTGCTCGAAGGCCAGGAACTTCAGGATACCGAGGTTCACGGAGCTATGGAAACGGATACCGCCCTTGTACGGGCCGATGGCGTTGTTGTGCTGTACGCGGTAACCCATGTTGGTCTGGATGTTGCCCTTGTCGTCCATCCAGGTCACGCGGAACTGATAGACGCGGTCGGGGATGCACAGGCGCTCAATCAGGTTCACCTTGTCGAACTCCGGGTGCTTGTTGTATTCTTCTTCGATGGTACCTAATACTTCTTCTACTGCCTGATGGTATTCAGGTTCATTGGGGAATCTTCTTTTGAGATCTTCCAATACTTTAGCTGCATTCATATTGTTTATTTCTTATTGGTTATTATTCTATCGTTTGTTTAACGGGGGCAAAAGTATGGATAATATTTGAACCTTGCAACATTTTTGCAATAAAAGTTGCAGAAAAATATCAAATTCCTTGTTTTTGCCGTATAAATATGGCGAAATGATTATTTCCAAAGTCTCTTGACTTCCTTCCAGTCATAGTATGGGCCGTTGATACTAACGAGTGGCAGTGTGGCTTCCTCCTCGTTGTGCAGCAGCTTGACCAGTACGTCACCTTTGCCGTTGCGGTAGAAGATGAGCTGCAGGTTGGCGGCCATGGGCGATACACGGAAGTCCTGCCAGGCGAGGTAGTAGCGGTCGGGATTGGTTTCGCGGCGGGCACACCCCTCTACCTGCATGAGGGCCAGCAGACGGATAAGGTTGGTGTCGTGGCCGAAGCGGAGGTCAACGCTCGGTACGTTCGCCTGTAGGGCTGCGTCGGCTTTTTGCACGATGTCGTCGAGCAAGGAACGAGCACTCCGGGGACCGGCTTGCTGGCCGGTGGGGGCACAGGCATTGCAGATATACATTCGGTAGTTGATGGTTTGCCAGATGCCGAACAGTTCCTCGGGGGTGAACAGGTCGAAGAACGAGAGCTCGGGAGTCGTGTCCTGCATGTTTACGGCAATCCAGTACAGGCCCATCATGACGTCATCAGGACGGCTGATGCGTTCCGGATGGCGGAAGAGCTGGGCGATGAGGCGGTCGGGACGGATTTGTTCCTTGCAGAACGCCTGGTAGTCTTTCTGCCACGGAGCGTCGGGGCGTTCGAGGGCCTTGACATCGGCCGAGGAGTAGTGGATGTAGCGCATGTACCGGTCGCCGGTCAGCCGCTTCACCTGCAACCGAGGGTTCTGTTCCTTCAGAGATTCGCAGAAAGCGGCCATGCTCATGATGCACCGTTGGGAGGTGCTGACCACGGCTGTCACCGGGGTCTCGCCTTCGAAGACGGAGGGGAAGGTCTGGAACATACGCCGGGCAATTTCCCGGTGCTGCCGGTCACCGATGGCACTTAGCTGTCCACCGTGACCCTCCGCATCGGCCCACACCTGTTGCAGGCGACGGTGGACATCTTCTCCCAGGAGGGTGAGCTCCTTGCGGGCAGACAGGCTGTCAAACAGCTGCACGACGGTGCGGTAGCGTTCGTCATCGGTCAGGTAGCGGGAGCCGTGCCGTCCGTAATGGCTGATGTAAACAGGATGATATCCTTCAGGTTCGGGAGTCCGTTTCCCAAAGGGAGTGGGATAGGCATAGTAGATGCTGCCCAGTTTTTCCGGACATGACAGTAGTTGGCTTTTCAGGTCATCGCCGGCAGTGGCCTGTCGTGTCCGTGCCGAATAGGGGGAGACGGTCCAGTTGATTTCCAAGGGATTGTTCCGCATCTTCCAGATAACGGGACAGGCCGGGCAGTCCAGCACCCAGAGCTCACCTCCTTCGCGCGGGTCGGCGGCATGAAGCAGGGGACGGCCCAGGGCCTGTTCGGTGCTGTCTTTCAGCCGGTAGGTGACCCCACTGTAGGTGCATGTACCTTGTTCCTTCAGCGACTGAAGGGCGTGGGTGGAGAGCAGGCCGAATGTCTCATAGTCGGGCAGGACGATGTGGCGGGTGTCTTCGGGGTGGAGCAGGCTCAGCGAGGTGGCGTCCGTCAGGGCGGTCGGGGACATGGTATAGCTGCCGGTCTGCCAGGCACCGTTGCGCAGGATGCGCCAATGGAGTCGCAGCCCTTCGGTGCTGGACTGGAAATGACATTCGTATTTCCGTGTCTGTCCATGGAGATGATAAGTATATAATAAGGTGTCGGGCAGCAGGGATTGTGCCGTCAGGCTTCCCAGTGCGAACAGGCCGGCACATAAGGTGACGAATCGTTTCATGGTGGTGGGTGTTTTTGAGGGTCAGTGGTTTCGGATTAGTTAAACAGCTTTGTTCCCCAGTGGCCAGGCTTGGGGCCCATCTTCAGCACCAGTGTGCCGCCGGCGGTGAGGTCGGCGTGGCGGAGGGTGGAACAGGGATAGTCCTGTCCGTTGAGGGTGGCCGACTGGATGTAGCGGTTCTTGGCGGACAGTCCCTCCGCCCGGATGGTGAAGTCTTTGCCTTCTGTCAGGTGGAAGGTAGTGGCGGTCAGCACCGGTGTGTGGATGAGGTAGTAGTCGTGTCCGGCGTTGGGGTAGAGCCCTGTCATGTGGAAGGCCAGCCAGGAGGACATGGCACCGGAGTCATCGTTACCGGGCAGTCCCGACGGGCTGTCGTTGTAGTGGCGGTCGATGATGGCGAGCACCCGGTCGCTGCTCTTGTCCGGGCGTCCTATCCAATGGTAGAGGCACGGACTGAGGAACGATGGCTCGTTGTTCACGTTGAAGAACCCTTTGTCGAAGAAGGTGTCGAGACGGTGGTCGAAGGCTTCCTCGCCGCCGCATTGTCCGATGAGTCCGGGCACGTCGTGCGGGATGCTCAGCGAATATTCCCACGAGGAGGCCTCGTAGAAGAACATGTCCCACCACGGTGTGTACCAGGGCCCTTCGAAGGTGACCGGGGTATAGACAAAGGTGGGTCGCTGCACCTCGGAGTGTCCGTAGGGCACGCGGTCGAGCCAACGGCCCTGCGCGTCGCGGGGCAGGATGAAGCCCTTCACGCCCTCGTGCTCGTAATCCGCCCGCCAGAGGTTCTTCCAGTTACCGCTCTGCCGCAGGTACCGCTGTGCCAGTTCCTCCTTGCCTAATCCCTTGGCTACGGTGGCGATGGCGTAATCGCAGAAGGAATACTCGATGGTACGGTTGCCCGCACGGGGGATGCCGTAGGGGATATAGCCCAGCTGCAGGTAGGGCACGAGTCCGCCCCGTCCCTCCGCTTCCTCGTTGCCGCCCGGAGGTACGGTTGCGTCTTTCAGCATGGCCTGCAGTCCCTGTTCGTAGTCGATGCCGTCCAGTCCTTTCACGAACGCGTCGGCGATGACGATCTCAGCGTTCGATCCGCCTTGCGTACGTCCGTTGCAGTTGCCGCTGCGAGCGTCGGGCAGGTAGCCGTCGCGCTTCCAGATGTTGATGAGCGAGCGCACGATGTCGGTCTCGCGTCGCGGGTCGATGAGGGTGATGAGGGGTGTGGAGGTGCGGTAGGTGTCCCAGATAGCATAGAAGTCGTCATAGTAGGGCACCGGATCCACCCACAACGGGTTCTCTCCGCTACGGTCCACGGGCATGAGCATCGTGTGGTAGAGTCCTGTGTAGAACATCCGTCGCTGGGCCACGGGAGTATCCGGAGCGATGTCGATGCGTTCCAGCAGAGTCTCCCATTGCTGCAGTACGTCGCGGTGGGTGTCGCTGAACGACCAGTGCGGGATGCCCTCACGGGCGTTCTGACGTGCCTTCAGGCTGCTGAGGAAGGAGATGCCGATCTTCAGCTGCACTTGTCGTGCGGAGGCCGGGAACCGGACGACGGCACCGGTCGGCTGCTGCGAGTCGTACTGGGCGGCCTCATGGCTGGTGCGTCCGTCCTTGAAGGTGATGAAGTCGGTGAAAGGGACATCCGTCTCGGCAAAGAAATAGACAGTATAGGCCCGACCGTTGTTCCAGCCGCCCCGGATGCGGGAATAGCCGCACACCTCGTGGTCGGAAAGCACTTGTATCTCAGATCCTACGAACTGCTGGGCCTCGCGTCCGTCGGGAACGGGCTGGCGGCCCAGGTAGAAGCCGCAGTCGAAAAGCAGCGTCTTCAGGGAGTCGGCCGGGTAGGTGAAACGGTAGAACGAGGCGCGTTGTGCTGTGGTGATTTCTGTTTGGAGGCCGTTCTCCTCGAACTCCGTGGCATAGTAGCCGGGCAGGATGGTTTCCCACCGCCGGTGGGCGATGGGCTGGAGGCAGTCCAGTCCGCCGGTGGAGGGCATCACCAGGATGTTGCCGTATTTGGGACCGCCTCCTGTGCCGCTCACATGGGTCTGGGCGAAGCCGTTCACCTGTTCGGGCAGGGGCAGCCAGCCGCTGTTGGGGCTCTCCGTGCAGTCGGGAGAAGGTTTGACCATGCCAAAAGGACAGGAAGGGCCGATGAACACACGGCCCAGGCCTTCAGACCCGATGCGGGGGTCAATGTATTGGGTACGTCCGGTGACCGGTGCGCCGGAATAGATGCGTTGTGGGGCTGCCGTCTGGGCAGAAACTGAGAGACTGCCTCCCAGCGCGGCAACCATCACGGGCGGCAGCAGGAAGAGCAGTCTCATAAAACTAAAAAAATGGAAATTTATCATAGTTGAATGTACAAATATGATCGGGTTAATGAATGTTGATGCGTTTCACGTCGCCACCCTGGTGGAGCAGCAGCGGCTCGTTCCAGCTGACTGTGCAGTCATCGATGTGGATGTCGGAAGCGGTGTGCAGGTAGAAGCCGTAGGTAGCGTCGTGGATGAAGCCTTCGCCCAGACAGGGCCGCTTGTCGTAGATGCCGCCTTCATAGCTTGTGCGCTTCGAGAGGTTCACATCAACCTTGTCGAAGTAGATGTGGTGGACCTTTGTCGGGGTGTCGCCCCCCACGAAGCAGCCGTTCTCGCTGTCACACTTTACGTTGTGGAAATAGATGTGGCTCACTTCGCCTACTTTGCCTTCGGTGGCACCTTTGGGGAAACGCCAGCCGGCATCCTTGTGGTTGCCCACGGCGCGGGGATAAGCGGTCACGTAGATGGGTTCGGCCTTGCCCCACCACACATCGGAGAAGAACTGGCAATCGACAATCATGTTGGAGAAGATGACGTTCTTCACCGTGCCCTCGTCGCGGTTCTGGATGCCGATGCCTCGGTTGCTCTTGCGCACGATGCAGTTGTTGAACAACACGTTCTCAATCTTGTCCATGTTTTCCGAACCAATCTTGATGGCGCAAGAGCGGGAGGTCATGACGCAGTTGCTCACCACGATGTCCTCGCAGGGACCATACTCCTCGAACTCGCGGCGGTTCTTCAGGCAGATGCAGTCGTCGCCGCTCTCGATGAAACAGTCGGCGATGCGCACCTTGCGGCTGTGGTCCACGTCAATACCGTCGCCGTTGCGGATTTTCAGGTTGTTCAGCAGTGAGATGCCCAGCACGGAAGCGTCGTGGCAGCCGATGAGGTGAACGGTCCAGTAGGCGCTGTTGCGGATGGTCACGTCGCGGATGACCACTTTCTCGATGTTGATGAGCGTCAGGACGTGCGGACGGGGGTCGAAGTCGGTGACGGGCTTCAGCTCGAAGGAGTCGTCGAGCTCCTTGCCCATGAAGGCCACGCCGTTGCCGTCTATCTCGCCGGTGCCGCTGATGGTAACGTTCTTCAGGTCCTTGCCCGAAATCCACATCATGCCCTCGCCTCGGTTGGCGCGGAAGGTGCTTTCTGTATAGTGGGACTCATCGGGATGGGCCAGCAGACGGGCGTTCGGCTCCAGGTGCAGGTCGATGTTGGATGCCAGGTGGAAGGGGCTGCAGAGGAAGGTGTGTCCGGAGGGAATCACCACCCGGCCTCCCCCGTCTTTCGAACAGGTGTCAATGGCGCGCTGGATGGCGGCGGCATCGTCCGTGCGTCCGTCGCCCACGGCACCGAAGTCGCGGACAGAGTAGTCTTTCGCAGAGAGGGCACCTGCAGCGAGGAGCCCCATGGTCATGAAAAGGTATGTTTTCAGTTTCATATCAGTTAGTTGTTTACAAGTTCTCAAATTTCATTCCTCATTCTTCGTTCTTCATTCTCACCTTCAGGATGCCTCCGTTCAGGATGTCCTCGTGCGTGAGGAAGTACTTGTCGTAAGGCTTCCCGTTCAGTTCCATGTGCTCAATGTAGATGTTCTCGGCAGAGGCGTTCTCGGCGATGAGGGTGAAGGTCTTTCCGTTCTCCAAGTGGAGTTCCAGCTTGGGGAATACGGGACTGCCCATCATATAATAAGGTGTACCGGGACATACGGGGTAGAAGCCCATGGCGGAGAAGAGGTACCAGGCCGACATTTGTCCGGCATCATCGTTGCCCGAGAGGCCGCCCGGTGTGTCCAGGTATTCCGTGTCCAGGATGTGGCGCACCTGCCGCTGTGTCTTCTGCGGCTGGCCGGCATAGTCGTAGAGGTAGGCTATCTGGTGGCAGGGCTCGTTGCCGTGCCAGTAGCGGCGTTCGCTGAACATCGAGTCCAGTTTCGCGACGAAGGCTTCCTTGCCGCCCATGCATTCCATAAGCCCTTCCACATCGTGGGGTACGTACCAGGTATAATGACAGGGAGCGCCTTCGGTGATGAAGCGTGTGAAGCGGAATGCGTTGTCCTCGGTCAGGTAGGTACCGTCGGCCCGTCGCCCTTGCACGTAGCCGGTGGAAGGGTCGATGACATTCCGGTAGTTGCGGGCACGGGCGGCAAGCACCTGGTAGTCATCGGTCTTGCCCAAAGCCTTGGCCACCTGGGCCAACACGAAGTCATCGTAGGCGTATTCCAAGGTGCGCGATACCTGCTCGCACGTATGGTAGGCCTCTTTCACACTGTCCTCCAACGGGATGTATCCTTTTTCGAGGTAGGAGTCCAACGCCCGCCGTCCCATTCCGTTCCGGTAGTCCTCGAACCAAGAGGGAGTCTCGAAAGCGTTCTTGCGCATGCCTTCATAGGCTCGTTCAATGTCGAAGCCACGGATGCCCTTCAGGTAGGCGTCGCCGATGGCGGCGATGCAGTGGTCGCCGATCATGGCCGCGGTATAACTGTTCCAGCAGGGGAAGATGGGCAGCCAGCCACCCTGCTCGTATTTGTCCACCAACGACTGCATCATGTCGCCGGCCTTGGCGGGCGAGAGCAGGTTGATGAGCGGGTGCAGCGCGCGGTAGGTGTCCCACATGCTGTAGTCCTCGTAGTAGTTGTGCCCGTCGCGGGTCTGCAGCAGCGATGTGCCTTTGCCGAACGCCGGATAGCGTCCGTCGGCATCGTTAAAGGTGCGCGGCAGGAAGGAGGCGCGGTAGAGGGCACTGTAGAATTTCCGCTTGTCCCTCTGGTTGTGGGTCTCGACGGTGATTTTGCCGAGCTGCTGTTCCCAAATGGCTTCCAGTTCTTGGCGGGTCCGGTCAAAGTCCCAGTGAGGAATCTCGGCCTGCAGGTTGCCGATGGCGCCCAGACTGTCGGTGAACGACGAGGCGGCTTTGACCACTAACTGCTGTCCCGCCTTGACGGGGAAGCTGATGTAGGCGCCGATGGCTGAGCCGGCCTCGATGCGGGTGTGTCCGGCAAAGACGGTGTCGCCATGGAAGGTGCCGAAGGCCGAGGGCTGCTCCCGGTACTCGATGACGAAGTGGCCGCTGAAGCCGGCCGGTTCACCCCAGCCCTGGTAGATGCGGTGCACGGGGTTGCAGCCCCGTATCTGGTGATGCAGGGTGTCTATTTCGATGTAGCCTTGTCCCTCGTCGCTGTTGGGGTTCACCACCAAATGGGCTTCGCCGGTCTGGTTGTAGGTGAAGCGGAAGATGGCGGAGCGAGAGCGGCCGGTCATTTCTGCAGTCAGCTGGTAGTCGGGCAGTTGGACGGCGTAGTAGGCCGGTGTGCTGGTCTCTTTCTCGTGTGTGAAGGCAGCGGCGCGGGCCTCGGGCTGGCAGCGCAGGGGGCCGGCCACGGGCATGAGGGTCATGCTGCCATAGTCCTGGGTGCAGCCGCCCACAATCCAGTGCGAGTTGCGGAAGCCTTGCAGCCGGGTGTCCTTGTAGTAATACGGTGCCTTGCACTTCCGTTCCGTGTCCTGTGTCTGTGGGGTCCAGAAGTTCATGCCGTTGGGTTCAAGCACGGCGGGCAGGGTCTGCCCGTATTCTTCGGTGTTCTTGCCGAAAAGGCCTGCCGTATGGGTCTCGCTGGGAGCGGTGCCTACGTAGGTATTCACGTAGGGCAGCAATGCCGCTTCCTGGTGCTGGCAGGCGGAGCCCAGGAGGGCGAAGAGTCCGATGAGGAAAGAATCAATTCGTTTCATGGTTGTTGTCAATGGCGTATAGGGTGACGGCAGTTGGGTTGCCGGGGATGTTCTAAGGTTGGGGGGCCAGCAGTTTTACAAACAGTTCCGGCCGGTCCAGGTTGACCAGGTCGGGACGGGCGGCAATGGCATTCAGGTAGTCCTGCTCGTTGGCCTGCTGGATGGCGGCCATGATTTTCACGTGGTGTTCGTGACAGAACGTGCGGAACGTCGGGGTGATGGCATCGGCGGTCACTTCCACATAGGAAGGCGTACAGACGGCCATCCATTCTTGGAGTCGTTCGACGGTCGAGGCATTCACCTTGACCTTCATTTCGGGGGCGATGCGGACAAATTCCTTCAGCATCTCGGGGTCGGCAAACCAGAAGAAACTGTTGTCGGAAAAGCCTTTGTCGCGCACCAGTTTCACCAGGTCGGCCACGGGGGTACCCCGTTTCACGTCGAAGAACACGTTGGCCTTCCCCTTCAGGGCATCGAGCATGGCGGCAATGGTGGGGACGTGCAGGCCCTTGAATTCCGGACCGAACCAGCTGCCGGCATCGAGGGTATCGACATCCGCAGCCATCCAGTCGGCCAGTTTCCCTGTTCCGTTCGTGGTACGGTCGAGGGTCTCGTCGTGCAGGTTGTACAGCCGACGGTCTCGGGTGGTGCGTACATCCACTTCCACCCAGTTAGCTCCGTGCTCGAGAGCCGCAAGGGCCGAGGCTTCCGTGTTTTCAGGAGCCAGATGGTTGGCTCCCCGGTGGACGACCATCTCGATGGGATAGGCCGAGGGGATGTATTGTGCCAGCAGGTTTCCGACGGGGCAGGCACACAGGAGGAAAAGGAAAAGTGTACGTACGTTCATATTCAGTGTTTTTGGGAGGTGGAAGAGGGTGTGCCAAAATCAGCATCGCCTATCGGTGCGTTTTGACACACGCTCTTGCTAACAATTGATTTATTTCAGATTAGTAACCAGGGTTCTGAGTCCAGGTGGGGTTCAAGTCCAGGTCGTTCTTCGATACGGGGAAGACGCGCATGTTCTTGTCGAAGCTGGCGTTCGGGTTGCTTTTGTAGTGAGGGAACCATTCGTCCTCGTAGTGGCCGAAGCGGATCATGTCGTTGCGTCGCCACAGTTCGTCGAAGAATTCGCGGCCACGTTCCATATAGAGGTCGTCCAGTGTCGGTTCGCCGGCAAGTTCGGGAGCCTTGACATAGCTGCGGATCTGGTTGAACAGGTCCTTGGCACCGCCCTGTCCGCTGCGTACCAGGGCTTCTGCCTTGGTCAGCAGGATGTCGGCGTAGCGGAAGATGGGCACGTCGTTCGACTGGTTGCGTCCGTTCGAGTAGTCGCGGTTACAAAGGAACCACTTCATAGAACGGTAACCTTGGCACCAACTGTCCAAATCATTACCTACATCATTTGCCGCTGGATCAAGCACAACATGAATTGTCTTAGAAAACACCAATGGTCTTAATGGCTTTTTACCGATTTCATTCCCTTGTTCATCATAAATCTTTTCTGGGGTACCTTCCATGGCAATCTGATCCGTAGGAAGAAGAGTTTCTGGATCATACACATAAACCTGACCATTGGCAGGATTACCATCTTTATCAAGTAGACCTGCAATCATCCAGTTACGCTCGTCACCCGGCAGGTTGAAACGATCTACACATTCTGGAGTCAAAGTCATGTATGCACCTCCTGAATTTCCCAATTTTTCTCCAAAATAACTGGGATTCATAGCCTTGATGTCCTTGTAGACATGCGAACGACCCCATTGCATACCCTGTGCACTATATGTATCATACGGCATAGCGTAGATAAAGTCTTTGATTTGTCCACTTTCAACCAATTCGGTATTATTGTGATTAAACTTGAAGCGATAGGCCACGGGACCCAATGCAAACTTGCCGGAACTGATGATTTGGTCGCAGACCTTGATGCAGTCGGCCAGCTTCTCGTTCTGGGCGGAGGCGGCGTTGTAGTCGGCCACCTTGTCGGCCGTATAGACGGGCCAGTTGATGTACAGCTTGGCCAGCAATGCCAAGGCCATGTACTTGCTGGGCTTTCCGTAGTTGTCGCCGGTCGTGGCTTCGGGCAGCTTGTCGTACACTTCCAGCAGTTCCTTCTCGATCCATTTGGCGACTTCGGGACGTGGGTTGCGGTCGAACATGTCCAGGCCGTTTTCCTCCTTGTAGCCGGCATCAGGGATAGGAGCATCGCCGAAGTTTTCCATGATGAGGAAGGTATAGAAAGCTCGTACAGCACGAGCAGCGCATTTATTTTCCTCCGAATAATTAGATTCTATGATTTCGTTGGCCAACACGTTGGCGCGGCCCAATACACCCATCCAGTCCACCGTAGCATCTTCCGGTCGGGAAGTATGGTAGGAGGGGTGTGCATAGGCATAGGCATCCACCCAGTTACCGCTGTAGGCCAGCGAGGTATATTCGTCGCTCGAAAGGGTCATGGCTTCCATGTAGCGGCGGCCCAGCGGGTCGCGGAACTGGAAGAATACATTGGCCATATTGGCCGTAACGGCTTCCGGTGTATTGACAAGACTGGTATATTGGGACTTCACGTCAACGTCCAAGTCCGTGCAGCTGGCCAGGGTCAATGCAAGCAGTCCAGCTGAAAGAAGAAATTTATTTGTTTTCATATCTGCCAAATCTAATTAGAAGTTAATTTTAGTACCGATCATGATGGTACGGGTATGGGGATAGGTTGACCAGCGGTAGTCGACACCCGGGTCGATACCACCCAAGTTGACTTCAGGATCGAGGCCCTTGTAGCCGGTGATGGTGAAGACGTTGTTCATCGTTACGTAGAGCTGCAGGTTGTTGATCCAGTCGTTGAACTTGTCGAAGGTGTAACCCACAGACAGGCTCTGCAGACGCACGTAGCTGCCGTCTTCAATGAAGCGGTCGGAAGGAATGTTCGAACCGGTATCCTTCGCGTCGCGTTCGTAGATGAATTCCTTCAGCACGTTCTTGCCGCCGGCAAAGAAGTCGGGAGAGGTGTAGTGGGCACGCAGGCCGTTATAGACATCGTGACCGAAGACACCCATCAGGAAGGCGCTTACGCTGAAGTTCTTGTAGGTGAAGCTGTTGTTCCAACCCAGGTTCAGCTTCGGCTGTGCGCAGCCGGTGATGGTGCGGTCTTTGTATTCGGGAGCACGGGTGGTGCCTCCGTCGCGGTTGCCGTTGGCGTCGCGCGTATAGTAGACAGACACACCGTCAGCATCCGTGCCGGCCCATTCGTAGGTATAGAACGTACCGAGGGGTTCGCCTTCCATGACGCGCTGGGTCCAGCCGTTGGCCGAAACACCGGCTACCATCGGGTCGCCCTGCGAGAAGGTAGAGGTCTTGTAGATGTCATTGGACAGCTTGTCCACGGTGTTCTTGTTGTGCGACAGGTTCAGGGTAGAGGTCCAGTTGAAGTGCTTGGTCTTCACGGGGATGGCGGTCAGACTGAATTCGATACCCTTGTTGGTAATCTTGCCCACGTTGGCGGCAATCGTACCGAACGGATAGAGATAGGAAGATACGGGATAGTCCCAAATCAGGTCCTTGGTCTTCTTGATGTAGTATTCCACGTTACCGCTGAGGCGGCCGCCCAGCAGGCCGAAGTCGATGCCGACATTGAACATGCCGGTCGATTCCCATTTCAGGTCGGGGTTGGCCAGCTTGGTAGCACCCAGCATCACGTAGCCATTGTCGTATTTGCTGGTAGAACCGTAGGTGGCCACGGCCGAGTAGGCACCGAAGCCCATGGCATTACCGCTGACACCGTAACCGGTGCGGAGCTTCAGGGTGTCGAACAGACGCTGGTTCTTCATGAAGTTTTCTTCGGTGATGTTCCAGGCCACGGATACAGAGGGGAAGGTACCCCAGCGATGATCCTTGCCGAAGACGGACGAGCCGTCGCGACGGATGGTGGCCTGCAGCATGTAGCGGCCGTTGAACGAGTAGTTGGCACGACCGTAGAAGGAGATGTTGCGGATGGTCTCGATGGTACCGCTCTCTACCTTGTGGGGACCGTCGATCATACCGGCATAGGTCAAGTTGTTCCAGCCCAGCTGGTCGTCGAAGAAGTTGTGGACTGATACGCCGAAACCGTCGTTGTTCACGGTTTCTTCCCACGAGAAACCGGCCATCAGACCTACCTTGTGGATATCGTTGAAGGTCTTGTCGAAGTTGCCGTAGGTCTCGAAAGTCTGAGAATGACCGAAGTACGTGCTGCGCTGGGCCACACCGTTCATCGACGGGCTGACATTGCCGTCCTTGTCGATGATCTGCGTTTTGTGCGAGTGGTAGGCACTGTAGGTCTTCTGCTCGTTGTTGTACGAGTAGTTGGCGTTCCAGGTCAGTCCTTCGATGAGGTTCAAGGTGGCCTTGGCCATTACCTGGTTGCGCTTCCATTCGGTCTGCGACTTATCTTCGTAAATCAGCGACAGGGGGTTGTAGTTGCTCGAACCTTCGCCGTGCGACCAGTCGCCGTCGTCCTGACGGATGGGCAGGGTGGGGTTGAAGTAGTTCATGGCATCAAGGACAGAGGCGCCTTCATTGCCCATGGGGACACCGATGTTCTTGCCGAACATGCTATTCACGCCGACACTGAGTTCTAGCTTGTCCTTCAGTACCTTGGTGCTGACCAGCGAACGGAAGTTGGCACGGTCCATCTTGGAGCCGGTCACGACACCTTCGCGCTTGGTGATGTTGACCGAAGCCATGTAGGTGGTCTTCTGGCCGCCGCCGTTGATGGAGAGGTTGTGGTTGTGGCTCAGGGCTGTCTGCATCACTTCGTCCTTCCAGTTGGTGTTGCTGCCGCCGTCGTACATGTAGTTGATGTTGTTCTTCTGCACGTAGCTGCGGATATCTTCAGCAGAAGCCATGTCGAGGGTCTTCAGGGCATTGTCAAAGGCCACATAGCCGGAATAGTTCACATTGACGCGCTCCTGGTTCTTCTTGCCCTTCTTGGTGGTCACGATGATCACACCGTTGGCTGCTTTCGAACCGTAGATGGCGGTAGCCGTTGCGTCGCGCAGCACGTCGATGCTTTCGATGTCGTCGGGAGCCACCATCGAGATGTCCACACCGGGAATGCCGTCGATGACATAGTAGGGGCTCATGGCACCGGAACGCAACGAGGAGGCACCGCGCAGGGTCATGCTGGGCGAGCCGTTGGGGTCGCCGGTAGTCGTGACGGTCAGACCGGTCACTTTACCCTGCAACATGCTGCCGGCATCGGTGAACACACCTTTGTTCAGCTGGTCGGCTTTCACGGTCGTGATGGAGGAGGTCACGTCCTTGCGGCTCATCGAGCCGTAACCAATCACTACCACTTCTTCCAGGGTCTCAGTGTCGTCTTCGAGCACTACCTTCAAGGTGGCGCCGTTAACGACTACTTCCTGGGTCTTGTAGCCTACATAAGAGAAGACCAGGGTCTTGCCCTTAGCCACGTTGAGCACAAATTTACCATCGATATCGGTAATCATACCGTTGGTAGTTCCCTTTTCGAGCACGTTGACACCGATTAACGGTTCGCCGGCCTTGTCGGTCACAAGACCCGAAACCTTACTCTGTGCGAACGCCACTGCACTGTTCAAGAGGAGTAACGCGAGAAGAATCATCTGCGTGTACACCCGTCTGCTTGTTGTTTGTACGTTTAGCATGGTTCATTAATTTGGTTAGTTATCATTGTTGGTGAATCTCTTTCATCTTTGTTACCTGAAAACAATCTTTTACCTGTTATTTCAACTCTTTCCCTAT
>JAQXRG010000008.1 GCA_029218405.1 Bacteroidales bacterium
CAACTGGCAAGTGTCAGCATTGCTATGGTCAATAAAAAAGTCCTTTGCATAATAATCCAATTCTTACGATGCAAAGTTCCACAATAATTCCGAGATCGATCATACCGGGAATCAGGGAGAAATAACCAATATTTCGGAAATAATGCATTGCTGCCGGAATATTCTGTTTTGCCGGGTCTGCCCACCAGTCGCTATAATGCAATAGTTCGTTTTCCGGGTTACTGTTACACCATAGAACACGGAGGCTACAAGCCGGAGAACATCGACATCGAGTACTGCGAGGCGGTGACCAGCAAAGGACCGGACTCCTCTCTGATCAAGTTCAAGGAGATTCCGGAGGTGCCGCTGGCAGCCTGCCTGAAGGTCTTCGGTCCATATGAGAAACTGCACGACAACTATGTCGAACTCTTCGCCTTCCTGGAGAAAGAGGGCTACAAGATCGCAGGTGATCCCCGCGCCGTCTACATCGATGGGATCTGGAATCAGGAAGATCCAGCAAAATGGCTCACCATCATCCAGGTGCCGGTAGAGAAAGCATGACAAAGAGAAGGATGACCTAAGTAGATAGGTCTTCGAAATCGTTGGAGGCTGATAAAACGATAGCGGGCGGCAATTTGTCAATTCGGGATATTTATTGTTGATTTGACGCAAATTCCTCGGAGACTTCCGAGGGAAGAACGATTTTTGATGCATTCTTGTCGCATTGATAAGCGACCGGAACAGCACCGGTAGATGTGAATAAGAGAAACTGAAGCATTGTGCTTCAGGAAAGAGCGTCAAATTTGCATAGGAAGATGGACAACAGAACATCCCGATATGACTTTACCATAATAGTACCAGTCTATAACGAGCAGGAGAACCTGCCGGAGCTGGAAAAAGCATTGAACGGCTTCCTGCCCGAATGCATCATGAAGACTTGCGTGCTGTTTGTCGATGACGGGTCCACGGATGCCAGTCTGGAAGGAATCAAGAGAGTCTGTTCCCGGAACAAGGACTTCTTCTACATCAGTTTCGAAAAGAATTCGGGGCTGAGCGCAGCGCTGAAAGCCGGCATCGACCACACTGAATCAAAGTATCTCGGGTATATGGATGCGGATCTTCAGACGACTCCTGAAGACTTCAACCTTCTCCTGGCGGAGATTGAAGGATGCAGCATGGTCATCGGCATCCGCTCCGACCGGAAAGACTCATATTCAAAACGCATGCAATCCCGCATAGCCAATTCATTCAGGCGCTTCATGACCGGCGACGGAGCTGTCGACACCGGTTGCCCTCTCAAGGTCTTGAGGACAGATGCAGCCAGGGAGATTCCGCTCTTCAAGGGGATGCACCGATTTCTTCCAGCGTTGATCCTTCTCCAGGAAGGAGGGTCCTACAGACAGGTTCCCGTCAGGCATTTCCCACGAAAGGCTGGAAAGTCCAAATTCCATCTGGGGAACCGTCTATGGGGCCCTTTTGCGGATTGCTTTGCCTACCGCTGGATGAGGTCGAGATACATCAGATACAAAGTTGCCGAGGACAGCACCAAGTTTTAGACAATGGACCTGAACTTTCCATCCTGGCTGATTTTCGCAATTGGTTTCCTTGCCCAGCTGTTCTTCACGGCAAGGACACTGATCCAATGGTTCGATTCCGAGAAGAGCAAGCACATCGAATCTCCGGCGGGATATTGGATATTCAGTGTCCTGGGCTCATGGATAATGTTTTTCTACGGGGTTCTGCGGAATGACTTCGCCATCATCCTCGGGCAAATCATTTCTTATTATGTATATTTGTGGAATCTCTCGGCCAAGGGAATATGGAAGAGGATGGCCCCGGCAATCAGGCTGGTTCTCGTGGCAACTCCGGTTGCTGCCGTGATTCTGCTTCACAATACCGTGGAATTATTCAGAAACCTGTTCAGCAACAGCGAGATACCTGCCTGGCTTCTGCTCTTCGGCTCTGCCGGTCAGATAATCTTCACCTTGAGATTCGTCTATCAGTGGATATATTCACGAAGGCGCAAAGTGTCAGCCCTGCCTCTGGGCTTCTGGATTATCAGCCTTGCAGGTTCCTCTGCGATAATCGCTTACGGAATATTCCGCAAGGATCCTGTGCTCATTCTCGGTCAGTCATTCGGAATCGTGGCCTACATCCGCAATCTGATGATCGGAGTCAGGGAAAAGGACGGGGCGAAGGACAGCAGCAGCGCGGAGAAGGACAGCAGCAGCGCGGCGAAGGATGGCAGCCAGATGGCAGAGAATAGCACAGAAGACAGACAATGATGACAGGCACAAAGAACGGAATATTCACGAAGTACCCTGTGGCGACGGCGATGGCTTTTTCCATCGTCTGCCTGCTTCCGACAATGATAATGAGGGACTTCACCCCGTCAAACGAACTCCGCTATCTGAGCATAGCCGACGAAGCGATACGCGAGGGCAACGTGTTCGCATTCACCAATCATGGCATTGAATATGCCGACAAGCCACCGCTCTACTTCTGGATAGTGATGCTCTGCAAGATTATCGCCGGAAGGCACAGCATGTTCCTCCTTTCGCTTTTCTCAATGATTCCGGCTGTCGTAACGACCTGCGTGATGGACAGGTGGACCCGTTTTGAAGACCCGGTGAAACGCGCATCTTCGGCTTTCATGCTGATGACTTCCGCGCTGTTCCTGGGAATGAGTGTATTCCTGCGGATGGACATGCTGATGACAATGTTCATCGTCCTTGCCCTGCATTCTTTCCATCTGATGTACACCGGAGAAGGAGATTTCCGCCGCCAGAGCATTCTGCTGCCCGTCTGGATATTCCTTGCCCTCTTCACGAAAGGTCCGGTCGGACTCCTCATGCCCCCTCTCGTGATTCTGTGCTTCCTGCTCGCGAAAGGAAAGCTCAGGGAGGCCGGCAGATATCTCGGATTCAAGACCTGGGGCATCATCGCGGGCCTGAGCATCCTGTGGCTGACAGGGGTTTACCTGGACGGCGGCAGATCGTACATCGAAAACCTGCTGTTCCACCAGACATTCGGACGTGCTGTCAATTCATTCCACCATTCGGAGCCCTTCTGGTACTACCTGGTGTGCATCTGGTATGTGACCGCACCGTACTGTCTGGCCACAATAGGGGCGCTCGGAGTTTCCGCCGTGGCCTTCTTCCGCAAGAAGAAGATGTCCGACATTGAGCTGCTATTCGGAACAGCAGTCATCGCCACCGTCTTCATGCTTTCCTGTTTCAGCGGAAAACTGGCCATCTACCTCGCACCGATGATTCCGTTCCTGGTCTATCTCTTCCCTGTCGTCGAACAGCGTACCGGCTGGAAGAAGTGGATGGGAGCGGCATTGTGCATCCCTGCAGGCCTGCTGGCTCTTGCCGGCCTGGCAGTGGTGGCCGTGATCTGTTTCAGACCTGCTCCGGTTGTCGGGTTGCTCGGTGGCTACAGTTTTGCTTTCCGGGGATTCACGCTTGCAGCGGGTATCATCCTGGCTGTCTTTCCGATTGCCGGAATAGTCCAGATTGCGGGCAGAGGATTCTGGGAGAAAGGGGTTTTCTGCATTGCCACCGGAATGCTTCTGGCAGTTTACTGCGGTTCGATGATGATGCCGCAGATCAATGACTATGTCGGCTACGGCAATCTGTGCCGGCATATTCCCGAAGGCAGAGTAATTGTGACATTGCGCGTCCACCGTCCGGAGAACATCGATGTCTACGCAGGGCGTCAGGTGACAGATTACGGACGGGATGCAGAGAAATTCATCGAGGAGCGGATCAGCGGTTTCGACGGGACTCCATATTCGCTGGTCGTCAGGGAAAAGAGGGCACGTGAATATCCTGAAATAATGGCACTGACCCAAGTCAATGCCTGCTCACGTGTCGGTGATTTTCTTGTTGTAGATGTTGAAAGGGTCCCTCTGACCGAGTGACGGATCAGTAATCCCCTTTCCTTTTCGGATTCATCGGGAACCAGCCTTTCCGAACCCTTTCCCGCTGCTGGAAGAGTTCAAGGATGCTCCAGAGACAGGAGCATCCCACTACTCCCAGTACAGGACTCAGAATGTCATTCCGGACTGCAAGGCTCACTGCGATGAAGACTATTCCTGCGAGTGCAAAGACCCACCAGCATCTGGTACCGAAATGGTATTCGCTCTTTATCACTATGGGGTGGAACAATCCTATGACAAGGAATGTAGTCACGGCTATTATCAGTCCTGTAAAATTCATTTCCGGATGGGTGCAATCTGTCGAGGGTTCAAGTTATCCAATTCACAAATTCCTTATTGCCGGCAGACTGGGCAGAATCATCACAAAGGTTGAGACAGCCGAGTCCGCCTGACAGATGACAAATATACACAAATTATCCGGGATTTCATCAGTCGTCAATTTCGACAAGCTTGCACTGCTTGTTGAACTTCAGTTCGATGCGGTTGGACAGCTCGAGTTCGTAGCCCCTGTCCGTGAGCAGCGCCACATTCGGGAATCCGGCGTGTCTAAGGTCGGTAAGCAGTGTCTCTACACTTCCGGAGTCGGGAATATTGCCCGGGAAGGTCCTGTAATACACAGGCATATGGTCATCCAATGAGTACACTACCACCTCCGATGTTTGGGGTAGGCTTATACCCTCTTTGTTCTTACCCCATTTGATATCGGCCAGAGAATTGCCATAGGCGGATCTCGATGTTGAGTCCACAGCACAAACGGCATCATCCTTAAGCCTTGCGGCTCGCAGTCTGAACAAAGCCATCCTTTCCTCTTCGCTTATACTTTGCGTGAGATACGTAATGGCGGATGGAGTCAGTTCCTTCGAGTATGGAGTACGCTCAATACGCTGCCACCTTGCCACCCTATTGTAAGAGTAACCTGTTAACACAGAGAAGTATGCAAGAGTAAGAATGCTGTTTACAACCTCCTCGTTGTTCTCAAACACCTGCTTGAGGTCGGAACGGAGACCGGTCTTGTCAGCTACCTGCTCAAGAAGCCAAATGTCACCATAGAACCTGTTCTTATCCGCGTCGGCATAAGCAGGACGACCCGGCTGCTTGGCTCCGGACAGACGTTTGGCTTCACTCATATCCCAGTCATCAGGAAAGATAAGTTTTGCCCTTTCCTCCAAACTGGCAAAGACATAACGCTTTCCGGGAATAAACTTCTTGTCCTCATCTACAACACCCCAATGACAGTAGACATACTTTCGATTCCCATTCTCGTCAACCGTATATGGATGAGTGGCTGCGTACATATACCCTCCGTTCTTATGGATGGATACCTTATAAATGCTTTCTTCTTTTGTTGGGCGTGACATCGTTTGCTTCTCTTAAACTGTACAAATATACAAATAAAATTCGAAACAAACAATAGCCTAAGGACTAAAATATCAAGAAATTAGCAATTATTTGTACAAATTGTCTGAAAACTCATGCAGACATATATCGTTTCAAAGTGCAAGACGATACAGGTTGCCATGTTTTATCTCCATCAAATGATAGGTAGGAAGAATGATTGAAAAAAACGGCAGAAATATTTGGTAGTCTGCTACAGATTCCATACATTTGCAGCATCAACTTCCACACAGAAGAACTATTAGTTTTATGCAACCGAAAATTAAGAACATTCAAAAGCAAACCTGTAGCGTAGCTGCCGCCTCGTAAGGCTGCGGCGAACGGGTATTGTTTTTTCGCCTTCGGGCGAACGAGTGTTCTTTGCTTTTTGGACACCCGTCCGGGATTCGTGTGTCGGCGTGACAACGGAGAGGGGCCGGACATTTCTTCGCCTGGCAGTGACTGTCGGGCGGACTTTGCATCATTTTTTCAGAGAATTTTCATCAGGGGACCGGCTGCTACGGCCCCCGCATTATTCACACTAAAACTAATAGGAGTATGAAGAAGTATCCATCAACATTGAGATTCAAGTCCTACGTTTCTGAGAACGGAACACTTTATCATATCCCGACGGGTGTCCGCCAGCCGGGATTCCTCTTTTTCTCATTACCCGTTTATTACAACGAGAACGGGCTGGAGGCAGGCAAGCTGCTGGAGCCGGGTACCGACGGGCCCTATTCACTCACGGTAGGGGTGGATAGCTTGGTCTCTTCCCCTTATGCGCCCAACCGGCGGCCTGTGACGCTGCTGCTCTACCGCGAGGGCGACACCGAACCGATGGCGGTGCGGACGGTGGAGGAGGGACAGGAAGAACTGGAGCTGTGGAGCGACTCTGCCTGTCGCTTGGAGCCGGGCGGTTACTTTCTGCTGGTTGATAACGCCGAGCCTTCTGTCAGTCTCGATACCGTGGAGCGCATGGGGCAGTGCACCAGCTTGCCGTTCCGCATCCTGCGGCATGGCAGTCAGCTGGTCCATCCGCTTCTCTCGTCCGCTAAGGTGCTGCCGAGGGGAGGGTTGGCCTTCCACCTTGCGCCGGGGCAGGTGACCAATGAGGGACTGCTTCAGGCGGTGGCGTTCGACAGTTGCGGACGCATCGTGGCGCGGCAGGAGGACGTGCCTTATCAGCCGCAGACCACTGAGCAGGTGACCCTGCCCGCCCGCTTCAACCAGCGGTGGCCGGACGACACCTATACCTATGTTCTCCTGCACAACGAGGAGCCTTTCGCCCGGGTCTCTTTCCGCTGGACGGAGGACACGGCTGAGAACCTTGTCACCGGTCCGGTGGAGAAAGGTAGCCTGCTTTACTGGCGGGCACGGCTCACCTTCGACGAGGCTTCGTGGACCGACCTGTCTGCCGTCAGCGGGTGCTCGGGCGTGCTGGAGGGCGTCCTGCGCCGGAAGTCGGCGGCCGTACCGGAAGTCACTCCGCACTTTGCCGTGTCGGGACCGTCGGACGTCGTTTCCGAACTGGCTGAACCTCTTGCCCGTCTGTTGGTGCCAAAGGGTGGCAAGGACCTTTACGGCTGCGATGACCTGCTGGAGGGCTTGCAGCAGGGGCGCGATGTGTGGGAACTCCCCTTCGGGTGGCCTGCGGCCGAGAGACGGGTCTGCTGCCTGGAGCGACTTTCCGCCTTGCTTGCTGCCGAGGGGAAGGAACTGCTGGAGGAGCTGGAGGGTAAACTGCAGTCGGACCCCGATTTCCGGCTGATGCTGTTCGGCACTTCGGAAGAGCTGGCAGAGCTGTTCTGCCGTTCCTCTGTACTGGCGGCCTGCATTCCGGAGGAGAACCGTTGGGCGATGCGTCCTTACACGCAGACCGAGCGGTATTATGAGTTGATCCGTCTGGTGGATGGAATGGGCCTTCAGCTTTCCTTGCCTGCCCGGGAGGAGCTGCGCCGGCTGCTGAAGGCGGGGGGCGCGCGGTGGGACGGATATGAGCGCGCCGACATGGCCGCTTGGGTGTATCAGGAGGTGGTTCCCCGTTTCCGCCATCGGTTGGCGTTCCACTCACAGTGGCGGCCCGACGGGGAGTACTTCCAGACCATCGAGGCCGAGGACTTGTGCCTGCCCCGTGCCATCAACGGTTCTTCCGACGGCTTTGCCGGTGCCATGGCGGAGCTGGAGGGGATGGTCGGCCTGACGGAGCTGAAGCGGCAGTTAGCGACCACCTTCAACCGCACACGCTTCGAGGAGCGCCGCCGGAGGTTCGGTCTGCCGGTGCCGGAGCGCGGCGGCCACCACCTCCTTTTTACCGGGAATCCCGGAACGGGAAAGACCACCGTCGCCCGGCTGGTGGGACGCGTGTTCCACAGCATGGGACTGCTCTCGAAAGGAGAGGTGGTTGAGGCGGAACGTGCGACGATGGTGGGCCGCTACCTCGGTGAGACGGAGCAGAAGATGCAGGAACTGCTGGAACGGTCGAAGGGAAATGTTCTCTTCATTGATGAGGCCTACACCCTGTGCGATAACGCAGAGGGTGACCGGAAGGATTTCGGGTGCCGGGTGCTGGAATGCCTGCTGACGGCACTGGCCGAGAAGAACGCCGACCGTATCATCATCCTGGCCGGCTATGAGAAGGAGATGGACCGGATGCTGGAGATGAATCCGGGCATGCGGGGACGCTTCCCCTACCGTTTCCACTTTGCCGACTATACGGCGGATGAGCTGGTGGAGATTGCGCTCCGGCTGTTGGCGAGGAACGACTATGTGCTGACCGCTGCCGCCGAACGGCAGCTGCGGGAGGCGGTGGCCCGTGCGGTGGCGGTGAAGGATGCCTTCTTCCACAACGCCCGCTGGGTGGAGCAGTTCGTGTGGGACGGGGTGATTGCCGCCATGTCCGACCGGGTGATGGCCTTGGAGTCGGACAGCCGCGAGCTGTACCGGACTGTAGAGGTGGAGGATGTACGGGTCGCCTGCAGCCGGATGCTGCCCGTTGCCCGCAAGGCCGAGCCGGTGAGAAGGCGCATCGGATTTGTGGCATGACGTGTTTCCGGATGGGCAGGCGGCGTCCCTTAGGGGGTGCTGCCGTTGCCGGGAGCATGACTGGGGAGTTGGAAAACCCTTCCCGGGAAGAACAACGAATGTATAACGGAGAAACAACGAATGAATCATGAACCATGAATGAAGGTATGAAAACGATGAACAGATGGGAACTGGCGGGTACGGTGGCGAGTCTGTTGTTGGTGCTGACGTTTGTCAGTTATGAAGGAGCTTTTGTAATCCGGAGTGTGTTCCGGCATCTTGATGCTTACGTGTGGTGCCTGGCCGGTGTCGCACTGTATGTGGTGGCGGAACGCTTGGGCCGCTGGAAGAACCTGGATTTCCTGCAGGTGCATGCCCATGAGTGGGCTCATGCGTGGGTGAGCCTGTTGTTTTTCCGGAAGGTGCATTCGCTGGAGGCGAACACGCGGGAAGGACAGATGTACTATACGCCGGGACGCTATGGCAATCTCTTTATTGTCCTTGCGCCGTACTGCCTGCCCTATCTGACTTACCTGTGTCTGTTCGTACGTTGTTTTGTGCAACCTTCCTACTGTTGGTTGTTTGATGTGCTGGCCGGAGGCTCGTTGGCGTTTCACGTCGCTTGTTTTTATCGTCAGACCCATCCGCAGCAGCCCGATTTGCGTTGCTGTCCGTTGGCGGTGTCCTATCTGTTCATCTGGACGTTCCGCCTGTTCAACCTCTTGGTCATCCTGTTGTGCTTCTTGCCCAAACAGGGCAGGTGCTACAACCTGGGAGGCGCGTTGGGGTATCTGTGGGACAACCTGTGGAGAGACTTGGGGCGGCTGATGGGATAAACAGGCCGCCTTCGCGTTTTTTCTCCGTGTATTATTTGCGGATATTAGCGATAACCGCTAAATTTGCGAACGGTGACTAATTTTATTCAATGAATCCAAACATTTACTACTATGATACATCGTGCATTGCTGATTCTGATGGCGGTCTTCCTGGACTTGACCTCGTGCGCACAGACTGACAAGGTCTATTCTGTTCCCTCGGACAAGGTGGAGAGGTACCGGGAGAACGCCCGCCGTGCCTTGGAAGTGCATTACTATGCACTGAAGGACTTAGTGTCGGACGATGAGGAGATGGTGCTGGGGAGAGACGCTTACCGGGCGGACTTCCTGAAGAACAACCTCGTGACGGGATCCCGCACGTTTACACCGGAGTTCCTCTTCCGCCGGAAAGGACAGGAGTCGGTCTGCGATGCCGAGCAGTACCTGCTGGAGCTGCAGAAGGAGTTTGCGGGAAGCGATACGGAATCGCTGGAATTCACGGTGTCAGATATCGCGTTCGCGGACCATTTCTACCGGCCGGACGATTTCAGCTGTTATGCCATTGTGGATTATACACTGTCCGTCGTGCTGGGAGGCCGGACGAAAGCCAAGCGGCGGTGCCGGGCCTATTGCCTGTTCCCGACTGCCATACGCTTTAATTACTGCAAGTTGTGGCAGGTGCAGCCGGTGGAGGAACTGACGGCGGAAGTCCGTCAGGAAGCAGCTCCTGTGACGGCTCCTGCTCCTAAACCCGCTCCCGTGGCGGTATCGGAGCGACCGGAGGCTGGAACGCCTCGCCAAGCGACAAAACCGGCGGGAATGAGCCGGAAGGAGATGTTGGCGTTGCTGAACCGGGCCAGTGAACAGTATGCCGAAGGGGACTACAAAGAGTCGGTGCAGCTGTTCCTGCTGTTGGCCGATAAAGGGGACGCTGTAGCGCAAAACTATCTCGCCGAGTGTTACCTGAACGGGCACGGCGTATCGAAGGACACGGTGCAGGCCTTCCGCTGGTTGTGGAAGTCCGCCCAGCAGGGGTATTCGGTGGCGGACAACAAGCTGCATCTGTTTTCAAAGGGCTGTGTGATGGACAGGAAAAAGTATGAAGAATATGATTGGGGTATAGGAGCGTACTTGTTTTTTGGAGGATGTGTAATACTCGGTTTGTTGATGGTATTCGGTGGCTTGTGGGGGTATTACGATGACAAAGACAAGGAATGGTTCGGACTGATAGTTTCTGGATTTGGTCTGGTTGTGATATTAGGATGGTGCCTCTTTCATCATTACCAGACAGTCCGTACCCCCAAGTTCCAGCTGATGGAAGAAATGTCCACCGCCTTCGAGAAGAACCAGGAGCTGGCAGAACAGGGGGATGCAGCAGCACAGTTCGATGTGGCGCAGTGCTACCGGCAAGGCTATGTGGTCGGTTACAGTCCGGAGCAGGCATACGAATGGTTCCAGAAGGCGGCGGGGCAAGGTCATGCCGGTGCCCTGAAAGTGTTGGGAGACGCTTTCCGTTACGGGAGTTATGGCGTGGACAAGAATCCGGAACGGATGCTCGATTACTACACTCGGGCGGCGGAGCAGGGCGACCCGGAGGCGCAAAACGCGTTGGCCTTCTGTTATTATCAAAGTATAGGTGTCGGGCGTGACTATCGGCGGGCCGTGGACGGATTCCGGACAGCTGCTGCCGGGCACCATGCTTATGCCCAGCACAACTTGGGTGCCTATTATGGGGATGCCGGTGCCAGTGGAGGAATGCGGAACCTCGCTACGGCTTTTCAGTATTACCGGAAAGCGGCCTTGCAGGGGGCTTCGGTGTATGAGTTGGCCGAATGCTACTGGTACGGAAACGGGACTCCTAAAAATCTGAAGGAGGCTTTCTACTGGTATCAGCAGGCGGCGAGTCGTGGCAATTCATACGCCCCGTTCCAAGTGGCGGAATGTTACTACTACGGTGACGGGGTGGAACAGGACCGTGAGCAGGCCGGTGTGTGGTACGTCAAGTCAGCGCAGGCCTTGAAGAAGTTATATAACATTCCCTCCAGCTATTTGAACCGCCTGAAGGAGGTACAGAAGGAGTACCCAGCTATTGAGTTATAAGAAAAGATTTTTGTTGAATCGGTAAAAGAAAAGAATTATGGCAAAAACACAACGTGTGTCGCATTTGAATGACATACCAGAGGAAGTCCGGCGGATGCTGGAACAACCCAACCACCAGAGTAAGGTACGGGTCCCCACTCCGTCTTCCGGTGGAAAAAAGGAAGAGAAAGCGGTGTCGGCCTCATTTGGGGAGACCGGAAAGGGTAATTCAAACCGGTTCCTCGCTACAGGAACGGTTATCCGCTACACAAAGGACGGGCTGTCCACTGACTACCAGGTACTGTGTCCGCTGAGCGAAGGTGGGTTTGCCAAGACCTACTTGGTGCGGCAAGCAGGAGTAGATATGCCGAAGGTCTTGAAAGAGTTTTATCCCTACGAGGGTGGGCAAAGGCAAGACAACCGGGTGGTGTATGACAAGCTGCTGCCTGGCATGGACGAAGTAGTGCAAGGCTTTGTCAAGGAGCCGCAACGGGTATTGCAACTGTTGTCCAGAACCCACCAAGAGGTTGACATCGACCACCTCACTCCTGCTGAAATCAGTAGCTGGCAGGATTACCATTTGGCCATTCCGGTCACGGAGGCGTTTGCGGCGAACGGAACCTGGTATTACATCATGGAGTACGTGCCGGGCGAAACGCTGTTCAACTACTTGGGCCACCTGAGCGCCGAACAGTGTATAGGACTTTCGTTGGCGTTGGCGGTCATGGACCAGTTGTGTGTGGCGGTGAACAAGCTGCACGAGGGCGGAATTATTCACCAGGACATTTCGCCCAACAATGTCATGGTCAGCGTCTCGGAAGCGAGAGGCGTGGAGGTCAAGCTGATTGATTTTGGAATGGCCACCTCCATCCTGCCGCAAGTGCGTGGCGGAGTACGTTTCTCCCGGTCGCATGTGAAGATAGGTGGCACGCTCTGTTTCTGTGACAGCGAGGAAAACTTGTCGCGTTTCGATGGATTGCCCACTGTCGAGCAGGTGAAGGTGGATGTGTATTCGTTGGGTAAAGTGTTGGCGTATTTGGCGTTTATCGGCTACCATAGTCCAAAAGACAATACTGTGTTCGCCATGGAAACGGCCGTCCAGCTGATTCACCAGAACAGGATGAATGACTTTTTCCGGCCGGAGGAACAGGACAGTGACGAAGTGAAGCTGTACAAGCTGCAGATGTGTATGGTGGCGGATGTGGTGCATGCCGCGACGGCACCCATCATTGAAGATCGCATGGGCAGTGTGGCGGAACTGCAGGAGACATTACGAATCATCCGAGAGTTGGACTGGAAGCAGGTGTCGCAGTGGTTGGCCGATGCGGAGGACGGTCCGGCAGGGGAAGCCCTGCGGTCGGGATTGGTCAGCCTGCAGGTTCCCCGACAGGAGAAGGAACCGGCTACTCCGGCACCATCGGGGCCGGTTGTCGTTTCGGAAAGAAAGCCGGTGCCGGAGAAGCCGGAAAAGCAGCCTCTGCAACCGGAGCCGTCCCAGAAGTCCGATAACAGGAATTCCGGTGACGGGGAAAGAAAGGGCAGTTGGAAATGGATGGTGGCCGCTATTGCCCTGTTGGCGGTGGTAGGTGGAGGATTCGCTTGGCTGTCCACGGGGGCGGAGCAACCGGCAGAGAGGACGGCAACATCGGCTCTGCAGGAGTCGCCAGTAGAGGCACCTGTAGCGGAAGCGACAGGAAGTGCTGCCGAACAGCTGACGGAGGAGATGCATCGTGCGTACAGCGATGAGGGGCTGGCCAGGGAATTCCTCGCTAAGGTGGCCGATGGTGCACAGGTCTTCCTGCGGAGAGACGCTGACTTCGAGGTGGAGCTGAACCTGCGGGTGGCCGACCTGTTCGGAGTAGGCAACCAGGAATACCGGATAGGGACCACCCATCAGGTGGTGGATGTCACCACGGAAGGAGAATGGATAACTAGTATAACGATTGAAAAGATGGACTAAAAACAGGAAGTATATGAAACGAACAGGAATGCTTTTGTTATGGATGGTATTGTGCCTGAATCTGTCGGCACAGACCCATCGACTGACCGCAAACGACCAGCGGAATTTGAAAGAGATGGCGGTGCAGATGGTGAACCGTTTTCAGAGCAATTGCCGGACCCTGGCCGACAAACGGACACCTGCCCAGGAGGTGACCTGTGCCGGCGGCATCATTGACACGGCGATGAAGGACTTTATGGAGGACGCCCGCATCGAGATTACCAGTTTAGATGGGAAAAGCACTTCCAACCGGAAGGTGAAGGACTACCTGCACCGGCTGTTCCGCCTGCGGGAAACCCGCTACAAGGAGATTCGTATCTCGTGGTACAATGTCAATGTGGCGGAAAATTTCACCAAAGACCCGAACCGTGCGAACCTGTATGTGGGGGAGGTGACACTGGTGCAGCGCTTCTCTGGAGTGACGCACGAAGGACAGGTTCTGGAAGACCAGGTGCGCAGGAAGACGAAGGTGTACGCGACTCTCCAGGAGTACCGGGTGAAGAATACCAAGAAAATCCGTTGGATTATCAAGCTGGGGGACATCTCAGCGCGGACCATCCAGTAACCGAAGGAGGTGATTATGCGGAAGAGTTATCTGACAGGTGCCCTTGTCTATGGGGCAGTGGCGGCCCTTGCCCTGTGGCACAATTGCCGGCAGGTGCCCTCCGAAGCGGTGGACGAAGCCGGGAGGCCGGAAGTGGCGGCGGACGATTCCATCGGCGTGGATGTGCGTCTGCTGGGGTTGGAAGAGCCGTACTTGCGGAAAGACCGGGAAGGCGATTCGCTGATGGTGCGTCCTCGGCGCTACAGCGAAGGCGGCCTGACGGACGGGGACGCGTCCGGGAAAGTGGCGGAAGAATACCTGCTGCGGACGGATGCCATCGCCGACTTCATCCAACGCTTCAATGCGGACGAGGAAGCGGTGGAACGTTTGGCGGGCGTGATGGATTTTACGGCGGGGAACACCCTGCCGCTGCGGAAGGGACTGGTACTGTCGTTGGTCAATGACGCTCAGGTGCTGGAGCGTCCGGAGTTGCTTCGGTTTGCCGACGAAGTGGTGAGGGACAGTCTGCTCATCGACCGTGACCGGTGGGCGGACATGGCGGCGGTGGTGACGTTGGCCTATCGGGATGGAGAAGACCGCCTGTTTCCCGTGCGGCTGACCTTGCGCCGGACGTTCAAGGACGAGTCGGCCATCTGGTACGTCGTGGAGGCGGAGTCGCCGTATTTCACGTACGGGGAGGCGGAGAAGCCCTGGTACATTGACGGGGCGGAGCCGGAAGTCGGCTTTATGGGACTGGCGGGGCACACCGACCGGTCGGCAGAGAGCGTCACGGGGCGTGAGTTCGAGGGCGACGGGCTGACCGCCTACCTGCTGCTCAACTCGAAGGGGCTTATCCGCTATGCCTATTCCGACCAGACCCAGTTCCTGTTCCGGGTGGGGCAGTACCTGCTCTTGGTGGAACAGGTGGAGTCGTACGAACACCGGCGGTCGGGGTACCTGATAACCCGTATCGTCCGGGAAGACGGAAGTAGAGTGTTCGACCGCCGTATGCTGGGCGGATGAACGAAGTGAATCACCCCTTAACGTAGAAAGAAAAAGAAGATGAAGATGGAAAACTGGAACGAGTGCCGGGAGAGGTCGGAACACGCAGTGCGGGAGGCCGGCTGCCCGGTATGGATAAAGGATGAGAGGACCGGCCGTTGCTATGCCCTTCCGTATGGAGAGCTGGTGGTCGGGCGGAAGGATGACGTGGCGAACGATGTGCCCGTCGTGACCGAAGACCTGTTCATGAGCCGTCGCCATGCGGTCATCGCGGTGCGGCGGGACTTGCTGGGAGCGACCGAGGTGCTCCTCCGGCCCTACAGCGCGGAGGTGAATCCGGTGTTCGTGCTGACGGAGACGGAGGAGGGAGGTACGCCTGAATACCGTCCGTTGGGGGAGGACACCGAATTCGAGCTGTATCACCTGAGCCGCTTCATACTGGGCAAGAGCCTGTTCACCCTGCATTACGCCTCGGAGAACGGATCTGAGCGCAGCTGAAGGAGGAGGGAAGGCTTCCCTTGGGCGGACTGCACCAGCTCCACCATATAGACATAGAGGAACAGCGTGTAGAGGTACTCGGTGACAATCAGGAAGTAGCGGCACATGGGGCTTTGCCGGAAACTGGCGGCGGCCTCATCGGTCAGGGCCAGCAGTCCTTGGGTGTAGGTCAGCTGATGGAAGGGGATGTAGCCCTCCGTCTGCTGGCAGGCATCGTACAGGCGGCGGCATTCCCGCAACACCTCCGAGGTGGGGCGGGAGGCGGAAGTAGACAGGTCCGGCAGGTTGCGGACCAGGTACTCCTTCAGCAGGCGGAAGAACCGTTCCGTGATGTCGAGGATGTCATCGTTGCGGTCCGCTTCTTCACCCATGATGTCCAGGAACAAGGTGGTGGCGGCGGTCATCCGCTGACGGTACGCGTCGCTTTGGCGGCTGCCCAACAGCCGCAGCCGGAAGAACTCCACGAGCAATTGGGCGAAGCGGTCCTGCCACCGCTTCGCCAGTTGGTTCAGCTGGTTCTGCGCCGCCAGCTTGTCGGCTCCTGTGGCGCGTTGGCAACGTTCGGACAAGGGGAGGTAGGTACGGTAAAACGCCTCGTTTTGCCGGGCGGCGAAAGCGGGCTGGAGGACCGGCAGGAACAGCAAGGGCAGGGGAGTGGGCAGAATGTAGTCAGAGAGCATGTGGCACATCTGCCGCATGCGTTGCTGGTAATAAAGTTCGTTCTTTTCCATAATCAGTGGTCAGATGAGAGGTGTTGAAGGGTGTACTGACGGTTCAGCGTCAGGTGGTAGAAGGTGTAGAGCAGGTAACAGAGCAAGGTGTCGAAGGCTTCCAGAATCTGGTAGCGGTCGTACGTGAGGGTCTGTCCTTGGCGGACCGGATGTGCCACCCGGTTACGCAGTTCGGTGACATGGCGCAGCTGGCTGACCGTGTTGTTGTACTGGAACCGGGGAAGCCGTCCGGCATTGAAGGTTCGCAGGCTTTCCTTGAACCGGGTGCCCAGCAACGCACGGTAGTCGGGTTCGTTGGCGCCCGTGGCGGGAGCGTCGTACAGGTTGAGGTAGCACTCTTTGACGTACTCGTTGAGGGTGAGCAGCAGCAGGGCCTGGTCCCGCAGTCCCCGGAAGGCGTTCTTCGGGTAGGCCAGCACACTGGCCATGTAGCCGGTCAGGGTCGCTTTGAACTCCGACCGTTCCGGCCGCTCACTGATTTGTCCGAACAGGCGGAACATGTACTCCACCAGTTCTTCCGTGAATTGGTGGTCCTTGTAAGAGAGTAAGGATTTCAGCCGGCGGTCGTACAGGAGCACCAGCGCGTTCTTGATTTCACTTTCTTCCATAATGGGATGGTTTTGGGCGGCAATTTAGAGAAAAAAAACGAAACCCGCAACGGTTGCCGGCGAAAAAATGAAACCGGACGGTGACCGGTGGCAGATGCCGGGAGGTAAGAAGGACGGACAAAAAATGAAAGGAATATTTGAAAGAATCTGGAAGATTGCTTATATTTGTGAACTTTGTGGGAAAAAGCCCTTTGGGAAATGTAATAACGTATTGTCAATGAGGAAAGTAATATGGGAATAGTCAGGAAATTCAGTTGGCCGCTGTCCGTGGCGTTGCTGGTGTTTGTGGGTTACCTGCGGCTGTCGTTCAACCGTTCGGAGGCGATGCAGGCGGTGGAGCAGGAATATGTGGCGGGAACGGTGGTGAACCTGGACCGGAAGGTGTCAGAACCGGCATTGGGCCGTCTGTTGGTGGAGAACGGGTACTTGCCCACGGAAGTGGACGCCCGCTTTGCCGCAGCCTGTCTGTCTGCCCGGTTGCGGGGAGACACGGTCCCCCGCTCCTTGTTCGAGTTGGGCAACCGTTCGTTCCAGGTACCGGTCCGTTTAGTGGACAGTATCGGCAGTCCTTATTACCAGGAAAAGGCGGCCCGCTCCTGCCAGCAGCTGGGGCAGGACGCGACGGTCCGTCGCTTGTGCCAGGACGGCGGACTTCCCTCGGAGGTGAAGGTCAGCGAGCAGGGAGGGTACACGTTCCGGGCGAAGGTCTGTGAACGGCAGGAGAAGCGGCGTGTTCCCCTTCCCGGAGTCATCGTGCGGTTGGACAGGCATTTTGTGGACAGTGCGGACTGTGTGGGGAACGAGACGGTGGCGTACGCGATGACCGGGCCGGACGGAAGGGTCTCGTTTGCCGGACTCGATGGGGAGGGCTCCTTCAGTGCGTTGCCCGTCCAGCCGGGACTGGAGTTCGGAGCGCCGCAGGGCACCACACGGGGGCGGTTGGCCGACCATCGGAGCCAGGAGTTCACCTTCACCGCTACACCGCACCGCATCCGTCTGTTCGATAACCTGACGTTGCGCCGGATGAAAGAGGACGGGAAGCTCACTGTCCGCACGCCGGCAGACTATAAGGAGACCCTGACATTTTATGTCGGCGCTTTCTTTGTGGCTTGGATGCTGTTGTTTGTCGTGGGCAATACGGGACGCCGCCGGATGGACAACCGGTTGGCAGCCGTGTTGATGTTGCTCACTGGCGCGTCGATGCTGCTGATGTTTGGCATCAATGATCCTCTGTCGGAGCGCCTGCTGGGCGTGGAGACGGCCCAGGGGATACTGGGCGGACTGGCGGTGGCGGTCGTCCTGCTGCTGGTAGATGTGGTGGCCTTGTACCGTAGCCCCTATTTTGATGTGCCGGCTGTCCTGGCGCGGACGCTGTGGCGGTGCCTCGATTTCCTCGGGGCAGGCAGGGTGCTGCGTCCGTTGGGGGAACGTGTCCGGCAGTATGTTTCCCGGCAGGGGACTGTCCCGGCTGTGCTTCGAGGAGGGGACTGGAACCGGCGTTTCGAGGGAATCGGCATCGGTTACCTGCTGTCGGCCCTGCTCGTGACGGGGCTGCTGTTCGTTGTCGGACAGGAAGTGGGGGGCATGAAGGTGAACCTGAATGTCTTCGGCATCGTGTTCCAGCCCAGTGAGATTGCCAAGTACCTGATGGTGGTGTTCATGGCGGCCTATTTCTGCCGGTGCCATCTCCGGCTCTACGATACGGCCAACGCGGTGGTCCGTATGCCCGTCCCTACGTATGGTGACTTTCTGTACTTGCTGAAGGCGAAGGCGCGGCAGGTGGGACTGATGCTGGCAGGATTGTTGTCGCTCATGGCCATGTACTTGGTGCTGGGCGACATGGGACCGGCCTTGGTGCTGGCCCTGACGTTCATCTTTCTGTATGCGATTGTCCAGTCCAAGGCCCAGTTCGCCGGAGGGAAGCTGGAGCGGTGGCAGGATTTGGTGCTGCAGACCGACCTCGGTATGCTTGTGACAGGCATTGTCAGTTTCCTGCTCTTGTTGTGGGTCGGTTCCTGGTTGGAGTGCGCCGCCTTGACCGCCTTGTGCTGGCTGTTGGGCTGGGGGATGGTCTGCTGGACGCGTCGGAAGGTATTCGACGCGGCGGTCATGTTCAACTGCATCGTTGCCTTCTTCCTCTTCGGGGGAACCTTGTTCAGCGCCCTTGGCTTCCGGTCGGTCGGCGAGCGGTTGGCGGTCCGTAACGAAATGTGTACCAACACGTGGGGAGACCTGGGACTGGACGGGACAGTGCAGGATGCCGGCGGAAACAGCCAGGTGGCGGAAGGACTGTGGGGGCTGGCATCGGGCGGTTGCTGGGGACAAGGCATCGGCAACGGAGCCGCCCAAAGCATTCCCGCTTTCCACACCGACATGATCTTGCAGAGCATCGGCGAGCAGACCGGTTTCTTCGGCCTCTTGTGCATCGTGCTCCTGCTGTCCTTGGTATTGCGGCGGACGGTGCTGGCGGGCTACCGTTCCGGCCACACCTTTACGCTGTATCTTTGCACGGGCGTGGCCATCGTGACTGGCGTGCAGTTCTTCATCATCGCCCTGGGCAGTACGGGGGTCATCCCCCTGACCGGCATCACGGTGCCGTTGCTGAGCTTCGGAAGAGTCAGCCTCATCCTGAATCTGGCGGCTTTTGGAGCGGTGTTGTCCGTTTCCGCCTGGCACGGACAGAACAAGGTGGGGCGCAACCGGGACTACAAATATACCGTGGCCCTGCTCAGCCTGCTCCACTTCCTTTTGGCCGTGGTGGTGCTGGGAGTCTTCTTCCATTATCAGGTGACCGACCGCGACCGGACATTGCTGCGTCCTTTGTTTGTCAACAATACCGATGGGGTGCCTGTCATCCGTTACAATCCGCGCATCGAACAGCTGACGGAGAAGATGAAGCCGGGGGACATCCGCGACCGTAACGGGGTGCTGCTGGCTACCTCCTCGCCGGAAAAGCTCGCGGAAGACCGGAAACTGTACGCCCGCTACGGCTTGTCGGTCGATGTCCGGAAACGGCAGCGGCGGTACTATCCTTTCGGCGACCATACCTTCTTCATGGTGGGCGATGACAACTCCCGCCTGTTCTTCTCGTCCTCCGAAGCCACGCCACGTGGCTACTTGGCGGAGGCGCGGCACCTGGCCGAGTTGCGTGGATACGACAATGTGTGCTATGGAGCGGACGGGCAGCCGGTCAAGGTGAGCGTCCGTTCCGACCGGTACCGTCCGGGACGCTTCCTGCCTGCCGACCGGACGTTGGTGGTGGAGAACATCCAGTTGCGCGACTACAGTGCCTTGCTGCCCTACTTGAAGTCGGCCGCAAGGGTACGGGCCTACAATGGCCGGGACGAAGGTTTCTTCAGTTGGGGGAAGGTGGAGCCCGCTGACTTGCAGCTGACCCTTGACGCGGAGCTGCAGACCGCCCTGCAGCAGCGGCTGTCCGCTTATCCGAAGGCGGGGCGGAAGAACTGGCATTCCTTGCAGCGGGTGTCGGTGGTCGTGCTGGATGCGGCACACGGTGACCTGTTGGCATCGGCGGTATGGCCGTTGCCCCATCGTGACCGGCTGGCAGAAGAGGGGACCGGCAGCTATACGGACCATGGCCGTCCGTTGGGGTGGCAGGCTTACACGGACATGGACTTGGGGCTGTGTTTTCCCACTCCGCCGGGCTCTACCGCCAAGGTCTTGTCGGCGCTGTCGGGACTGCGGGGCCTGGACGCGACGGACGGTGACATTACCGACAAGCGTTATACCTATCGGGTTTACGACCGTGAGGTCATCCACGGCGGACGGGGAGGCGAGCCAACGGGAGCGGTCAACCTGCACGATGCCATCGTGAAGTCCTCCAACTGCTATTTCATTCACTTGGTGAACGACCTCGAACTGTACGATGAGCTGGCCTATATCTATGCCGCTACGGGGGTGCAGATAGGATTCAGTCCCTGGTACCGGATGAATTTCCGGCCGTTCGAGGCGGAGTCCGCCTGGACGGGCGAGCTGCTGCAACAGGGCGCTCCGGCTGTCAGGGCCTACCGTCAGTACATGGAACAGCGGAAGCCCAGTGATGCCTCTACCTTGCGGCGCATGACCTTGGAGGACACCTGGCGGTGGACCTGGGGACAAGGCACCCTCAGCGCCACACCGGCGGCCATGGCCCGCGTGGCGTCCATCGTGGCCCACAAGGGACGGATGCCCGTCACTCGCTACGTGCTGGACGGCCGCGACAGTCAGGAGGTGGAAGTGGTCGCTTCCGGACGGACGGGGGCCTTGTACCGGAGTATGTCGGATGAGGCGGTCAAGAACCCGGCCTTCCGCAACCTCCGCACCTATCAGATAGGCGGAAAGACCGGTACGCCCGAACGGGTGCTGAAGGGGGCGGTGGCGGATGCGGAACACAACTACCAGCCGAACGACGCTTGGTACATCTGCTATGTGGACCGCGCCTCCATCCGGCGCAAGCAGGGCGGGAAGGTGGTCACGGACACCGCTCCTTTGGCCATTGCCGTTCGCATTGAGCGGGCGGGCAGCGCCATGTCAGGCGCGGCGAAAGGACTGACGGAGAAAGTGGTGCTGGAGACCTTGAAGCGGTTGGGGTATCTGCAGACGGCGTCCGAACGGAAGGATACGAGAAAAAGAAAGTAACAATAACCTAACAATAGCATTATGGGCAAGGACTTGTTTGATTGGCTTGGTGAACGCATGGCCCGATGGGGCCAAAAAAAGCCGACGCTGTCCGGAGAGGTGAATGCCTGTCCGGCGGGCGGCGAGTACAAGGGAGTGGAGCGGCTGCACGACATTTTCAGCCGGATTCTGCAGCGGTTGGAGACGGTCTGTTACGGCACGGCTCCGGAGTTGGCGGCGAAGCGGATGCGGCTGTACATCAGTGACAGCTTGTTGTTCCACCAGTTCACCCCTTCGGTGGCGGACAGGCTGCGGCAATACTTGGAGGAACAACGTGGCTATGCTTTTGCGGCCATCGATACCCGTCTGGGACCTCCGGACGGGGTACCGGGAGCCGTACCGGTGACGGAAGGTGTCTGGCTGTCGGTCGTGGAGGAATGCCAGGAGACTCAGGTGCCGGTGGTGCGTCGGGCCGTCCTGACGGTGGTGGACGGCTGCGGCACCTTGCTGGGCGATCCTGTCACGCTCGACCCCGGGAACCATCGCTATCCCATCGGGCTGGGCGAATACCCCGAGGTGGGAGGCGGGAGAATCCGGCACAACCGGATTGCAATCGACGACAATCCCGAACTGCCGGCCTTCGAGCGGTTCAACAAGTACGTCAGCCGGACGCATGCCCACATAGACTATACCGACAGGAACGGCTTCGTCTTGGTGGTGGAGCCCAACGGTACCCGTCAGCGGGGGAAGCGGACGGAAGTCATCCGCCACGGGGATGGGACGGTGCTGGAACTCGACAGTCCCTTGGTGCCTGTCCCCTTGTACGACGGTGACTGCATCGTCCTGAACCGTGCCGTGCGGCTGGCTTTCGCTTGGGCCCAGCCCGACGGACCAGCCGATGGAGCGGAAAACGTGAGCAAAGACTTGACCCAACAATGATCCGTATTGACAACATGAACATCATCAGGAGAATTATCGAAGTGTTCGCTCCCGACGAACAGCGGACGGGAGCACGGGGTACCGGCCAACAGGGCGGTGCCGACTTGACCAACCAGCGGATGCTGGATGAGCTGGTGGCAGATTTCAACTGCCAGTTGGAGGCCTATTCCTTCGGGGAAAGGATGCTTTATCCCATGTCGTTTACCATCGTTCTGCACAGGGAGGATTTCAATGCCCGCAGGGAGTCTTTCGTCTTTCTGGTTCCCGAGGTGCTGAAGGCGTTTTATGCGATACTTCGTGAACGGAAGCCGGCTTATGCCGACGCTACGAATCCGGCGGTGTGGTGGAACTTCCATTTCGTGCCGAGCGAGCTGCCGTCCATCCTGTGCGGGGAACGGGAGCTGCCTGTCGAGAAAGGACATCTCTGCATCCTGGCTTCCTTGTTCGATGAGTCGGGCCGGAAGGACACGGAGGTGTCCGAACAGGTGAACATATCGGTCCGCAGGGACCAGTCGAACCGGGTGGACAGGGTCAACATCAACCGGGAGGCCCTGCTGCGGCTGACCCTGCTCGGTGACTGCCATTTCCAGGAAGCCTTCGACGCTTCGCTGTTAGAGGACGGAGGGGAACGGCCGTCGCAGCGTCCCCAACCGCAGCCGTCGGGCCAGCAGCGGGCGCTTGTCCGTTATTCCCGGCAGCGAAAGACCTATACCTACCGGATGGAAGGAGACCGTATGCGTATCTCTGGGCGCAGCGACCACCGTCCCGACAGGGATATCTTCCGGTTGGAGAGCGACCAGGTGCAGGTGAACCATGCGGAAATCCGTTTCTTCCCCGAAGAGCGGCGTTTCAAGCTGGCGGCGTTCGCGCCCGTCACGGTGGACGAGGTGGAGGTGCCCTTGAGCAAAGGGGGAGACCTTCGTTGGACCGAGCTGAGCCGGCGTTCGCAGTTGTTTATGGGAGATATTGACTTGACTTTTGAATCGACCTGGGAAGGATAGTTATGAGCAGGGAAGAAGTGGCTTTTTTCGGACAGACCGATACGGGTCGGGTCCGTACGAACAACGAGGATGCGTTTGTCGTCAGGTACTTGTGGGACGAACAGCACGTGCTGGCGGTGGTGATTGACGGACTGGGGGGCTATGAAGGAGGTGAGATAGCTGCCGGCATCGCCCGGACGGAGGTGGAGGCCTACTTGGAACGCTACCCGGACGGCGAGCGGGTGCAGTTGCTCAAGCAGGCGGTGGTGTGGGCCAACAACCGGATCCTGGAGGAGCGCCGCAACCGCCCCGAGGCGCCCCGGATGGGCTGTGTGCTGACCGCTGTCCTGGTGGAGCTGGGAGAACGGCGTGTCAACATGGCGCATGTGGGGGATACACGCCTCTACCAGTACGTGGAGGGACGGCTGGGCAAGCTGTCGCACGACATGTCGTTGGTGGGCTACCAGGAGGAGAAGGGATTCCTGACGGAAGAGGAGGCCATGAATCATCCGCAACGGAACCTCATCGACCGTGACCTGGGCTCTTGTAGCCTGGACGCTGCCGACGAGGAGTACATTGAGACGGCGGTCTTTCCCTTGCTGCTGGACAGCCAGCTGTTGCTGTGTTCCGACGGACTGTGTGACATGGTGACCTCCGCGCGGATGGCCGAAGTGCTGGCCGGACAGGCGACGGTGGAGCAGAAAGTGGCGACGCTGGTGGAGGCTGCCAATGCCGCCGGCGGCAAGGACAATGTGACCGTTGTACTGCTCCAGTTTTCAAACGGCGGAGTGGAACGGCTGGTTTCCACGGCCGACGCTGCGGACGAGGTGTTCGTGGATGACCGGGTGAGCGTGACGGAGGAGCTGCCGGACACGGTGCCGGTGTGGAGGCAGATGGATTGGACGGGAACCCTGCTGGCGGTACTGCTCGTCGGGGTGTCGGTGGTGTACAGCTGGTGGATGGAATCCTGAACGGATAGGAGGTATAGAGATGGAACAGACAGAAGTGTTCAGCATCTACCAGCGGTTGGCGTGTGTCGGCACGGGTGGGTATGCCAAGGTGGTGAAAGTGCGTCACCGGAAATGGGGGTACGTACGGGCGTTGAAGTTGTTTGAGGCAGTCAATGACACCTCGGACGAGAAAGCGTATCAGAATTTCCTGAAAGAATGCAAGGTGCTGATGCGCATCGGGAATGGGAACAATACGCACGTGGTGCAGGTCTATGCGCCGCAGCGGCTTGGAGAGACGGCGTTCTACGAGATGGACTACATCGAAGGCTGCAACCTGTACCAGTGGGTGGAACGGAACGGCGGCTTCGTGCCGGCGGATGAGGTGGTGCGGCTGGCGCGTCACATCAGCAGTGCCCTGCGCTACTGCCATCGCGACAACTACCTGCACAACATGGACCGCGAGGCCGACAATATCCCGAAGGATCCGGAGGACGGTGCCCGCCTGCTGGTGGATGAGGCGAAGGAACAGGAGCTGATCGCGAAGTACCGGGTGGTGCACAACGATATCCATCCGGGCAACATCATGCGGGCGGACTACGACCGGCGGTACATCCTGCTGGATTTCGGCCTGGCCATTACCCCGGAGACAGCGGTGACGAAGTCGAGGCTGCTGAACGGAGTGGATGATTTTCTGTCCCCGGAGAAATGCCAGGAAATGAGCGGGCGGTGGGTGCCTGCCGACATCACACCCGCTTCGGATATCTATTGCTTCGGGGCCGTGCTGTATTTTGTCTTGACGGGACAGCGGGGTGTCCGCCGACAGCCGCTGACGGCAGACTCGTTGTTCCAGGCCCGTCAGGAAGCGTACCGGCGGCGGTTCCCGGAGCAGGAACTGTCTTGTCCGGATTATCCTGATTGGCTGGCGGAGGTCTTGCTGCGGTGCGTACGGCTCCGGCCTGAAGACCGCTTTGCCGACGGCTACGAGCTGGACTGTTGCATCCAGGCGCATGTGTCCGAGGTTCCTGACGCTGTGCGGTCGGCGCGGCAGTCGGCGGAAGAGTCGTTGGAACAGTTGCGGGAACAGCTTTGTCAGCGCGAGGAGCAGCTGCAGCTGTTGCAGAACCAGTACCGCACCTTGCAGCTCAGCCACCGGCTGAAAGAGGAGCGCTTGCAACGGGTCAACGAGGGCTTGAAGGCTTTGCTTGACGAGGAGCGGAAGAAAACCGTAAGATGACATTGTGGGTGGAATCGGTCACCTTGATGTTCTTGCTCATGCAGCCAATCAACGAGAAGTGAAGGATGTCTCCGGCAGAGGCTTCCAGCGTGTAGTTCCCATCCAGGTCGGTGACGGTGCCTTTGTTCGTGGTTTTATTCATGACAGTGGCACCTACCAGTGGTTCACCATGGATGTCCTTCACTTTTCCGGTCACTCTTGTGAACGGATGCGAGGTTTTCAGTGTACCGAGGCGTTCCTGGGCTTTTTTTTGCCCTTGCTTTGCCGCTTTCTGGTACCAGTTGATAGCCTCTTGTAGATTGACAGGCGTACCTTTTCCCAGCTCATAACATAATCCAATATTATATTGTGCATAAGAATCTCCTTGCTCTGCCGCTTTTTTGTACCAGTAGAGCGCCTCCTGTAGATGGATGTCCGTTCCTTTCCCTGTTTCATAGCAATAGCCTAAATTGTTTTGCGCATCAGCATATCCTTGTTGAGCTGCTTTTTTGTACCAGTTGAAGGCTTCTTGTAGATTGACAGGCGTACCTTTTCCATAATAATAACAATTGCCTAAATTATATTGGGCAACCCTGTTGCTATTTTCCGCTGCTTTTTTGTACCAGTTGAACGCCTCCTGTAGATTGACAGGCGTACCTATTCCGTTCTCATAGCAGATACCTAACAGAGATTGCGCCCGGCTTAGTCCTTGTGCCGCAGATTTGCGGTACCATACAAAGGCTTCGGGATGATTGATGGTGGTGCCAATACCATATTGATAGCAATACCCTAAATTGCATTGAGCTATATGGTTCCCTTGTTTGGCCGCTTCAAGGTACCAGTGTACGGCTTCTGTCTTCAGGACGGTTGTACCTTTTCCTGTCTCATAACAGTAGCCCAAGTAGTTCTGTGCGGTCGCGTTTCCCTGCTCCGCCAACTCTTGGAAAATGGGGAAGGCTTGCGCATACGCTTTATCGGAATAGTACTTTTCCGCCAGTTTCAGTCGCTCCTCCACACTGTTGGCCGTCCGCTGGGGGATGGCTGTAGTGATACGGGGAGCCATCAGCTCTTTCATGGGCTTGATTTCCCACAGCCTGCAGTGCCCGAAATCAGTGGAGGTAGGAAACAGACAATGGGCGCGGCACTGGCGGACCGCCAGTCGTTGACCGTGCAAGGTGATGGTCAGCGTGTAGTCCACGTACGTGTAGCAACTGAAGTCATCGGGCTTGTAGAAGGGATGAAACTGGAAATCACTGACCGTGAACTCCAGCTCTTCCGTGGAGGTGTGGGCATACGCTTTCTGTAGTTCCAGCAGGTACTGGGAACCATCGCATGCCAGCGGAGACGTGTTCGCCCGGAGCGTGAACTCGGGCGTATAAGTGCGGGAGCCGGCGATGAGGCTGTTCTCCAAAAAACTTTCCTGATAGGTGGAACGGTTGCGGACAATCTCCTCGTCGTCGGACAGAAGGTCTTTCAGACAATAATAATGGTTGTCGATGAGCCGGCGTACATTCTCCCGGTACTTTTCGATTCGGTGTGAGGGAATGTTGAACACCTTGTCCGTCTGTGCGGACAGCGGGTGGACCAGCAGCAGTAACAGTGGAAGAAGACAGGTATATCGCATATAGGTGCTTTTTAAGTTCTGCTACAAAGGTACGTGTTTCTTTCTAAGTGTCAAAAGAATGGAGCAGGTTTTCCCTCATTGGATTGGTCCTTTTTCATCCGCAGTATTGGCTATCTCCCGGAAACCATGTAACTTTGCAAGGCATTTAAATAGGGAGTGGGTATGAAACGAGAAGAAAACTGGAAAGAGAATTACCTGGCGCTGAAAGCGTATATCATGGGGCACCGGCAGCTGCCAGACAAGAAAAAGGAAGAGAACCGGGGACTGCTGAACTGGTGGAAATACAACAAGAAACTGATTCAGGCAGGCAAGCTACCGGCAGAGAAGGTGAAGATGCTGGATGAGCTCAGTGGCATGAGGGAGACGTTCGTGAAACGGTGGACGGCCCCGGAAAACGATTAGATGCAGGAGGAACCACTTCCCCCGGCGGTTCATCCATGTCATGGGCGGCATGCACGAACCGCTCCCGTCCGGAAGGCAATAGGATGTCCGGACGGGAGTGGAAAGACGGGAAAGGGGAAAATCCCCCTTGCCAAAGGGATTATACCAGGTGGGCGATGAGTTCCTCGCGCTCACCTGCCAGCAGGTCGATGACAGGGAGCTCGATCATGGTGTAGCAACCGGGCTGCTGGCGCATCGAGGCACGGGCCACGCAGACCAGTACCTGCGCGGTGAGGGCAGGGTTGTTGATTTTCATGTCGAACTCGAACAGCTGGTTGTGGGTCTTGCCGGACACGCCCTTGCGCACCAGGTTCACGCCATGTCCTACATCGTTCAGGTCGTCCACACAGGGTACCTGCTTCACGTGGGTCTCGTCGTTCACGAAGTAGGGGTCGGCCTTGATGGCAGCCTCCACCTGTTGGAAGTCAGCGCCTTCCTCTAACTCCACGTACACCATGCGGCGATGGATGCCGGTGCCTACGGGAATCGTCATGGACAAGGCGTCCTTCACGCCGGCGATGGCACGGACGGCGACGGAGTGGCCCATGCTGCGGCCCGGACCGAAGTTGGTGTAGGTGACTCCTTTCGGGGCGATGGCCTCCATCAGGGTACGCACGATGGAGTCACTGCCCGGATCCCATCCGGCGGAGATGACGGACACAGCCTGGTGCTGCTTGGCGGTCTCGTCGAGCGAGCGGCGCAGCTGGGTAATCTGGGTGTGGATGTCGAAGCTGTCCACGGTGTTGATGCCCAGGGCGAGGATGTCCTTGGCGTACTGTTCTACGCTGCGGGTGGGGGTGGCGAGGATGGCCACATCGACATCCTGCAGCTCACGGATGTCTTTCACGACCGGATAGGCGGCCAGTTCTGCGGGTTTGTCGGCGGCACCGTTGCGGCGCACCACACCTGCAATCTCAAAGTCAGCGGCAGCTTCCAACGCTTCGATGGTAAACTTGCCGATGTTGCCGTAGCCTACTACGGCGGCTCTGATTTTTTTCATGTACTTATTCTTAATATGATAGATCAATGTATAGTAGTTTTTTTATTATCCTAACACTACGTCGAGCACCATCATGAGGGTGAATCCGGCGGCAAAGCCGATGGTGCTGATGTTGGAGTGATGTCCTGTTGATGCCTCGGGAATGAGTTCCTCCACGACTACGTAAATCATGGCACCGGCAGCAAACGCCAACAGATAGGGTAGGGCCGGTGTAAGCAGTGAAGCGAGTGCAATGATGAGCAGGGCACCGATGGGTTCGACGATGCCACTCAAACTACCGATGAGGAATGAGCGTGTACGACTATTGCCGGCCGTGTGCATGGGCATGGATACAATGGCACCTTCGGGTATATTCTGAATGGCGATACCGAGCGCCATGGCCATGGCACCAGCTCCGGAGAGTAGAGAACCGTCTTGCAGTACTCCTGCAATGACCACGCCCACAGCCATACCTTCAGGCAAATTGTGAATGGTGACTGCCAGTGCCAGCATAGAGGTGCGTGACAGATGGCTGCGCGGTCCTTCGGGCTCGTTGCTATCGAGGTGTAAGTGAGGCGTGATGCGGTCGATGCCCAGCAGGAAGCCCATACCGAGCAAAAAACCTACGGCAGCCGGAACTACGGAAGGAAATCCCCCGTCGGGTGTCATCTCCATGGCTGGAATGAGCAGCGACCATACGGCAGCTGCAATCATTACGCCAGAAGCAAAACCGAGTAAGGCTTTTTGGAGGCGTGGTGGCATATGGTCTTTGATGAGAAAGACAAAAGCAGACCCTACGATGGTACCTGCCAAAGGTATCAGTAGAGTCAGTAAGATATCGTGGTTCTGTAAAAGATTCATCTAATGCTTATTTTCTCATGCAAAGTTAGTGCAAGCAGGGAGGTGTGCAAAGCGAAAAACGTATGTGTTTCAGATTTATATTTATAACTTCATTTGTTTTGCTTGGCTATTGTTGCTTGGTCCTTTTTCGGTGTGTTTTTGTTTCTTATTTGTTCCTTAATTCGGATTATTCTTTCTACCTTCGTGGCAAAAATAACGAGTAAAGAAGCCCGAAAAGGTCCAAGAATCTATCCGTTCTTGGAAGAAAGATTTTGCAAATCTCACCTAAAGTATATTTAAAAGGATGAGCAATTAGCACAGATTGAGGGATGGAAAACAGATGAGGACGCATGGATTAAGTAGCAATTACTATTGCCAATAAGATTTGCTGTTATGATTATGACAATATACGATATAAAGAAACTGATAGCGTCTGATGAGTCGCGGACTCTGGAACTGAAGAAAACTACCGGCGAGTTGAAAGACGGTATGCATTCTGCATGTGCTTTCCTTAACACGGAAGGTGGTTGGTTGATTTTCGGCGTTGCCCCGAGCTCGTTGAAGATCATCGGACAGGAGGTAACCGATAAAACTAAGCAGGAGATAGCTCAGGCTTTGGCAGGGCTGGAGCCTGCGGTAGATGTGCGGGTGGCGTATGTTGATGTACCGGAATATCCGGGTAACAAAGTCATTGCTATGCACTTTGATGGCTGGGTATGGGGAGAACGACCTCATACATTCCATGGTCGCCCTTATTATAAGGTTGAGAGTACCACAAAAGTGATGCCGCAGGATATGTACGATGAACGCATACGTGCTCATCAACCACAGATGTATGCGTGGGAAAGACTGGCTGCAGACGGTGTGACTTTGGCAGACCTTAACGAGAATCTGATCCGCAACGGCATCCGTCGAGGTATTGATGGCGGTCGTATTCCCGAAACTGCATTGTATGAGCCAATCGGAGATATCCTTTCAAAATGGAAATTGGTTAAGAATG
>JAQXRG010000009.1 GCA_029218405.1 Bacteroidales bacterium
AGCCCCGGCGGGTGACCTATACCGCCACCAACAGCCGTGATGACGTGGGCGACCGCATGGGGCCGAACAACCTTGTCATGACATGGACCCCCGACGGTCGGCACATCGTTTACCGTAACCGCATCAGCGACGGATTCGACGGCCGGTTGTGGAGCGTTCCGCAGGCAGGAGGAATGCCCGAGGCCCTGCCTCTGCCCGAGGGCGGTTTCTGTTCCTATTCCCCCGACGGGAAGAAAATGGCCTATAACCGGGTGTTCCGTGAGTTCCGTACCTGGAAGTACTACCGGGGAGGCATGGCGGACGATATTTGGATTTATCACGCCCAGGACAAGAAGGTGGAGAACATCACCCACAACGTGGCGCAGGACATTGCCCCGATGTGGATAGGCGATGACATCTATTTTATCTCCGACCGGGACATGACGATGAACCTGTTCGTCTATCATACCCAGACCGGACAGACCGAGAAGGTGACAAACTATACGGACTACGACGTGAAGTTTCCCAGCACGGACGGGAAGACCATCGTGTACGAGCAGGCGGGTTATCTGTATCAGTTCGATCCGTCTGTCCGCCAAAGCCGGCGGATTCCCATCACACTGAACGCGGAGAACGTCTGCGCGCGCCGTGAGTTGAAACCCGTGGAGGATTTCCTGACGGCAGCCGGCCTCTCGGCCGACGGGAAGCGGGTGGTGGTGACAGCCCGTGGCGAAGTGTTCGATGTGCCGGTGGAGAAGGGGGTGACCCGTAACCTGACCCGAACGCCGGGCGCGAACGAACGGGGTGCCGTATGGAGTCCGGACAACCGGACCATCGCCTATATCTCCGACCGTACGGGGGAGACAGAGGTCTGGCTGCAGCCCGTAGAGGGTGGCGAGCCGGTGCAGCTGACCCGTGGCAACGACACGTACATCCGCCGCTTGCAATGGAGTCCCGACAGTAAGTTCCTTCTTTATACCGACCGCAAGAACCGACTGGTGCGGGTAGATGTGGCGACGAAGTCCAAGAAGACCTTGCTGGAGTGTCCGGAGAGTGAGTTCAGGACCGTGGCTGTCTCGCCCGACAGCCGCTGGCTGACGTACACCAAGCCGGCCGCCAACAACATGTCGGTGGTCTGGCTCTACCAGCTGGAGACAGGGAAGGAATATCCGGTGACGGAGAAATGGTACGACTCGGCGAGTCCGGTGTTCAGCCAGGACGGCCGCTACCTGGTCTTCTCCTCCGACCGTGACTTCCATCCCGTGTATGGACGTACGGAGTGGAACCATGTCTATACCTCGATGGGCGGTGTCTATCTGGCTATGCTGTCCAAGGACACGCCGTCGCCTTTCCTGCCGGGCGATGCGGGGACCGGTGAGAAAGCGGCGGACACGCAGGAGGCTTCGGAAGGGGCAGCTGTGGTCCGTGTGGATACGGACGGCCTGTTGGGACGTATCGTGAAACTGCCGTTGGAGGCAGGCGATTATTACAATTTCTATTGTGATGGCAAGACCGTGTGGTACGGTACCCGCAGTGGCGTTCATGCGTTCGACCTGAAGAAGCAGAAGGACGCGACCATTGCAGAGCGGGGTTCGATGAGCGTGTCGGCCGACGGCAAGAAGGCCCTGTTCTTCCAGCGGGGACAAATCTGTGTGGGTTCGCTGGGCAGCTCGCCGGCCGACTTGAGCCGTCCGGTCAGTCTGAAGGACATGAAGGCGGTGGTGGACTACCCGCAAGAGTGGGCGCAGATTTTCGATGAGTCCTGGCGGGCCTTCCGCGACGGTTTCTACTTAGAGAACATGCACGGCATCGACTGGAAGGCCATCCGGGCGAAGTATGAGGTACTGGTGCCCTACGCCAAGACCCGTCTGGACCTGAACTATGTCATCGGCGAGATGATTGGCGAGCTGGCGTGCGGACACGCTTACGTCAACCCAGGCGACTACAAGAAGCCGGAGCGCATCTCCATGGGACTGCTGGGCGCGGAACTGCGCCGGGACAAGAGTGGTTTCTATCGCATCGAACGCATCCTGCCGGGTGCTCCCTACAGCGAGAGCCTGCGCTCGCCGCTCACAGAACCGGGTATGGACATCGCAGAGGGTGACTACATTGTGGCTGTTGACGGCGTTTCTACCGCAACGGTGGAGAACATTTACCAACTGCTGGCCGGCAAGGCGGGCGTGCTGACCGAACTGGCTGTCGCGCGGAAGGCCTCGAAGGAGGCAGCCCGGAAGGTGGTGGTGAAGCCGATTGCCAACGAATATCCCTTGTACCACTACAATTGGGTGCAGAAGAACATCCGGACCGTAGAGGAGGCCACCGGCGGACGGGTAGGCTACATCTACATCCCTGACATGGGGCCCGATGGCCTGAACGAGTTCGCCCGGTACTTCTATCCGCAGTTGGACAAGGAGGCGCTCATCATTGACGACCGTGCCAACGGCGGCGGCAACGTGTCGCCCATGATTATCGAGCGTCTGCTCCGCCGGCCCTACCGCATGACCATGTACCGCAATTCCACCCGTACCGGCACTATCCCCGATGCCACGCAGTATGGCCCGAAGGTGCTGCTCATCAACAAGTACAGTGCTTCGGACGGTGACCTCTTCCCCTGGAGCTTCAAGGCCAACCAGCTGGGTACAGTCATCGGCACCCGTACCTGGGGCGGCATTGTGGGCATCAGCGGCTCGTTGCCGTATATGGACGGGACCGACATCCGTGTGCCCTTCTTCACCAACTACGACGCGAAGACCGGACAATGGATCGTGGAGAACCACGGCGTTGAACCGGATATTCTCATTGACAACGATCCCCTCCGTGAGGCTGCCGGCGAAGACCAGCAGTTGCAGAAAGCCATCGAGGTGGCCCTTCAGCAGCTAAAGGACCGTCAGCCGTTGCCCGGTATTCCCGCACCGCGCACGTACAAGGACCTGGGACTCTGATAAAAAAGCACCGCCGCCCCATCGGGCGGCGGTGTGCATATCCTCTGATTGTAAAAGATTACATCCGCTCCGGCACTTCGATGCCCAGCAGGCCCATGGCCAGCCGGACGACCTTGCCTACGTTCTGGCTCAAGGCCAGCCGGAACACCTTGACCGCCTCGTTCTCCTCGCGCAGGATGCTGAAATCGTGGTAGAACTGGTTGTATTCCTTCACCAAGTCGTACGCATAGTTGGCGATGATGGACGGGTTGTAGTCCTGTCCGGCCTGACGTACCACATTGGCGAAGTCGGCCAACAGCTGGATGAGTCCTTCTTCCTTCGTGTTCAGCTCGATGCCGGTCGGGATGACAGCCGGAATCGTGATGCCGGCCTCGGCGGCCTTGCGCAGGATGGACTGGATGCGGGCGTACGTATATTGGATGAACGGTCCCGTGTTGCCGTTGAAGTCGATGGACTCCTTCGGGTTGAACGTCATGTTCTTGCGGGCATCCACCTTCAGGATGAAGTATTTCAGCGCGCCCAGTCCCACGATACGTGCGATGTCATCCGCTTCTGCCTGGGTCAGTCCGTCCAGCTTGCCCAGCTCGTTGCTGGTTTCCTTGGCCGTCTCAATCATGGCTTCCATCAAATCATCGGCGTCCACCACTGTACCTTCGCGGCTCTTCATCTTGCCTTCGGGCAGTTCCACCATTCCGTAAGAGAAGTGAACCAAGTCCTTGCCCCACTCGAAGCCCAGCCGGTCCAGCAGGATGGACAACACCTGAAAATGATAGTTCTGTTCGTTGCCCACTACATAAATCATCTTATCGATGGGGAAGTCGGCGAACCGCTGTTCGGCAGTACCGATGTCCTGGGTCATATAGACCGATGTGCCGTCCGCGCGGAGCAACAGCTTCTGGTCCAGTCCTTCGCCTGTCAGGTCCGCCCATACCGAGCCGTCCTCCTTGCGGAAGAACAAGCCTTTCTCCAATCCTTCCAGCACCTTCTTCTTGCCGGCGAGGTAGGTGTTTGACTCGTAGTAAATCTTGTCGAAGCTTACGCCCATCATCCGGTACGTCTCGTCGAAGCCGGCATAGACCCAGTCGTTCATCTTCTTCCAGAGCGCGCGCACCTCGGTGTCGCCAGCCTCCCATTTGCGCAGCATCTCACGGGCCTCGAGCATCAGCGGCGAGTTGGCCTCCGCCTTCGCCTTGGCCTCTTCTTCGTTCAGACCTTCCGTCTGGTAGCGTGCGGTCAGTTCCTTCACTTCCGCCTTGTAATGCTTGTCGAAAGCCACGTAGTAGTCTCCAATCAGGTGGTCTCCCTTCTTGCCCGATGATTCCGGTGTCTCGCCGTTGCCGTACTTCAGCCATGCCAGCATCGACTTGCAGATGTGGATACCCCGGTCGTTCACGATATTGGTCTTCACCACCTTGTTGCCGTTGGCCGCCATCACGTTGGCCAGCGCGTTACCCAACAGGTTGTTGCGGACATGGCCCAGGTGCAGCGGCTTGTTGGTGTTGGGCGACGAGTATTCAATCATGACCAACGGCGCGTGCTCGTCCGCCGTGCGGATGCCCCATTGCGCATCGGCCTGGATACGGTTCAGCAACCCGATCCACACCTCGGAGGCGATGGTCAGGTTCAGGAACCCCTTGATGACATTGTACGTAGCGATGGCCGGCTCGTTCTGTTTCAGGTATTCGCCGATTTCCTGGGCGGTCTGCTCAGGTCCCTTCTTCGAGAGTTTCAGGAAAGGGAACACTACAAGTGTGAGATGACCCTCGAATTCTTTCTTGGTCTTCTGCAACTGTACCATCTTGGCCGGAACTTCCTGGCCGTACAGTTGCTTCACTCCGTCTATGACGGAAGCGGTCAGTTTGTCTTCTATTTTCATGATGATGACGATTTTTGGGCACAAAGATACGGAATTTACCGAAGAATGCAGAACGAAGGACGGGCTCTTTTGTGGAAAAAACGTATCTTTGCGGCAAAACGATACACGATGACAACGAAAGACACTTCACTTGTGGACCCTTCTGCTCGATGCGGCCGACATCACCATCGGCGGGTCGGAAGACGGCAGCCTCTGACAAGAAGGGCGGGAAGGTCCCCCGTATCTCCGGCCTGACCTTCCCGCCTTTCCGTGGCTCGTTTTGCTCCGCGTCTTCCAACGGTTACTGCCGGACCGGCAGTGGCAAGTAGTGTGCGGTCATTCCACCAGCGTGAAGTCCAGCTGCTTCTTCTCCAGGTTGGCGCGTGCCACCTGTATCTTGACCGGGTCGCCCAGGTTGAACCGGCGGTGATGGCGCCGCCCTATCAGGCAGTAGTTCTTGTCATCGAACACATAGTAGTCATCGCCAAGGTCGCGCATCGGTACCATGCCCTCGCACTTGTTCTCATTGATTTCCACATAGATGCCCCATTCCGTTACGCCGGAGATGACACCGTCATAGGTCTGGCCGACCCGCTCGCTCATGAACTCCACTTGCTTGTACTTGATGGACGCACGTTCCGCGTTGGCGGCAGTCTGCTCCATGGCCGAGCTGTGCTCACACATGGGTTCGTACTTGTCGGCGGTGGCCGTACGTCCTCCAGCCTCGTAGCGGGTGAGCAACCGGTGGACCATCAGGTCGGGGTAGCGGCGGATGGGCGAGGTGAAATGGGTGTAATAGTCGAACGCCAGTCCGTAGTGACCGATGTTGTAGATGGAGTAGCGCGCCTTCTGCATGGCCCGCAGCGAGACGGTCTCGACCAGGTTCTGTTCCTTCTTGCCGCTCACGTCGCCCAGCAGGCGGTTGATGGACTGCGACACTTCCTTCTTGCTGCCGCCCGTGCGTATCTTGTAGCCGAAGCGGGCGATGAACTGGTTCAGGTTGTCCAGCTTCTCCGGGTCGGGCAAGTCGTGGATACGGTAGGGGAAGACCTTCGGCTTGCGGTTCTTGGGCACTTTCCCGATGTGTTCCGCCACCGTCCGGTTGGCCAGCAGCATGAACTCCTCAATCAGCTGGTTCGCCTCTTTCGATTCCTTGAAATAGACACTCAGCGGCTTGCCCTGCTCATCAATCTCGAACTTCACCTCGCAGCGGTCGAAGTTGATGGCACCGTTTGCCAGCCGTCGCTCGCGCAGGATTTGTGCCAGCCGGTTCAGTTCCAGCACTTCTGTCTTGTAGTCGCCTTCGCCTCCCTCAATCATCGCCTGCGCTTCTTCGTAAGTGAAGCGGCGGTTGGAGCGGATGACGGTGTGGCGGATGCGGTAGTCCTTCACTTCTGCCTTGTCGTTGAGCTGGAAGATGACGGAATAGGCCAGTTTCTCCTCGTCGGGACGGAGCGAGCAGATGAAGTTGCACAGGCGTTCGGGCAGCATCGGGATGGTGCGGTCCACTAAATAGACCGAAGTGGCCCGCTTGAACGCTTCCTTATCGATGACGTTTCCTTCCTTCACATAGTGGGACACGTCGGCGATGTGTACCCCCACTTCCCACAGCCCGGGCTTCAGGGCACGGATGGACAAGGCGTCATCGAAGTCCTTGGCATCCTTCGGGTCGATGGTGAAGGTCACCACCTCCCGGCAGTCCTCGCGTTCGGCATAGTCTTCCGGGGTAATCTCCGGCGAAATCTTCTCGGCTGCAGCCTCCACATTGGCGGGATAGACGTAAGGCAGTCCGTATTCGGCCAGAATGGCGTGCATTTCGGTCGTGTTCTCGCCCGCCTTGCCCAAAATGTCCACCACTGTACCGAACGGGTTCTTGGCTCCGTCGGGCCATTCGGTAATCTTGACCACCGCCTTGTCGCCGTCCTTTCCGCCCTTCAGTTTTTCCTTCGGGATGAAGATGTCGTTGGCCAGTGTGGTGTTCTCCGTCAGCAGGAACGCATAGTTCCGGGTCACCTTCAGCGTGCCCACATAGGTGGCATCGGCCCGTTCGATAATCTCGATGACCTGTCCTTCCGGCTCGTGCCGGCGCCGCCGGGCACAGAGCACCACCTTCACCTTGTCATTGTTCATGGCGTGTGCGGCGTTGCGTTCGGCGATGAGGATGGGCTCCCCGCCCTCATCGGGCACGAAAGCATTCTTCCCGTTGCTCTTGCGCACGAAAGTGCCGGTCATTACTTGTCCTTGCTCGTTGAGCTTATAGTGTCCGTTCTCTGTCCTTACCAGGAAATCGTCTTCCAGCATCTCCTCTACAATGTCCGCGCACAGCATCTTCAGCGGATGTGTGGTCAGTCCCAATCCCGCATACAACTGCTTCATGGAGAAGCTGTCGGTGGGACGATTGTGGAAATAGTTGACCATGATTTCGGCCAACTCTTTCTTTTTCATGTACTTGCCGCCTTTCTTTTCTTTTTTCTTCTTAGCCATAATTGTTTAGTTTTAGAGAGTTCCGGAAATACCGTAGTACAAAGTAAGCAAAATAAATGGAATCCTGCACGAAAAGCTGCGTTAATTTTAAGGTGGAACGTGCAGAAAATCGTATCTTTGCACCCTCTTTAAGATAATGTAACATGAACGAAGCACAAACGGCTCGCAGAGAGCATGAATTATACAAGGTGACCCTCGTGGGCAGCCTGGTCAACCTGTTGCTGGTGGCCTTCAAGCTGCTGGCGGGTGTGGTGGGCCATAGTGCGGCCATGGTGGCCGACGGGGTCCATTCGTTGTCGGACTTGGCGACCGACCTCATAGTGCTCGTGTTTGTTCGCATCTCCGGCAAGCCGGCCGACAAGAAGCACGATTACGGGCACGGGAAATACGAGACGTTCGCCACCTTGCTCATTGGCGTCGCCTTGTTTCTGGTGGGTGTCGGCATCTTGTGGAGCGGAGGCAGTGAGGTTTACCGCTTCCTGCAGGGGGAGACGCTGGAGTCGCCAGGCTATGTGGCACTGTGTGCCGCCCTGTTCTCCATTCTCTCGAAGGAGCTGGTATTCCACTACACCCAACGGGCCGGGGTGAGGTACCACAGTCCGGCTGTCATCGCCAATGCCTGGCACCACCGCAGTGATGCTCTTTCGTCCATCGGCACTGCAATCGGCATCGGTGGCGCGATTCTGCTGGGCGAGTCCGGACGGGTGCTCGACCCCATCGCTGCCATTGTTGTGAGCTTCTTCATCCTGAACGTGGCGGTCAAGCAGCTGCTGCCTTGTCTGGACGAGCTGCTGGAAAGCTCGTTGCCCGAGGAGGTGGAAGCGCAGATTCTCCGGTTGGCCGAAGAGGTGGAAGGCGTTTCGCAACCCCATAAGCTGCGTACCCGGCAGATAGGCAGCCGCTACGCCATCGACCTGCACATCCGCATGGACGGACAGCTGAGCCTGTTCAAGGCGCATGAGAAAGCGACGGAGGTGGAACGCAAGCTGAAGGAGACCTTCGGCAGCGACACGTACATTAACGTGCACATTGAACCCGTAAAATGAAACGTATGGAAACAGCAAGAAAGATATTGATTACCGGTGCCAGCGGCTTCATTGGCAGCTTCCTGACAGAAGGCGGCCTGGAGCGTGGGTATGAGGTGTGGGCCGGAGTGCGGCAGACCAGCAGCCGTCGCTACCTCAGGGACGGGCGTATCCGTTTCGCCGAGCTGGACCTGGAGCATCCTGAACGGCTCCGGGAGCAGTTGCAGGCCCACCGGGAGGAACACGGCGGATGGGACTACATCATCCATTGTGCCGGTGTGACGAAATGCCGTGACAAGGCAGAGTTCGAACGGGGTAACTACGAAGCGACCCGTCATCTGGTGGAGGAATTGAGCGCACTCGGCATGACACCCCTTCGTTTTGTCTATATCAGCTCGCTGAGCGTCTTCGGTCCTATCCGTGAGAAGGACTATTCGCCCATTCGCGAGAGTGACACCCCCTGCCCCAACACGGCGTACGGAGTGAGCAAGGTGCATGCGGAGAACTATCTGCGTTCGGTGGCCGGTTTCCCGACCGTCATCTTCCGTCCCACGGGGGTCTATGGTCCGCGTGAGAAAGACTATTTCCTGATGGCGCAGTCCATCCGCAACCACGTGGACTTCGCGGCGGGCTTCCGTCGGCAGGACCTTACCTTTATTTATATAAAGGACCTGGTGCAGGCGGTCTATCTCGGGGTAGAACATCCCAAGGCCGCAGGGCGTGCCTACTTTGTCAGCGACGGACAGGTGTACGGCAGCCGCGTCTTCTCGGACCTTATCCGGAAGGAACTGGGCAATCCGTGGGTGCTCCGCTTCGTCTGTCCGTTGCCCTTGCTGCGGCTGATTTCCTGCGTGGCGGGGGCCGTGGCAAAATGGCGGGGAACGGCCAGCACCCTGAATCCCGACAAGTATCAAATCATGAAACAACGAAATTGGCAATGCGACATCTCGCCCTTGGTCGAGGAGCTGGGCTATCGTCCGGAATATCCTTTGGCACGCGGCGTGCAGGAAATCATTGCCTGGTATAAGAAAGAAGGATGGCTATAAGATTATTTGAACGAGTAGAAAGCGGCCGCGACCTGTTTGCCGTAGAGACCATTAGTCTGATTTATAATGCGCTGACCACCCTGCTGATTGGCCTGCTGTATGCCCGGATGGACCATCCGGGTGTCATGCTGCTGGAACGTCTCGGCATCGTAGGGCTGACATTCACACTGATTTTCCTGTACCAGGCTTTCCCGTGCCGCCTGACGGCCTTCGTGCGTATGGCGGTGCAGCTCGCGCTGCTGGCCTACTGGTATCCTGACACGTTCGAGTTCAACCGTCTGTTCCCGAACCTCGACCACCTGTTTGCCGCTACGGAGCAGACGATGTTCCATTGCCAGCCCTCCGTGACGTTCAGCCAGTACTGTCCTTCGATGTGGTTCAGCGAGCCCTTCAACATGGGATATTTCTTTTATTACCCCATGATGCTCATCGTGGTGGTCTTTTATTTCCTGTACAAGTTCGAGTGGTTCGAGAAAATCTGCTTCGTGCTCATCACTTCGTTCTTCATCTACTACTTTGTCTATATCCTTGTGCCGGTGGCCGGACCACAGTTCTACTTTCCGGCCATCGGGATGGACAAGGTCAATGCCTGCGACTTTCCGGCCATAGGCGATTACTTCAATCACAACGACATTCTCATCCCCGGTCCCGGGTTCGACAAGGGCTTCTTCTACCAGTTGGTGGAGGCCTCGCAGGAGGTGGGAGAGCGGCCTACGGCCGCCTTCCCCAGCTCGCATGTGGGCATTTCCACCATTGTCATGCTGATGGCGCTCCGGGTGAAGAAACAACTGGCTCTCTGCTTGTTGCCTTTCTATGTGTTGCTGTGTTGCGCTACGGTCTATATCCAGGCCCACTACCTCATCGACTCCATTGCGGGCTTTGTCTCTGCCTTCTTCATCTATCAGGTAGCGACGCTGATGTACAAGAAATGGTTCATCACTCCCGCTTTTAAGATGTTGGGGTGATCCTTGCTTTTTTTCGGGAAAGCTGTAACGTTCCTCGTCCGTCGCGCGTCTAAGAGGACAAAAGTATCAACCTAAAACGAAAAGAAGCATGAAAAAGACTGTTTCAACCCTTCTGCTTGCCCTGACTTTGGTAGTGGGCAGCACTGCCGCCACTTCTTGCGGGGTGGGCGGCCACACGGTTGTAGTGCGCCCCAGCAGCCGCTACGTGACCCAACGTGTCAACCTGACCTACGTGAACGCCATCACGACCTCATCGTCGGTGGATGTCATTTATCATCAGACAACCGGAGCTCCTTATGCCGAAATCTATGCACCGGACAATGTGGCACCTTATATCAAGGTGGAGCAGTCGGGACAGCAGCTGAACGTTGGCATCCGGCACAAGGACGGGAACGGACTCTCCATCCAAGGGAAATGTGACTTGGAGGTGCGGGTCTATGCGCCGGAGGTGACTTCCTTCACCAGCCAAAGCAGCGGTGATATCCACATCAAGGGACCGCTGAAGACCTCCCAACGCCTTCGCCTGTCGGCCAACAGCAGCGGCGACATTGACGCGCTTTCCATTGAATGCGGTGAAGCGGACTTCCGCGCACAGAGCAGCGGCGACATCGAAATAGAGCACCTGGTGTGTGCCGGCGGTCATCTCCAGGCGGCCTCTTCCGGTGACTGCGAGGTGAAGCGGCTGACCAGTAACGGGAACTTGTCCATTGGCACCGGTTCTTCCGGTGACTGCAAGATAGAGCGGTTGGACTGCGCGGGTACCCTGTCTGTCCATGCCGCCTCATCGGGCGACTGCAAGATTGACCAACTCCGCTGTTCGGGCGATGTGACCGCTGCGACCAGCTCTTCCGCTGATATTTACCTGAGCGGGACTTGCCGCAATGCCGACCTCTCCGCCAGCTCGGCGGGCAGTATCTTTGCCAAGGACCTGCAGGCCGTGGATGTGAACGCCAGTGTCTCGTCGGCAGGCAGCATCGAATGTTGGCCTTCCGGTACCTTGTCCACCAGTGTCAGTAGCGGCGGCGAGATTCGTTACAAGGGACAGCCGAAAAACATCACCGGCAAGATTCGGGGAGTGAGACCGTTGTAACAGACGCGTCTGCTCGGATACGGTCCGGTCCTTCCTGCTATACCAAGAAGGACCGGCCAACTATTTTTATCCCATGAGTAATCTTTCTACTCGTCCCAGTATCTCCATCAGCTCCTCGACGGTCTCGGCGCGGAGCATGGCGATGCGGGTCTCGCGGAAATTGGGGATGCCCTTGAACAGCGGAGAGGCGGCCAGGTGACGGCGCACGTGCAGAATGCCCCGCCGTTCGTCGAGCAGCGCAACGCTGTCCGCTACCTCGCGGCGGAGCACCTCCATCTTCCACTGAGGGGTCAGGCCGGTCAGCTCCTCACCCGTCTGCAGGTAGTGCCGCACTTCCTTGAATATCCAGGGCCGTCCAAAGCTGGCGCGTCCGATCATGATGCCATCCACGCCGTAGCGGTCGAAACATTCTTTGGCCCGCTGCGGTGTCGTGATGTCCCCGTTGCCGATGATTGGAATCCGCATCCGGGGATTCCGCTTCACTTCCCCTATCAACGTCCAATCGGCCTCACCCGTGTACATCTGCGCCCGTGTGCGTCCGTGGATGGTCAATGCCTCTATACCGCAGTCCTGCAGTTGTTCTGCCAGTTCCACGATAATCTTGTGGTCGGCATCCCAGCCCAGACGAGTCTTCACCGTCACGGGAATCTTCACCGCATCGACCACCGCACGGGTGATTTCCAACATCTTTGGAACGTTTTGCAGCAGTCCTGAGCCGGCTCCCTTACCGGCCACCCGTTTTACTGGGCAGCCGAAGTTCAGGTCGAGAATGTCGGGTTGGGCCTCTTCCACGATACGGGCCGCCTCCACCATCGTCTCCGTGTCTTTCCCGTATATCTGGATGGCCACGGGCCGTTCTTGCTCGCTGATGTTCAGCTTGAGCAATGTTTTCCCGACCGAACGGATCAGTGCGTCGCTCGATACAAATTCGGTATATACCATATCGGCCCCGAACTCCTTGCACATCAGTCGGAAAGCGGGGTCGGTCACGTCCTCCATGGGAGCCAGCAGCACCGGCCGCTCGCCCAAATCAATGTTCCTTATCTTCATGTTCTTGCTGTTGAGGCTGCAAAGATAGTGATAATTCGCCGGATGTGAAAACGAAGAATGAACGGTTGCGGGGCGATTTTGATGCCAAATCTCCCGAAAAATAGCTAACTTTGCGGCCTAAACAGATTGGGAATCATGAAACATGCAATAAACGACTTTGAAATCATGGCACCGGTCGGCTCGCGCGAGTCACTGGCTGCCGCCCTTCATGCCGGTGCCGATTCCATCTACTTCGGCATTGAGAGCCTTAACATGCGGGCACGTTCCGCCAGCACGTTCACCATTGATGACCTCCGGGAGATTGCGCAGACCTGCGATGAACACGGGGTGAAGAGTTACCTTACCGTGAACACCATTATCTACGACGAGGACATTGAGCTGATGCACCGTATCGTGGATGCTGCCAAGGAGGCGGGCATCAGTGCAGTGATTGCTGCCGATGTAGCGGTCATGGCTTACTGTAACGCCATCGGACAGGAAGTGCATCTTTCCACCCAGCTGAACATCAGCAATGCCGAAGCACTGAAGTTCTACGCTCGTTTTGCAGATGTCGTGGTGCTGGCCCGTGAGCTGAACCTGCGGCAGGTGCGCCGCATCTACGAGGCCATTCATGAACAGCACATCTGCGGTCCCAAGGGCGAGCCGGTTCGTATCGAGATGTTCTGTCATGGCGCGCTCTGCATGGCGGTGTCCGGCAAGTGCTACCTCAGCCTGAATGAGCTGAACGCTTCCGCCAATCGGGGGGCCTGTATGCAGGTGTGCCGCCGCGCCTATACGGTGAAGGACAAGGAAAGCGACATTGAACTGGAAATCGATAACCAATACATCATGTCGCCAAAGGACTTGAAGACCATTCACTTTATGGACGAGATGATAGAGGCCGGTGTGCGGGTGTTCAAGATAGAAGGCCGGGCCCGGGGGGCCGAGTACGTGAAGACGGTGGTGGAATGCTACAAGGAAGCCATTCAGGCGTACCTGGACGGCCACTTTACGGAAGAGAAGAAACTGGAGTGGGACACCCGACTGAAGACGGTCTTCAACCGGGGATTCTGGAACGGCTATTACTTGGGCCAGCGTCTGGGGGAATGGAGCCGCAACTATGGTTCGGAGGCAACCGAGAAGAAAGTGTATGCCGGCAAGGGCATCAAATATTTCTCGAATATCGGTGTAGCAGAATTCCTGATTGAGGCGGCGGAAATCAAGGTGGGCGACCGGTTGCTTATCACCGGACCTACGACCGGAGCCATGTATGTGGACCTGGAGGAGGCGCGTGTCAACCTCAAGCCTGTGGACGTAGTGCGGAAAGGGGTACACGTTTCCTTCAAGGTGCCTGGTCGTATCCGTCCCAGCGACAAACTGTACCGCATGGTGCCCTCGGAGGAGCTGAAGAAATGAGGCTGTCCGCCTGATGGAGAAGCTCCGGGGCCGTACCACTGCTCCAACTGGAGCATACAAGTAGGACTTTATAAAAGAATTGGGTAGGAGACAGGGACGAATCCCCATTCTCCTACCCAATTTATGTATAGAAGCTCAATTGTGCCATTATTTGGAACCACCACCGGTGTGCTGGCGGTTGTAAGAGCTGGCCGAGAAGCTGACAGCTCCCCAAGTAGTAGCAGTTACCGTAGCTGACAGGCTGCCGAGGGTGGCAGTGGTCTTGGATTCAGTCTTGGACTGATTACCCGATACGGTGATACCGGTACCTACAGGAACAGTCGTAAAGCCCAGTTCATAAGTGCCCTGTACGCTCTGTTGCGTGTTGATAGCTGTTGCGGCGAGGATAGCCACCAAGTACGGGTTACCGCTTACGCTGACGGTACCACCTACGTTATAAGTATAAGTCGGGTTGGAGACAGTCAGGTCACCGTTACCGTAAGTGTTATCCTTCTCGAAGCTCAGTACGCTGACAGAAGAAGACTGAGAGCTCTTGGAGATGTTTACGCTCGGCAGTACAATGGTGTATGAGCCATTAGAGTCAACGTTGATGGTGATAACGTTGCCGTTTACAGAGAAGGAGCAGTCTGTGGCTTTGCCATCTACGTACTTCTTCGCCTTAGCTTCCTTGGCTACATCTGCACTTGACACGGTCACGTCCACGCCGATGGGCTTTCTGAACTTGGCATTGGTATTTACGTTGCAGCCACCAATCATCTGGTCCTTGGCTGCACGGGAAGCGGCAGCTTCAGACGAAAGGGTTGTGATGACCAGTTCCACTTCCTTGCCTTCGGGAGCCTGCAGCGCCATCGGCGGAACTACCGCCTGAATTTCCACCGTAGCTTCCTTGGCTACAGCCGGAACTTCTGTTTGGATGGGTGCTGACTTAACTTCTTCGGTGTTAACAACCACGGTCTCACCGCTTTCCTCATCTTTGACTTCTGCAGTCTCAACCTTTGTAGTAGTAGATGCAATCTTTGCCATTACGAAGTTAGCCACGCTGGCCTTGCCGTCAGCGACGGTTACATTCTGGTCGGCGGGAGTCTCATATCCTTCCATGGATACAGACAAAGTATAGCTGCCGGCAGCCACGTCTGCAAAGGCGAACGCACCCTTAGCGTCAGTAGTAGCCGACTGGCTGCCCATCTTTACGGTAGCGCCAGCAACAGCACCGCTCAAAGAAGAAACTGTACCCTGTACAGAACCCTTCACTACCACCATTTGAGGAGGAGTGACATTATCCAAATTCTCGTCATCGTCCGAGCACGATGTAGCACCCAGCGTCAAGCCGGCTGCAAGGAACATCAAGAGTCCCCACTTACTAACCTTTTTCATTTTCGTTTTCTTTTTGTTTAGTTAGACAATTATATATTTAATAGTTCTTTCAGTTGTGCCTTAAAACAAATTCAGGTAGTAACACACTCCACCAAAGAAATGTTTCCCATTCCAGACCGAAGCCTGTACTGCCCAATGATGCCATAAGTTATAGTCCGCACCCACATTTATCTCGTTCCCGGTCCATTCCACGATGGCCCGCAAGTTCTGGATAGATGCCGGACGTATAGTCAGACCTCCCACCACGCCGTTCCAACGGTGGTTGTAATCACGCTTGAAATGGCGGTAAGCTAGGTGGGTACCCACTTCGTTGCCACCGATGTGGAAGTGCTTTGTGGCTGCCACGTAAAGATTGGCGAAATACAGTTCGCCGCCTTCTCCGTTACCGTCCACTCCTGACCGTGAATCGAACCAGTCGTTACAGCCGAAGGCGATGGCTGGCCAGTATTTTCCTTCCGTCAGCGGATTTACCTTTAACGAAAAGTAACGGTCCTTTTCTTTAAAACGCCGCTTTCCATTGGGGGAATTTCGCAAGAAGGCTGTGCAGACATACGAGGCCTCTACCCATTTGAATGGTGTGATGGCCAGGTAATAGTCGAACGTATGGTACTTCTTGCCATTCAGTTGGAAGATACGTCCTGGGGTCATATCCCTGTTCATAAACTGTCCTCCTATCCGGGCATCCCCTTCACGGTGCATCTCAGCCGAAGGAACATGCAGCAATCCCGATATTCCCGTATATTGCTGGGCACTTGTAGTCAAAAGACTGCAGGCGATTGTTATCATTACATATAACCATCTCAGGCACATCATGGTTTACCTCCTTTCTCTACAAAATCGGGTTCCATTGTGTTGGCTCCCCATCTCAACCGGTTACGGTCGAACCACCGCTCGCGTTCATTCTCCTCGGGATCAGTGGTGTACATCAGGTTGGTATAGGGGTCGGCATCCAAATTATAGGTAAACCTGAAATTGGAAGCCGGACGTATGTTCACCTTGTGGCGGTTGCGTCGGTAGGGCGGAATCATCATGACTACCTTGAATCCGCCATTCCATCCTCCCTTCAAGCCATCGGTGTCGCTGGCCTTGTTGCTGTAGTCAACATAGACCCCCACGGTGCAATGCCGGAAATGGCGCATCCCTTCAAACTGGCAGCCATAATCTTCGTAGATAAACCGCCCGCCTCGCGCTCGAATCTCTGCATTCCAGCAAGGGATGTAGAAATCCATTCCTGCCAAAGCCGTCCATCGTTGGGGAGGGCTGGCCTTCCAGCCTCGGTTCATGTCGCACAGGCCCGTCCATCCAGCCTGCCCCTCAAGGGCCAGCCATGTGAAAATAGGACAAAGATATTTCACGTCCCATCCGTAGCGGTGAGTACTGAACAACCCGCCGCTCAACTTCAGGAAATGACGGTCGCCGATGTACATTTCCTTGGAAAGGACAGCCATATTCAAACGGACACGGCTGTAATAACCACCGTAATCGTTATAGATCGGTAACAAGGCTTGTGCCGCTACCTGCCATTGCTTGCCTAAGTTCCACTTTATACCTGGAGTCAGATTCACCAACACTTCGTACATCCGTCCGAAACGGACATCGCGGTAATGCAGTTCAGCTCCCATAAAAATGTCAACCTGGCCTGACTGCGGCGATGCGTACTGTGCCCGGACAGCACACGGCAGTATCACAAGGCTTCCAATGCTTGCCAAGATACCCATCAGCCATGCTCGTTTGTTGGATTTTGTCATTCTACGTCCTTTACGTTTTAATTCGGGGGCAAAGATACGGTAAAAAAATGAGAACAGCCAAAACTTTTGGGGAAAAGTTGAAAAAAAAGAGGAAAACTCATGTGATTCATAGAAAAATCACTAACTTTGCAATTCATTTGGAAAGAATATGATTATAGCGATAGATTTTGACGGAACGATAGTGGAAGACCGTTACCCTGGTATCGGTCGTGAGAAGGCGTTCGCCATTGAAACGTTGAAGAAATTGGTGGAAGAAAAGCATCAGTTGGTGTTATGGACTGTCCGTCAGGGCAAGTTGCTGGAGGATGCCGTCCGGTTCTGCCGAGAGCGTGGAGTGGAGTTTTACGCCGTGAACCGGGACTATCCGGAGGAAGAGGCGGACAACAATGTGCATTATTCGCGTAAGCTCAAGGTGGACATGTTTATTGATGACCGTAATTTGGGAGGATTGCCCGATTGGGGGACGATTTACCGGATGGTGCATAACCGGCTGACGTACGAGACATTGTTGGAGGAGTACGAGGAACCTGAGGTGGCACCCTCACGCTCCGGTCTTTGGAGCCGGTTGTTTGGTAAATCTTGATTGTTAAGAACCTGTTTTGTTGTAAATTAATAAAGATTTTTCGAATGGAAATGATGAAGAAATTAGTTTGGATGATGGCGCTTCCGTTGCTGTTGGCCGGATGTACGTCTTACCGGAATGTTCCCTATTTGCAGAACCCGGAAGCTGTGAACAGTTTTGCTGAAAAACTTCCTCTCTATGATGCCAAGATTATGCCGAAAGATTTGTTGACCATTACGGTCAATACGACCGACCCTCAGGCGGCGGCTCCTTTTAACCTGACTACTCAGACGGCTCTAAATATCGCTCAGTCGCAGAATACCTACTCGCAGGCAGCCCTGCAGCAGTATCTTGTGAACAATGAGGGGCTCATTGATTTCCCGGTCATCGGTCGGCTGAAGGTGGGTGGACTTACCAAGAACGAGGCGGAAGCCCTTATCCGAGAGAATCTGAAGCCTTACCTAAAGGAAGTGCCTATTGTGACTGTTCGTATGTCCAACTATAAGATTTCCGTTTTGGGCGAGGTGAACCGTCCGGGTACGTTTACCGTTTCCAATGAGAAGGTCAATATTTTGGAAGCCTTGGCGATGGCGGGCGACATGACGGTGTATGGTGTCCGTGACAGTGTGAAGCTGATTCGGGAAAGTGAGACCGGGCAACGTGAGATCGTTTGCCTGAACCTGACCAACGCGACGGTGGTCACTTCACCTTATTATTATTTGCAACAGAACGATATTCTGTACGTAACCCCCAACAAAGACAAGGCCAAGAACTCTGACATTGGTAGTAGCACGACCCTGTGGTTCAGTGCCACTTCCATCCTGATTTCGCTGGTCAGCCTGTTGTGGAATATCTTGAAATGATTATCTTCAATAATAAGGAACGGAATATGGAAGACAACCAAAAATTAGTAGAACAACATGAGGAGGAGAGCATCGACATTGTAGCGTTGCTTGTGAAATACCTGGCTTATTGGCCTTGGTTCGTGGCCAGCGTGGTGGTGTGCTGTATCTGTACATATATTTATTTACGCTACCAGGCACCGGTCTATAGCGTTACTTCTTCGGTCTTAATCAAGGAACAGGACAAACGGGGAGGGGCTGCCGCTTCCCCTCTTGCAGCCATTCAAGACTTGGGAATGCTGTCAATGACCAGTAACTTTGACAATGAGGTACGGATTCTTCAGAGCCGTACGTTGATTAAGAAGGTGGTGGAGAGCCTTGATTTGCATGTTTCGATGTGGGAGGAGCGTACATTCGGGTATGACTTGCCATTGTACAAGGAGACAACCCCGCTTCAGGTGTATATGACACCGGAAGAGGCAGACCGTTTGTCAGGTCCCGTGCGGGTGACCATGAAATATGCTCCCAACCAAAGTCTGGCAGCGGATGTCGTCTATGTGGACAGCGAAGGGGAGGAACAGCAGATTTCTGAGACTTTTTCGCAATTGCCTGGCGTGTTGCCGACACCGGCGGGGGTCATCAGTTTCCGCGCGAACGATGTGTGGGCTTCCGACTCGCTGGTGGCCGCTCCTAAGAACTACCACTTGAAAGCGGTTATTGTGTCGCCTACGCAGACGGCGATGGCCTATGCCGGCAACATGACGGTGGAGCCGACCTCCAAGACAACGACCATTGCTCAAATCAGTGTGCAGAACACCGTGAAGAAACGGGGCGAGGACTTCATCACTCAGTTGGTGGCCAATTACAATCAGGATGCCAACGATGAGAAAAACCAGGTGGCTCAACGGACGGCAGAGTTCATTGAGGAACGTATCAGCATTATCAACAGCGAGCTCGGCAATACCGAGACGCAGTTGGCGAACTTCAAGCAACGTTCGGGACTGACCAACCTGACGAGTGACGCGCAGCTGGCGTTGCAGGAGAACTCGAAGTACGAGCAGCTTTACACGGAAATCTCCACGCAGATTCGGATGGTACATTTCTTGCGTGACTACATCAATAATCCCAGTAATGCGGACGATGTGATTCCCGCAAATGTGGGCCTGAAGGATGTAAACCTGAGTTCGGTCATCGACCAGTATAACAGCCTGATTTTGGAACGCAAGAAGCTCTTGCGTACCTCCTCGGAGAACAACCCGGCGGTGGTGAACATCAATTCCGGCATTCAGGCCATGCGCCGTTCGGTGCAGACTACCGTGAACAGTGTGCTGAAGGGACTGGAGATTTCATTGGCAGATGCGGAGCGCCAGACTCGTAAGTTTGAGGGACGTATCAGCGAGGCCCCGAAGAAGGAGCAGGAGTTCATGACCATCTCCCGTCAGCAGGAAATCAAGGCAACGCTGTATATCATGCTGTTGCAGAAACGTGAGGAGAATGCGATTACGCTGGCGGCGACTGCCAATAACGGACGGATTATTGAAGATCCGTTAGCTGCGGCTGCGCCAGTGGCTCCTAAGAAGATGATGTTCATGGTGGTTGCTTTAGCGGTGGGACTGTTGTTGCCGGCCGGCATCATTTATCTGCTGGAACTGTTGAACTATAAGATTGAGAGTCTGGAGGACGTGGCATCCCTCACCAAAGTCTCGGTGTTGGGTGAGATTCCGTTGAACAAGGATAAGAGTAATCCTATTGACGGAGGCATTGTCATTAAGGAGAACCGCAACGATATCATGGAAGAAACGTTCCGTGGGTTACGTACTAATCTGCTGTTCTTGTTGAAGAACGACCAGAAGGTGATTCTCTTCACTTCTACCCAGCCCAGTGAGGGTAAGTCCTTCATTGCTGGTAACTTGGCCTTGAGCTTGTCATTGCTGAAGAAGAAGGTCATTATTGTCGGTATGGATATCCGTAAACCAGGCCTGAACAAGGTGTTCCGCCTTTCCAACCGTGCGCGCGGTATCACGAACTATTTGAGTGACCCGGAGCACGAGAACTTGTTTGACCTTATCCAGCATTCCGACCTGAGTGCGACACTGGATATCCTGCCAGGCGGACCGGTGCCGCCTAACCCGACAGAGTTGGTAGCGCGCGATGTGCTGGTAAATGCCATCAACCAGCTGAAGGAAGCTTATGATTACGTGATTCTTGATACGGCTCCGATTGCCATGGTAACGGATACGGCGCTCATCGGACGTGTGGCGGACGCTTGTGTGTATGTCTGCCGTGCGGATGTCACTCCGAAGG
>JAQXRG010000010.1 GCA_029218405.1 Bacteroidales bacterium
CAACGACAAGAAGTCATTGCAAACAGATGATTTCTCACTCAGAAAGTTGGATAATTCGGAAAAGTGACTTAATTTTGCATTCATAACAGATTGTTTAATTATTGTTTCGTATGTTGTTTTTAATTCACCGTAAATATACAATAAATAATTGACAATCTGTTATTTATTATCAAATATTTTTCAAGAAAATCATAAGACAAACGCCTGTACCTATAAAAGGGGATAAGGGCTTAGCATTTATTGTAGCCACGCCTTTAGGGTGTGGGAAACTTTAGTTGATAATTTTTATTTCTGCTGCAAAGGTAAGGCAAGCGCCCAGGGAAGACAATACTCAAAAAATAGTATAAATCAGGGAACCCTTTACTTAAAGCTGATAAAATACCTACATGTAGGGATTGCGCTTCCCCACGAAAAGTCCGACCTTTGCAACGGATTCATCTAACTATATATTAAGGTAAAGACATGAAGACGCATAAGACATACGAGGCCGATGACCGGATGATTGCCCTTATCCGCGACAACTACAACGTGCTGCAGACCCTCGGCAGCTTCGGCATCAGCTTGGGATTCGGCGACAAGACGGTGGAGGAGGTCTGCCACGAACACCAGGTGGACACCCGCACGTTTCTCGCCGTGGTCAACTATACGCTGAACGGCGACCGGGACGAGGAGCAGGAAGCCCTCTCCGTCTCCACGCTGCTGCGCTACCTCAAGGCCAGCCACGAGTACTTCCTCAACTACCAGCTGCCTACCATCCGCGAGGGACTGAAAAATGCCCTGGGCGACCACCACGTGGACCAGCTCATCCTACAGCTGTACGACAGCTACGCCCGCGCCATCACCCAGCACATGCGCTACGAAGAGAAGATGGTCTTCCCCTACGTGGAGGCCCTGCTCGAAGGACAGTACACGGGCAAGTACAGCGTGGACACCTACTCCCGGCATCACCGTCAGGAAAGCGAACGGCTGCGCGAACTGAAGAGCATCATCCTCCGCTACCTGCCGGCCGACAGCCTCCACAACCACCGCCTCACGGCCATCCTTTATGATATCTACAACAACGAGGACTGGCTGCGCCTGCATGCCGAGGTGGAGGAACGCTTCTTCATGCCCGCCATCCGGCACCTGGAACAGCAGTCGGAACGGAACGATGTGGTGGAGCGCATCAGCCAGCTCATCACACCGTCCACTGCCGACAACGAGAGCTTGAGCGACCGGGAAAAGGAGGTCATCGTAGCCATGGTGCAGGGCATGACGAACAAGCAAATCGCGGACCATCTGAACATCTCTCCCCACACCGTGATGACGCACCGGCGGAACATCGCCGCCAAACTGCAGATTCACAGTCCGGCGGGACTCACCATCTATGCCATCGTGAACAACCTGGTGGACATCTCCTCCTTGGGCTGAGGCGTACGGGCACTCCTGGTTTTCGGCAGAGAGTTCCGTTTTGTACAAGTTTTCGAGCGATTACAGCCTTTTTCGTAGGGTTTTCATCGGTAGTAGGCAAGAGGTGTCTCGCAAATATTCTGTAACTTTGCGGCTTTGCATCACCTAAACTAACGATACCACCATGAAAAAAAACATCCTCATGAACCAATTATCCCTCCGACTCACCTGGGTGCTGTCCGCCTTGCTGGCAACAGCACCCGCCGTGTGGGCACAGACTATCCACGTATCCCCACAAGGCAAGGACACCTGGCCCGGAACCGCGAAAAAGCCGGTGGCCACCCTCGGCCGCGCCCAACAGCTGGCCCGACAGTACGGCCCCGACGAGAACGTGACCGTGTGGATGGAAGACGGCACCTACTACCTGCCGACCCCCTTGCGGCTCACCGCCGAAGACAGCAAGAGACTCCCCGCTACCGTGACCTTCCGGGCACGCCATACGGGCAAGGCCATCGTCAGCGGCGGAGAAGAACTGCACCTGAAATGGGAACGACAACCCGACGGTATCTGGACTGCCGCCGTGACTGGCCAAGGTGACATCGACCAGCTGTACATCAACGGCATCCGACAGCGGATGGCCCGCTTCCCGAACGCCGAGCCGGGCGAAGGGAAGAATGTGTTCGACACCTGGACACTGCAGACTTCCGCGCCTACCGACCCCGACCGGAACCCGCTGGCTCCCGAACGGACGGCCCGATGGAAGCATCCGGAAGGAGGCTACCTCCACGCCATGCACAATTATCTGTGGGGAGACATGCACTGGCGCATCACCGGCAAGAAAGCGGACGGAACGCTGGAACGCGAAGGGGGATGGCAGAACAACCGTCCTTCGGAAATGCACCCGGTGTACCGGATGGTGGAAAACATCCGGGAGGAACTGGACGCGCCGGGCGAATGGTATCATGACGCCAACGAGCACCGTCTCTACTACCTCCCCACACCCGGCACGGACCTGCAGCACGCCAAGGTGGAAGTGGTACGCCTGACTCACCTGATGGAACTGGACGGCAGCCGCGAACGTCCAGTGAGCGGTATCCGACTGAAAGGGTTGGTCTTCCGGCACACCCGGCGCACGTTCATGCTGAACAAGGAGCCGCTACTGCGATCCGACTGGACTATCTACCGAGGAGGAGCGGTTGTCTTCAACGGCGCGTCCGACTGTGAAATCATCGACTGCGAGTTCGACCAGACGGGGGGCAACGCTATCTTTGTGAACAACTACAACCGTCGGCTGTCCTTTACGGGCTGCCATATCCACGACAGCGGTGCCAACGGCATCTCGTTCGTAGGCGACCCTGCCACCGTGCGCTCCCCTCTCTTCCGCTACGGTCCGCAGGACTATGCACGCATCGACCGGAAGACTGGCCCGCAAGGTGACAATTTTCCGCAGGAATGTACGGTAGAGGACTGCCTCATCACCCGCACCGGAAGAGACGAGAAACAGACCGCTCCCATCCAAATCTCCATGGCCTACCGCATCCGTGTCAGCCACTGCTCCATCTACGATGTGCCCAGGGCGGGCATCAACATCAGCGAAGGAACGTTCGGAGGACACGTCATCGAACATTGCGATGTCTTCAACACCGTGCTGGAAACGGGCGACCACGGCAGTTTCAACTCGTGGGGACGAGACCGCTACTGGACACCGGACGTAGCGAGGGTGTCGGATATGGTGGCCAACACTCCCGACATGTCGTGGTGGGACATGCTGGAACCCAACATCATCCGCGACAGCCGGTGGCGGTGCGACCACGGATGGGACATCGATCTGGACGACGGCTCCAGCCATTACCGCATCTACAACAACCTGTTGCTCTGCGGCGGACTGAAGCTGCGCGAGGGATATGACCGCATCGTGACCAACAACATCATCGTCAACAACACGCTGCATCCGCACGTATGGTTCCGCCACAGCGAGGACGTGTTCAAGCACAACATTGTGTTCGGAGCCTACCGCCCCGCCGTAATGCAGAGTGCCATCGCCGCAGATGGGAAATGGGGGAAAGAGCTGGACTACAACCTTTTCGCCGCCTCCAAGGATGAGAAGGACCGCTTCTCGGTCAACCAGGCCGACTTGCATTCCCTCACCGGCGACCCGCAGTTCATCGATGCGGAAGCCGGCGATTTCCGAGTGGCGGACACGTCACCGGCCTGGCTGACAGGATTCCAGAACTTCCCCACACTGGACTATGGGGTACGCCGTCCCCGGTTGCGCGCCATCGCCAAGACACCTGCCCTGCCAGCTGTCCGCATGAACCTCCACGCGCCCGCCACTACCGCCACCAACCAACGTTGGATGGGAGCCGTCCTGAAAGAAGTCCGAGGCAGCGAACTCTCTGCTTTCGGCGTAGGATTCGACAAGGCCGGCATAGCGGTGGAGTCCGTGGCAGACACCTCGGAAGCCGCCCGGACCGGACTGCGTGCCGGCGACTTGATACAGGCTGTCAACGGTGAGCGGACGGTCGATTTCAACACGTTCAGCCGATGGCTGCAAAACAGCGCGGCAGTCCGTGAAATCACCCTCATCCGCGAGCAACAGCCCTTAATCCTCCAACGGGAACCGTAAC
>JAQXRG010000011.1 GCA_029218405.1 Bacteroidales bacterium
TATTGAGGAGGCGGCCGCGCGTACCCAGGCCCGTATCGACTCGGGCGAGCAGACCATCGTGGGTACCAACAAGTACCGGCTGGAGAAGGAAGACCCCATTGACATTCTGGAGGTGGACAATACCGCCGTGCGGCAGGAACAGGTCGAGAACCTGCGCCGCCTGAAGGAAGGGCGAAACCAGCAGGAAGTGGACCAGGCGCTCGCCGCCATCACCGAATGCGTGCGTACCGGCAAGGGCAACCTGCTGGAGCTGGCGGTGGAAGCCGCTCGCGTGCGTGCCACGTTGGGCGAGATTTCCGATGCCTGCGAGGCTGTAGTAGGACGTTATAAAGCAGTAATCAGAACTATATCAGGTGTGTATTCATCAGAGAGTAAGAAGGATGCAGATTTCGCCAGAGCGTGCGAACTGACCGAAGAGTTTGCCCGGAAGGAGGGCCGCCGCCCGCGTGTCATGATTGCCAAGATGGGGCAGGACGGACACGACCGTGGTGCAAAAGTAGTAGCTACCGGATTTGCCGACTGTGGTTTCGACGTCGACATGGGTCCGCTGTTCCAAACCCCCGAAGAAGCCGCACGTGAGGCGGTGGAGAACGACGTGAACGCCGTGGGTGTATCGTCGTTGGCCGCCGGCCACAAGACGCTCGTGCCGCAGATTATCGCCGAGCTGAAGCGGCTGGGCCGTGAGGACATCATGGTCTTCGCGGGCGGTGTGATTCCGGCGCAGGACTACGACTTCCTCTACCAGGCCGGTGTGATGGCCATCTTCGGTCCGGGCACTTCGGTGGCGAAGTGCGCGTGCCAGATTATGGAACTCATGCTGGAGGACTAAGCCGGAACGCATACGACTCGACCACACCCCCACAGGACTCCCTTCCGCAGGTGGTTGCTGTGGGGGGATGGTTTTACCCAATCATTTATCCTTATTATTATATGAAGAGAATCTATACCTTTATTGTGGCGTGCCTCGCGGTGGCAGGCGCGTTCGCGCAGCAAGTCTCTCCGCAGGCCTTCCAGCGCTGGCACGAGAGCAAATTTTCGATGTTCATCCATTTCGGTCTCTATTCCGAACTGGGCGGCGTGTGGCAAGGAGAGCCCGTCAAGTGGGGCTACAGCGAGCAGATACAGTCGTTCGCCGGTATCTTCAGCGACTGGTACGGCGAGACGGCCCTCCGGTTCAATCCCACCGCGTTCAATGCCGATGAGATTGTAGCCTTGGCGAAGAAGGCAGGCATGCGGTCCATCGTCATCACCACCAAGCATCACGATGGTTTCTGTATGTTCCGCACGGCCACTACGGACTATAACTCCTACGACGCTACTCCCTGTCACCGTGACTTTGTGAAGGAGCTGTCCGACGCCTGTGCTCGTGGTGGGGTCCGGCTGGGACTCTATTTCTCCATTATCGACTGGCATTTTCCCCATGCCTATCCCATCTCCAGTCACAACTGCGACTTTGTGACCCCGCAGCACCACTCGTTTTCCAAGCAACAGGTGACCGAGCTGCTCACTCACTACGGCCCCATCTCTGAACTGTGGTTCGACATGGGCTCGAATACCCCTGAGCAGAGCCGGGAGCTGTACGAGCTGGTGCACCGGCTGCAGCCCGACTGTATGGTCAGCGGCCGTGTGGGCAATGACCAGTACGACTTCGCGGTCATGGCCGACAACAGCTATCCGGAAGGTGCCTTGCAGTGCCCGTGGCAGAGTGCCGCTTCCATGTTCGACGAGACGTGGAGCTACCGTTCCTGGCAGGAACGGGGCAGCGCGCATGTCAAGGCCATGGAGAAGTTGCGCAGCCTCATCAACGTGGTGTCGCATGGCGGTAACTTCCTGCTCAATATCGGTCCCAAGGGCGACGGGTCTGTGGTGGATTTCGAGAGCGAGGTACTCCAGGAGATGGGCGGCTGGCTCCAGCAGCACGGCGAGGCCATCTATGGTACGGAGGCATCTCCCTTCCGGACCAAGTTCGACTGGGGAATGATTACCCGTAAGGACACCCGTCTTTACCTCATCCTCTCGGGAACCCGTCCGGCCGACGGACGCATCACGCTGGAGGTGCCCGGTCACCGCTTGCTGAAGGCGGAAGGCAAGGTGGACAGCTACGAACAGAAAGGGGCAGAGGTACGGCTCACCGTACCGGCCGATGCCTATGATGACCAGACCATCCAGGTGCTCACGCTGAACTTTGACACGCCGGTGGAACCCCGTCCCATGAACGTGCAGCAAGGCGGTGCCTGGCTGACGGCCCAGAACGCTACCCCCAACTACAGCTATTCCTGCTTTGACTACTACAGCAACTACCGCAGTACGGTGAGCTACAGCTGGAACGTCCGCAAGAGCGGCTTGAAACGCCTCACCCTGCAGTACACCCCGCAGGAAGTGGGCAAGGAAGTGGAGGTGACGGTCGATGGAAAGACTTGTACGGTGAAACTGGAAGGCGGAAAGTCCTGTACTCTGCCCGTTGCCGGTCTGGCATGGGGCGAGCGGTACCTGTGCGGTCCCGGCAGCAGTGTGTTCGACGGACCGTCTGTCCTGCACACCGACTTGCAGAAGGCCCCTGTCCGCAGGGGGAGCTGGCAGGCGGTCGCCAAGGAGCAGGATGAGTTCCAGGCAAACATCCTCCAGACCTATTTTGTCCTGCAGGAGGTGGAGAGTCCGAAAGCACAGGATGTCCTGCTCGAAGTGGGAGCAGGCAATGGTATCGAGGTGTATCTGAACGGTGAGTCCGTGATGAAGCACCTCAATCCCTACCGTTGCACTTTCCGGGCCGAGCAGTTGTTGCTCCCGTTGCAGAAAGGTAAGAACCAGATTGTATTGCGGGCCTACAACCGTTTCGAGAAGAAGACCGGCTACCTGTTGCGTCTGGCTGCCGAGCAGGTGGTCTATCAACAGGTCGTTGAACTGCCCGAAGCGGCTACTGGCGCGTCGCACACCCTGACGGTACGTCAGAAAGGCTTGCCGTCACAGCATACCGACACGGAGCTGGCCAACCTTCGCATCCTGTTGAAATGAGCGTAGCCTCCATATCGAAAAAAGAAGCCGCGGACCTGTGGGTCTGCGGCTTCTTTTTTCGAGAAAGACAGGATGACGGTCGGTCAATGGATGACGCATGGCGATGGGGGGTTGAGGAGTGAGACGGTTCAAGTATCTGAAGAGCCCTCTTCTTTCGGCCTTTTCCGTCTTAGGCGTCCGCTTTTGCGCAGCG
>JAQXRG010000012.1 GCA_029218405.1 Bacteroidales bacterium
TCTTTGTGGTGTCGATTCCGGAAGGATGCTCCGACAGGCGTTCCTTGACAAGGCTGTAACACAAGTATTATTATTATTATTATTAAGAGGAACCCTTCTTTGGCGGGGAGGCAGGCGGCAGACTGCCCGACCCTCGTCGGAACGTCTTTCCAAACGGGGTTCGGCAGGAAAGGACTGGACCGGAAGAGGGGCGGAAGAGAACCGAAAGGGGGTCAAATCGGAATGGAAAGAATCAGAACGGGATTTGGACAGGAAGGGACTGGACCGGAAGGGGGCCGGAAGGGACCGAAAGAGGTTCAAACCGGAAGGGAAAAAACCGGAACGGGATTTGGACAGGAAGGGACTGGACCGGACCAGAACTGGAAGGGGCCGGACCAGAACCGGAAGAGGGTTCGGACTGGAACAGGGACCGCAGGAGGTTCGAGCCGGAACGGACAGAAAGGGGCCGGAACGGGGCAGAAAGGGGGCAGGGACGGGCCCTCGCCTACCCCTCCACCTCGCTCAGTTCGAGCCAGCGCATGGACTTCTCGTCGAGCTCGTCGTTCAGGACAGGCAGCCGTCTGGACTTCTCCGTCAGCTCGGCCACACTGAGCGTTCCGCTGCACAGCGCCTCCTCAATCTGTTTCTTCTCCGCCTCCAGGGCCGCGATGTCCAGCTCCAGCTGCTCCATCTCGCGCCGCTCCTTGAAGGTGAGCCGCCGGCGGTCGTTGGCACGCGTGCGCTCCGGCTTCTTGTCCTCCCGCTGCGGCTTCGCCTCCTGCCGTTCCCGCTCCTCCTTGGCCTGTTTCCAGTCGCGGTAGTCGGAATAGTTGCCGGGGAAGTCGCGGATGTCGCCCTGGCCCTGGAACACGAGCAGGTGGTCCACCACCTTGTCCATGAAGTAACGGTCGTGGCTCACCACGATGACACAGCCCCGGAACGACTGGAGGTACTCTTCGAGCACCTGCAGGGTGACGATGTCGAGGTCGTTGGTCGGCTCGTCGAGCACGAGGAAGTTCGGGTTGCGCATCAGCACGGTGCACAGGTAGAGCCGCCTCCGCTCGCCGCCGCTGAGCTTATAGACATAGCTGTGCTGCGTCTCGGGCGAGAAGAGGAAATGCTGCAGGAACTGGCTGGCGGTGAGCCGGCGGCCGTCGCCCAGCTCGATGACCTCGGCGATGTCGGTCACCACGTCGATGACTTTCATCTGCTCGTCGAACTGCAGCCCCTCCTGCGAGTAGTAGCCGAAGCGGACGGTCTCGCCGATGTCGAGGGTGCCGCTGTCGGGCCGCTCCAGCCCCAGCAGGAGCTTGAGGAAGGTGGACTTGCCGGTGCCGTTGTCGCCCACGATGCCCATCTTCTCGTAGCGGGCGAAGATGTAGGAGAAGTCGTCGAGGATGGTCAGGTCGCCGAAGCGCTTGCACAGGTGGTCGGCCTCGAAGATTTTCGAGCCGATGTAGGCGGCCTTCACGTCGAGCTTCACACTGTTGTCGTAGAAACGCTGCTTGGCCACCTTCTCCAGCTCATAGAACGCCTCCTCGCGGTAGCGGGCCTTGTGGCCGCGGGCCTGGGGCATGCGGCGCATCCACTCCAGCTCGGTGCGGTAGAGGTTGTTGGCGCGGGCTATCTCGGCATTGGTGGCGTCGATGCGCTCCTGCCGCTTCTGGAGGTACCAGGCGTAGTTGCCCTTGTAGCTATAGACTCCCTGCCGGTCCAGCTCCAGGATGTCGGAGCAGACACGGTCGAGGAAATACCGGTCGTGGGTCACCATGAGGAGGCTCAGGTTGCCGCGCCCGAGGTAGCCCTCCAGCCACTCGGTCATGTCGAGGTCGAGGTGGTTGGTCGGCTCGTCCAGGATGAGCAGGTCGGGCTCGGTGATGAGCACGTTGGCCAGGGCCACCCGCTTCAGCTGTCCGCCGGAGAGCTGGCCCACGGGCTGTCTGAAGTCGCGTATCTTGAGCTGCGACAGGATTTGCTTGGCCCGCCGCTCGTAGTCCCAGGCCTTGGCGTGCTCCATGCGTCCCAGCAGGTCCTCCAGGCCGGGGTTGCCCTCGGTCTCCATGCACTTCTCGTACTCGCGGATGAGGTCCACCACCGCGTTGCCATGGTAGAAGCAGGCCTCCAGCACCGTCAGGTGCTCCGGGTAGGCGGGCGACTGCTCCAGGTAGCCTACCCGCAGGTCGCGGCGGTAGGTGATGCGTCCCTCGTCGTACCCCTCGCGCCCGGCCAGGATGTTGAGCAGCGTGGTCTTTCCGGTGCCGTTCTTGGCAATCAGGCCCACCCGCTGTCCCTGGGCGATGCCGAAGGAAATCTTGTCGAACAGCACCAGGTCGCCGAAGGACTTGGTGAGTTCCTCCACTTGCAGGTAGGGTGTCATGCCTCGTCCGCGTTAAGGATGTCCTCCACTTGGGCGCGGATGCGCTCGTACTCGGCCCGCAGGCTGCACGACTTGCCCTCGCGCACCTTGTCCCACACGATGGCGGCGGGGTCCACCATCAGCGCGCTGCCGGCGAAGCGGAGGGCGGGATATTCCTTGGCGCCGTCCACCACCGTCACCCAGTCCATGCCGTCCATCTCGTTGACGAGGATGGCCCCGAAGGCGATGCCGAAACTCTCCCACGCCTGCCGCTGGGAGGAGTGGAACTTGCCGCTGTCCATCACCCGCTGGATGCTGTCGATGTCGGCCTCGACGGAGGTGAAGTCCTTCGTGAGCTGCTTCTTGAGGGTCGATACGGCCCAGTCGTAGGCCTCGTTGATGGCGTTGATTTCGAGCACGCGCACGGGAATCACTTCCCGAGGCCAGCGCTCGCCCTGGGCGCGGAGGCGGAGGGTGCGGACCATCTCCTCGCCCTGCCGGGGACTCTCGCCCTTGACGGTCGTGAAGGAGCAGTCGATGACGGTTTCTGCGGCCCCGGTGAGCCAGAACCAGGTGGTGTACCACACGTTATTCTCCTGGAAGTTCTCTTTCGAGGCGACACACTCCCAGTCTCCGAGGGAGATGCGCCGTGCGCCGGGGACCTGCCTCAGCTCCTCGGCCCTGCAGGCGTCGGCAAAGCCCGTCCCGCCCCGGTAGGCCGAGATGCGGAAGTTGCCCGTCCACTGGTCGGGATTGTAAAAGAGGAAGCTGTCTTCCGTGTCCTCGAACTCGCGCCACGTGTCGGGATACTCCAGCGAGAACCAGGCGCCCGGTGAGATGTATTTCATCATAAGCGTTTGTCTTTGGGGGTGGTTCACTTGACGGGGAGGATTTCAATCCAGTAGTCGTCGGGGTCGTTGATGAAGTAGAGGCCCATCGCCTCGTTCTCGAAGCAGACGCAGCCCATCTCCTTGTGGAAACGGCGGGCCTCGTCGTAGTCGCCCTCCACGCGGAGGCAGAGGTGGCTCTCGTTCTCGCCCAGCTCGTAGGGCTGCGTGTGGTCGCGCAGCCAGGTCAGCTCAAGGCTGAAGCCGGTCACGCCGTCACCCATATACACCAGGATGAAGGAGCCGTCGGCCGCTTCCTTACGCCCTACTTCCTTCAGGCCCAAAGCGGTCTCGTAGAAACGGATGCTCCTGTCGAGGTCGGTCACATTCACGTTGAAATGGTCGAATCTTCCTTTGATATTCATAGTGTTGTTCTGTTATACGTTTGTTGTGGCTGCGAAATAACACATTTTCCTTGAATTTTCAAAGCGGCGGGACGGAAATCTTCTCGCCGCGCCGCCGGATGCACCACACCCGGGTGCCGTGGCCGCCGGCCCAGGGAGCCAGCGAGGCGGCCTGGGCGTAGCCCTCGTCGAAGTGCATGGGCACGAAGAGGGCGGTGCGCACCTGCTCGATCCACTGGCGGGGACCGCGCAGGAACTCCCGGCCCAGGCGGGGGTCGGCGGGAAACAGGGCCACGTCCACCGCGGGGACGGCCGCCCGGATGTCGGCCAGCTCGCGCAGGAAGGCCCGCTCGTACCCGCGCCATTCCTCCTCGGGGCTCTCGTCCATCCAGTGCCAGTTGTTCAGGTCGCCGGCATGGAACAGCGTACGGCCCTGAAGCTCCAGGCAGAAGGACACGCCCACATCGGTGGAGCCGAAGGCCCGCACCCGGAGGGTACCGTCATCGTAGGTGTCGCCTTTCTTCAGCCAGACGATGCCGGGCGTGCGGCGGGCCTGCGCGCGGCGGCGGCGGATGTCGGCCGAGAGGAGGTAAACGATGTCGGGGCGCTGCTGCCGCCACTCCAGCACCTCGGGGTTGAAATGGTCGGCATGGAAATGGCTGGCCAGCACATACAGCCTGCCGGGACGGTGGAGGAACTCGCGGTGGAGGAGGCCGTCGGTGGCGGTCTCCGTGTCCTCGAAATAGTCGAGCACGAGGGTCACGCCCGGTGCCGTGAGGACGAATCCGCTATGGTACAAATAGGTCAGTTGCATCATGATGGGTCATTTTCCGATGGATGGGATGCGGGAACGGGGGGCCTTGTCCTGCAGGGTGAGGGCGGCCGCCTCCCAACGTCCCGCCGTGACGCCCGGCCCGCCTGAGGGCCGTGATCCACGGCAGAAGTGTGGTTCACCGCAG
>JAQXRG010000013.1 GCA_029218405.1 Bacteroidales bacterium
TTCTTTGGTTCTTTCTTTGCTTCAAGGCAAAGAAAGAATGATACCCCCTACCCAGCAAAACAACATTATATAATTTAAGGAAGAAACAAATGAAAACCCTATACATCTATATCCTAGGAATCCTGACCTTCGGGATTCCCCAGGGCACCTTTGCCCTGACTCCCTACACCCCTAACAGCGAAGGAGAAAAGCAACCAGCCACCCACGCCAACGTTCCGGCAACGGCCGCCGCAGCAGCAACCGCAGAAAGGACAGCGACCGCAGGAGAAGCGACCGCCGAAAAGCCAATCGCCGGAGGAGGAACCGCCGACCAAAGGACAGCGACCGCAGGAAGAGAAGCGACCGCAGGAGCAGCAGCCCTCTCCGAAGAACGGAAGGAACCGGAACCCACCCCTGGCGGCGGACCCAAGAAATCCGACGCCAACATCATCGGCCACGTGACCGACCGCCACACCGGCGAGCACCTCGGCTACATCAACATCGTGCTCAAAGGCACCACCATCGGCACCCTGACCGACGCCACCGGCCACTACTTCCTGAAGAACCTCCCCGAAGGCCGCTTCACGGTGGAAGCCAACGCCGTGGGCTACAAGACCGAAAGCCGGGAGGTGACGCTGAAAAAAGGCACGACGGTGGAAATCAACTTCGAGATAGCGGAAGACCTCATCGCCCTGGACGGCGTGGTGGTGTCGGCCAACCGCAACGAAACCACGCGCCGCATGGCCCCCACCTTGGTGAACGTGATGGACACGCGCACCTTCGAGACCACCAACGCCAGCTGCCTGGCGCAGGGCCTGAACTTCCAGCCGGGCGTGCGCGTGGAGAACAACTGCCAGAACTGCGGCTTCCAGCAGGTGCGCATCAACGGACTGGACGGCCCCTACACGCAGATACTCATCGACTCGCGCCCCATCTGCAGCGCCCTCTCGGGCGTGTACGGACTGGAGCAGATACCGGCCAACATGATCGAGCGCGTGGAGGTGATGCGCGGCGGAGGCTCCGCCCTCTTCGGCTCGTCGGCCATCGCAGGCACCATCAACATCATCACCAAGGAGCCGCTGCGGAACTCGGGACAGGTGGCGCACACGCTGACGGGGGTCGGCGGTACGGACAACTGGGAGAACAACACGACGCTGAACGTGTCGATGGTGACGGATGACCAGAAGGCGGGACTCTACGTCTTCGCGCAGAACAAGGAGCGCACGGCGCACGACCACGACGGCGACGGCTTCACGGAGCTGCCGAAACTGGACAACCAGACGCTGGGCTTCCGCTCGTACCTGAAGACGAGCCCCTACACGAAGCTGACCCTGGAATACCACCACCTGCAGGAGTTCCGGCGCGGGGGCGACCAGCTGGACCGCCCGGCCCACGAGGCGGAAATCGCCGAGCAGACGGAGCACGGCATCAACACGGGCGGCGTGAAGTTCGACTGGAACGCGCCCAACGAGAAGCACCGCCTGAGCGTCTATGCCTCGATGCAGCACATCCACCGCGACAGCTACTACGGCGGCGGACAGGACCCCAACGCCTACGGCACGACGAAGGACCTGACGTGGGTGGCGGGCACGCAGTACAACTACCGCTTCGACCACTGCCTCTTCCTGCCCGCCGAGTTCACGGGCGGCGTGGAGTACAGCCGGGATGACCTGAGGGACAACATGTGGGGCTACGGACGGCAGACGGAGCAGGACATCCACATCAGCAGCGCGTTCTTCCAGAACGAGTGGAAGAACCGCCAGTGGGGCTTCCTGGTGGGCGGCCGGCTGGACAAGCACAACCTGATGGACCACGTCATCTTCAGCCCCCGGGCGAACCTGCGCTTCAACCCGACGGAGAACATGAACTTCCGCGCCAGCTACTCCTTCGGCTTCCGCGCCCCGCAGGCGTTCGACGAGGACCTGCACATCGCCAACGTGGGCGGCACGGTGTCGATGATACAGCTGGCGGAGGACCTGACGGAGGAGAAGTCGCAGAGCCTGAGCCTCTCGGCCGACCTGTACCGGCAGTGGGGCCCATGGCAGGGCAACCTGCTGGTGGAGGGCTTCTTCACCACGCTGAGCGACGTGTTCGCGCTGCGCGAGCTGGGCACGGTGGACGGCGTGCTGATGAACGAGCGCTACAACGAGTCGGGCGCGCGGGTATATGGACTGACGGTGGAGGGCAAGCTGGCGTGGCGCGACAAGGTGCGGCTGCAGGCGGGCCTCACGCTGCAGGAGGCGGAGTACAAGGAGGCGCGCAACTGGAGCGACGATGAGTCGCTGGGCGCGGAGAAGCGGATGTTCCGTACCCCGCACGCCTACGGGTACTTCACGCTCGCGTCGCAGCTGACGGAGCACCTCAGCCTGTCGCTCTCGGGCACCTACACGGGCAGCATGCTGGTGGAACACCGGGCGGGCTTCATCGACCGCGACCGCACGGAGCGCACGCGCGACTTCGTGGAGCTGAACCTGAAGGCGGGCCATGACTTCCACTTCTCGAAGAACGTGACGGTGGAGGTGAACGCCGGGGTGCAGAACCTGCTGAACGCCTACCAGAAGGACTTCGACCAGGGCAACCTGCGCGACTCGGGCTACATGTACGGGCCTTCCACGCCACGCTCGGTCTTCGCCGGCGTGAAAATCAGCTACTAACCGATAAGGATTAACATACTTTATGACAAATACCGGCTGCAAGGGGTTGGCTATATGGAAAGAAAGCCGTACCTTTGCAGCCGATTTGAGTCCGTGGAGGTAAACAAGGGGCTGAGGAGGTAAGTCAGTCCACCTTGCGGAAGAAACCCGTTTAATAATTAAAGATTTAAAATGTACGTAATTGTAGAGATTAACGGTCAGCAGTTCAAGGCCGAAGAAGGCAAGAAGCTCTTCGTGCAGCACATCCAGAACGCTGAGAACGGCGCAACTGTTGAATTTGAGAAAGTGTTGTTGGCAGACAACAACGGAACCATCACTGTCGGTGCTCCGACCATCGAAGGCGCAAAGGTAGTCTGCGAAGTTGTTTCGCACCTGGTAAAGGGCGACAAGGTGCTGGTATTCCACAAGAAGAGAAGAAAAGGTTACAGAAAGTTGAACGGTCACCGTCAGCAGTTCACTGAGGTGATGGTGAAACAAGTTATTGCTTAATCATTTAAAACAGTAGAAGAAAATGGCACATAAAAAAGGTGTAGGTAGTTCAAAGAACGGCCGCGAATCAGAAAGCAAAAGATTAGGCGTGAAGATTTTCGGTGGCCAGGCTTGCAAGGCAGGCAATATCATCGTTCGTCAGAGAGGCACAGTGCACAACCCGGGCAACAACGTAGGCATGGGTTCGGACCACACTCTCTATGCATTGATAAACGGCACGGTATGCTTCAAGAAGGGCCGCGAGAACAAGAGCGTTGTCTCTGTTCTTCCCGCTGAGGCATAAGCCGACGGCATACGATAAAAAACATCATCTGGAATAAAGGACAGGTTCCTGTTTCTGCCGGAAAGGCGGAGACAGGAACTTGTTTTTTGTCAGTACCTGCTCCTTCCTCGCCTTCGTTCCTTCTCTCCGTCCTTTCTTCCTTCGTTCCTTCTCTCCGTCCTTTCCTTCGTGCTTTCTCCGTCCTTCTTCCCGTCCTTTCACCGCTCTTCTCTCTGTTCCTTCTCCGTCTTTTCCTCACTCCGTCTTGGCCTCGTTTCTGATTGCCATCCCTGGGACTGTTTGGGACTTCGGACCAACGGGTATATGGCTTTCGATTCAGGCAAAAAAAAGAGAGGAAAGAGCCGGAAACGCCGTAAGGGCGGTCTCCTCTCCTTCCTCTATGAATCAGATTTTTGAGCTTACTTCTCTTATTCAGCCACAAACTCGGTCACGCCGTTCGTCACGAGCAGGTTGTACCACTGGATAAGCTTCTTGATGTCGCTGGTGTGCACGCGGTCGCGGTCGTAATTGGGCAACACTTCCGCCATGAAGGCATGGAGTTCTTCGGCAGAGGCCTTCTTATAGTCCAGCGCTGCGGCAGCGGCGTTCTCTTTCTTCTTCACGGCATCGAGCACGGTTGCCAAGGGCACTTCGTCTGCATCGGTGTACATGGCAATGTCGCCCAATGAAATCACTTTCTCGCTGGCGTAGCAAGGAACGCGCTTGTGGTCGCTTACGGATTCTACGATGAGCATGTTCTTTGCCTGGGACACCAGCTTATATAATCCCGGTTTGCCCGAGATGGCCAAAATTGTTTTCAACATAATGGATCTGTACTTGTTTTTTATAGTTTCAATATTTCAGCTTGCAAATATATAACGTGTGGATGAAATTCACAAACTTATTCAGTTAAATTAGTTATTTACGGGTGGTTTTTCGCGGAGGACCGGGGCAACGAAGCGAGCAGTTCCTGCAGCACGGTGTCGAGCGGCGCGGAGCCGTCGTTCACCACCACAAAATCGGCCCTACGGCACTTCTCCTCGTCATCCATCTGTGCGGCAATGCGGGCCCGGACCTTCGCTTCCGGCACGCCGTCGCGCTCCATGGCACGACGCAGGCGCAGGTCCAGCGGCGCATAGACCATCAGCACGCGGTCCACCTCGGTCTCGAAACGGGCCTCGTAGAGGATGGCGCTCTCCAACGCCACCACGGGGGCCGTCTGGCCCTCGCACCACTCCCGGAAGTCGGCCCGCACGGCAGGATGGACAATGGCGTTGACCGCCGCCGCGTGCGCCGGGTCGGAGAAGAGGAAGACCGCCAGCCGCGGACGGTCCAGCTGCCCGTCGGGCAGGTAAGCACCGGGCCCCACTAACCGCGAGAGTCCTTGGCGAATCTGCGGGCTGGCCGTTATGAGGCTCCGCGCCCGGCTGTCCGTGTCATAGACGGGCACGCCCAACGCCTCCAACTTACGGGCCACGAACGACTTGCCGCTCCCGATGCCGCCTGTAATGCCGATGCGTATCATTCCTCCTCGTCCTCCTCGACGGCCTGTTGCTCAATGAGATACTCCACCATGGGCGGAGAGATGCGGATGCGGCTCACCCACTCAGGGGCGGTCTTGACGGAGAGGGGCAGCCTGCCGTCGCGGTTGCGGAGCACGTCCTCGTAGGTCACGCCGATGAAGAACTCTTCGGCCGACACGTCCTTGAAGCGCCGGAGGCCGACCTGGTACGTCACCTTCACCTTGGGGGGAAACGTGCGCAGCACCTTTCCGGCGGGGAAATTGAGCCCGGTGACGGGTACTTCGACCGTGTTCTCCGAGTACATATCCACGCAGGCGGTCATCTCGACAGCGGCCGGCACGTACTTCACCCCTCTGCGTGCGCTCAACCGGACAGAACGGTGCAGCGTGTCCTTGAGCTCCATCTCGCGCACCGGCTCGGTGAGGGCCTCGGTCAGGGTGTCGAGCCATTCGGGCGGCGCATAGGCCACGACGGAGTCAGGAGAGAAGGTGACGGACGAGACGAAGTACTGGCGTCCGGCCTCCACTTCGCCGTTCAGGCGGACGGGAAGGCGGACGGCCTCGCCCTTGGCGTAGATGAAGTCGAGCGTGTCGGGGCGGACGTAGAGCAGCTTCGTGGACGTGTTCAGCTGGGAGGAGATGCGCTTGAGCAGCTCATCCTTGGGGATGCGGACATGGTTGCCGGCCTGCTGATAGTCCTTGAAGTTGAACGACACGGGGAAAAAGGTCCTGCCCAGCATGTAGTTGAGCAAGACGGTGCCCCGGTCCTCCACGCCTACGGTGACATCGTCGGGGAAATCGGTGGTGAGGACCACTTCGCGGGGCACGTCCTTCAGGCGGACGGGCATGCGGAACTCGGTCTTATAGGTATCGTCGAGCGTGTTGAGCATCCAGAAGACGAACGACACGAAGACGAAGAACAAAAAAACCAGAACTTCCCTGCATCTGTCGCTCAGCAGGAAAGTCCTGATTTCTTGCGCCACGCGACTCACATATCGTTGTGTACGCTCTTTGTCGAACATTTCTGACAGTGTTTACTTGTTGGCCTGGGCCTGTGCGTCGGCATAGATAGAATTGCGGTCCACCTTGATTTTCACGCTCGGGGCGATTTCCACGATGACTGCGTTGTCCTCTATATCCTTGATTTTTCCGTAGATTCCGCCGGCGGTCACCACCGACTGTCCCACCTCTAAGTTCTTGCGGAAATTGGCGATTTCCTTCTGCTTCTTGTTCTGGGGACGAATCATGAAGAAATACATGATGGCAAAGATGGCCACCATCATAATAAGGAAGGAGTAGTCTCCTCCCTGCTGTGCCTGTAATAAGATATTCATTTGTTAGGTTCTTTAATATAAAATAGTTTCATCATTTACTCAGTGGTCCGGAGGCCGGCCCGCGGGAAGGGCGGATCAGGCTTCCTGACCGTCCGCTTCCGCCGTCTTTCCTTCCGGTGCCTTGTCCTGACCGGCCGTCTCGGTGTCCGGAGCGGGGGTTGCCGCTGCCTGTCCTTCCGTTTCAGCTTCCTGTCCGGCGGCCTCTGGTTCCGCCTTCTTCACGGTCTTCTTGGCCGTCTTCTTCGTGCCCTTCTTGTCGGCTTTCTTATCGGCCTTTCCGTCCGCCTTCTTGAGGTCCTTCACATCCTTGTCCAGCTTGTTCTCCTTGACGAGCTGCTTCACGATGCCGTCCAGCGTCCCGTTGATGTAGGAGCCGCTCTTGGGTGTGCTGTAGAGCTTGGCAATCTCCACATACTCATTGAGCGACACGCTGACGGGGATGTTGGGGAAAGTGAGGATTTCGGCCAGGGCAATCTGCATGATGATGACATCCATCAGGGCCACACGGCTGAGGTCCCAGTTCTTGGAGTTCTGCCCGATGAGGTGGCGGTAATAGTCGGCGTTGAGGATGGCGCGGCGGAAGAGCCGGCGTGCGAAGTCCTTGTCCTCCTCGTCCTTGAACTCGGGGAGGAGCTCCTGCTTCTCGCCGTTCTTGGGGTCGAAACGCTTGATGGTCTTCAGGACGAAGGTGTCCACGATTTCCTTGTCGTCGTTCCAGTAGAGGCTCTGGTCCTCCAGCACCTCGTCGAGGCGCGCATTGTTGCTGAGGATGTTCTTGTAGATCTTGCGCCACACCTCGCGGTCCTCCTCGTAGGACGTGGACTCATCGGCCATATATTCCTTATATATATCGCTTTCGAAAATCTGCTCGGCCAGTGCCTTGATGCAGTCGGCCTCGTTTTCCCATGTCTTCTTCTGGCTTTCGGTAAAATCGCGCAGCTGCCGGTTCGACGCGAGCTGGGCGGCAAACAAGTTGTCCACAAACTTTGTGTTGGGGCATAATTCCTCTTTGGTAGGAGCCAACTTGTGTTTTCCCGCTTCCAACCGCTTGTTGGCATACTTCGTGACTTCTACCATCAGGAGCAACAGATAGTTATACAAATCATACGCCTTTGACATACTGAAGAACAACTCCTTCTCTGCAGTATCGAGGTTTTTCCCCCCGTTCTGATAGTACGCATAGATAATCTGAACTATCTTCAGACGAATAAGAACTCTGTTAATCATACTCTCTCGTTATAATGATATTATTTTCGGCGCAAAAATAAGCAAAAATCGGCATACGTCCATCATCCTCGGGCGTTTTTTTAATTTTTTAATTCAAAAAGGAAGATTTTGTGCCTTATCTCTTGCTTATTTCCTAAAAAGTATGCACCTTTGCCACGTGTAATAAGTTTTTTTTAAAGGATATGGACGATTCTATTAAGAAAGGTAATACAGAAGGAGACAAGGACATTGTGTATTCCAGGGCCATCCGGGCAGGGAAACGCATCTATTACATGGATGTCAAGAAAAGCAGGGGCGGCGACATGTTCATCGCCATCACCGAGAGCAAGAAAATCGTGAAGGGGGACGATGACGCTCAGGTCAGTTTTGAAAAGCATAAGATCTTCCTGTACAAGGAGGACTTCAAGAAATTCGCGAACGGGCTGAAGCACACCATCGACTTCATCGAATCCGCGCAAGGGCCGCACGAAGAGGCGGAGACGGAGGAGGAAGAGACGGGCCACCGGCCTTCAACGGCCGCTCCCGACAGCACGGGGGACGCGCTTACGACGGAAGAAATCAAGATTGACATTGATTTCTGACGAAAAAATTTGGCGGTGTAAAGGAAAAGACGTACCTTTGCACCGCTTTTTTAAGCTCATCGTGTGATATACCACATCGTGTGATGGCGAATTAAGCAAACTATTACCATTCACTTAATTTAGAGTAACACAAAAAAAATTTCAAGAACAATGAAATCTATCGAAATCTGTGGTTCCTTGAGAACCGCTACTGGCAAGAAAGCCACCAACGAACTGCGTAAGAACAACATCGTGCCCTGCGTGCTCTACGGCATGAACAAGGACGAGAACGGCAAGCCGGTTGCCACTCACTTCTGCATCCCTACCGACGGCCTGCGCAAGCTGGTATATACACCGCACATCTATGTAGTCGACCTCATCATCGACGGACAGAAGGTGAACGCCATCATGAAGGACATCCAGTTCCACCCCGTTACCGACGCTATCCTGCACGTTGACTTCCTGCAGATCAACGAAGAGAACCCCATCGTGATGGAAGTTCCCGTACAGCTGGAAGGTCTGGCTGAAGGTGTGAAGGCCGGTGGTAAGCTGGCACTGCAGATCCGCAAGCTGAAAGTGAAGGCCCTCTACAATGTCATCCCCGAACGTCTGACCATCGACGTGACCAACCTGCAGCTGGGCAAGACCATCAAGGTGGGCGAACTGAGCTACGAAGGTCTGGAACTGCTGAACGCCAAGGAAGCTGTGGTTTGCGCCGTGAAGCTGACTCGTGCCGCACGTGGTGCTCAGGCTGCTGCCGGCAAGTAATCCGAGCGGCTGGATAACGTAACCGTTTCACTAAAAGACAAAGCAATCCGTCAAATGAAATATTTGATTGTAGGACTGGGGAACATCGGTGATGAATACCGCAACACCCGGCACAACATAGGATTCATGGTATTGGACGCCCTCGCAAAGGCGTCCAATATTGTTTTTAAAGATGGCCGCTACGGCGCGACCACCACGCTTTCTGTCAAGGGGCGGCAACTGCTGCTGCTGAAGCCATCCACCTATATGAACCTGAGCGGCAACGCGGTGCGCTACTGGATGCAGCAGGAGAAGATTCCCTTGGAGAACGTGCTGGTGGTGGTGGACGACCTGGCACTGCCCTTCGGCAGCCTGCGCCTGAAAGGAAAGGGCAGCGACGCGGGACACAACGGCCTGAAGCACATCGCCGCCACACTGGGCACACAGAACTACGCCCGGCTGCGGTTCGGCATCGGCAACGACTTCCCCAAGGGCGCGCAGATAGACTTCGTGCTGGGAGAGTTCGGCGAGGAGGACCGAAAGCTGCTGCCCGAACGGCTGGAGCTGGCGGGGGAAATCGTGAAGAGCTTCTGCCTGGCGGGACTGAACATTACCATGAACCAGTATAACAATAAGTAAGAAGGAAAGAATCAACTATGCCAGAAGCCAGAATAGACAAATGGATGTGGGCCGTCCGCATCTTCAAGACCCGGACCATCGCCGCCGAGGCGTGCAAGAAGGGACGGGTGGCCATCAACGGAGCGCAGGCGAAACCGGCACGCATGGTGAAGCCGGGGGATGTCATACAGGTGCGCAAACCGCCTGTCACCTACTCGTTCAAGGTGCTGCAGGCCATC
>JAQXRG010000014.1 GCA_029218405.1 Bacteroidales bacterium
GATGTCGGAGAGCTGGAGCAGCCGGTAGCCGTCGAAGGCGGCGGGAAGGTCGGGCGAGGTGAAGGTGACCTGGCGCACCCGGAAGTCTTCTTTGCCCCAAAGCGCGCCGTAGAGCAGGTAGCCCAGTCCGAGACCGGCCACGGAAAGGGTCGTTACGGAGCGGATCCGCAGGGAGCGGGCGGACCGGAGCCCACACAGGCGCAGCAGGACATCGGACACGACGAAGAGAACCTTGGGGACGGTGACGCAGAGCAGTGCCACCAGATAGGTACCGAAGGCGGTATGGCCACTCTCGGCGGCGAGGAGAAACCCTCCCAGTCCGAGCAGCAGCACGAGCGACGGCAACCAGTACAGGTATTTCAGGCGGCTGCGGCAGGCGGCTACATACAGACGGTAGATGTAGAGGTCGGGCAGCAGCAGGAGCAGCAGGAAGGCGAGAGCGACACGAAGCAGGACCATAGGTGTCAGTTGTTAAGGTTCGAACGTAAATACTGGCTCATCTGTTCCACGCTCATGCCTCGCCTGCGGGCGTAGTCGGCCAGTTGTCCGGCATCGATTTTCCCCACCGCGAAGTAGCGGGCCGCCGGATGGGCGAACATCAGTCCGCACACCGAGGCGTGCGGCCGCATCATGCCGGTCTCTGTCAGCCGGATGCCGATGCGTCGCATGTCGATGAGGCGGTCGAGCAGGAAGGTGACCGAGAGGTCGGGCAGGGAGGGGTAGCCTACGGCGGGGCGGATGCCCTGGTAGTCCTCGTTGAGGAGCTGCTGCAGGGTAAGCCGCTCGTCGGGCGCGTAGCCCCACACCTCGCGGCGGATGTGAAGGTGCAGTTTCTCGGCGGCGGCTTCCGCCAACCGTTCGCCCAGGGTCTTGACCAACAGGTGCTGGTAGTCGTCGCCGGCGTAGGGCTGTTCCATCGCCTCGCCGATGGTGGTGGCAAAGCCGCCCACCGTGTCGGCCACACCCTGGGACACAGGACGGACAAAATCGCTGAGGCAGAGGAAGGGGGTGTCGGGACGTGTGCGGGTCTGCTGCCGGAGCAACGGAAAACGTGTCCCGTCGAGCAACAGGTTGTCGCCGTCGGCGTTCGCGTCCATCAGCCGGTAAACGGCGTGGACGGCGAACTTCCCGTCGAGCTCGGCCAGCAACTGCAGGGCCTCCTGGTAGAGCCGCACGGCCTCGGCCGCCTTGGGGCGTTCGGCCTCGTCGAACCGGGCGACCCACTGGGCGCGGCAGCTGTCGCACCCGTGGATGTCGGCGATGGTGGCGAACCGGGGCTGGAATCCCCAGGCGTGGAAGAAGTATATCCAGTTGATGTAGCCGGCCACATCGTGGATGTCATAGCGGAGCGTGGTGATGTCGGTTCTCATGGCAGCGTGCTTCGGGGATAAGGGTTATCGGTCGAAGGTGAGGGCCTGCCCGCGGCGGGTGGTGTCCACTTGCTGTCCGTCGTACACCCGCTCACCGTTGACGAAGGTAGCCTTCACCCGTGCGTGGAAGGTATGTCCTTCCAGGGGGCTCCAGCCGCACTTGCTCAGCACGTCGCCGGCGGTGAGAGTCCACGTGTGACGAGGGTCCACCAGCACCAGGTCGGCCCGGTAGCCCGGGCGCAGGAAGCCGCGTCCCTTCACCTGGTAGAGCCGTGCGGGGTTGTGGCACATCTTCTTCACCACCTGCTCGATGCTGAGGACCCCTTCGTGAACCAGCTCCAGCAGGCAAGGCAGTGAGAACTGCAGGCTGGGCATTCCCGATACGGCCTTCAGGGCCCCTCCTTGCTTCTCCGTCAGCAGGTGGGGCGCATGGTCGGTGCCGATGGTGTCGATGCGGTCGGTGCGGAGGGCCTGACGCAGTGCGTCGCGGTCGGCGCGAGTCTTGATGCTGGGGTTGCACTTGATGCGGCCTCCCAGGGTGGCATAGTCGTCGTCGCAGAACATCAGGTGCGACACGCAGGCTTCCGCCGTGATGCGTTTCTCCTCCAAGGGGCGGTCCTCGAAGAGCTCCAGCTCGCGGGCGGTGCTGATGTGCAGGATGTGCAGGCGGGCACCCGTTTCCTGCGCCAGCTGTACGGCCAGCGATGAGGAGGCGTAGCAGGCCTCCTCACTGCGGATGAGCGGGTGGCAGCGGATGTCGGGGTCGTCACCGTATTCGGCTCGGAAGCGCTCGGTGTTGGCGCGGATGATGGCCGAGTCTTCACAGTGGGTGGCGATGAGGAGGCCGGCCTCCCGGAAGATGGTGCGGAGCGCCTCCATGCGGTCCACCAGCATGTTGCCCGTGCTGGCACCCATGAACAGCTTCACGCCGCAGACGCGGGTCTTGTCGAGCTGCGCCAGCAGGTGGGTGTTGGTGTTCGTGGCCCCGAAGTAGAAGGAATAGTTCACCATGCATTTGGTGGCGGCATCGGCCATTTTGGCCTCCCAGGCCTCCAAGGTGGTGGTCTGCGGGTTGCAGTTGGGCATGTCCATGAAGGAGGTGACTCCTCCTGCCGCCGCTGCCGCGCTCTCGGTGGCCATGTCGGCCTTGTGGGTCAGTCCCGGGTCGCGGAAGTGCACGTGGTCGTCGATGACGCCGGGCAGCAGGTAGCAGCCGCGCGCGTCAATGGTTTCGTCACAAGGGGCGGCGGGACAGCCGTCGCCTTCGATGATTTCACTGATGTTCTCGCCCTCGATGACCAGCGAGCCGGCGAACTGCCGGCCTTCGTTGACGAGGAGGGCCTGTCTTATCCAGGTTCTTTTCATGATTGTACAGGGTGTTTCGGTTTTTGAGGGAACTTGTGGAACCAACTGTCCCATTTCAGTTGGATGACGCCGAAGACGGCCTCGCCAAAGATGCTGCTGTTCATTTTCGAGGTGCCCAGCTCGCGGTTGATGAAGATGACCGGCACTTCCTGGATGCGGAAGCCGCACTGGTAGGCGGTGAACTTCATCTCAATCTGGAAGGCATAGCCCTTGAAGCGGATCTTGTCGAGGGGAAGGGTCTCGAGCACCTCGCGGCGGTAGCACTTGAAGCCGGCGGTGGTGTCGTGGATGGGGAGGCCGGTGACGAGGCGCACGTACTTCGAGGCAAAGTAAGACATGAGCACCCGTCCCATGGGCCAGTTGACCACGTTCACCCCGCTCACGTAGCGGGAGCCGATGGCCACGTCGGCCCCTTCGTCGTGGCACGCCCGGTAGAGGCGGGGCAGGTCGTTGGGGTTGTGGCTGAAGTCCGCGTCCATCTCGAAGACATAGTCGTAAGCGTGGGCGATGGCCCACTTGAAGCCGGCGATGTAGGCCGTGCCCAGTCCCAGCTTCCCCTTGCGCTCAATCATGAACAGGCGCTCGGGGAACTCCTGCTGGAGGCGGCGGACGATGTCCGCCGTGCCGTCGGGCGAGTTGTCCTCGATGACGAGCAGGTGGAACGTCTTCTCCAGGCCGAAGACCGCCCGGATGATATTTTCGATGTTCTCCTTCTCGTTGTAGGTAGGTATGATGACAATGCTGTCGCTTTTTTCCATATTCCTTATTTAATAGGTGATTGCATGATTTGTTCCACCGCGTCGGCGATGATGGCGGTGTCTGTCTCGTCCAGCATCAGCTGGCGGGTGAAGGAGCGGCGGTCGGTCTCCAACTTCTTGCGGAAGGCCAGGACGGAGCCCGACAGCTGGCAGGACTGGGTGTACGCCTTCATCGCCTCTTCCTGACGGCCTTGCAGCCGGTACAGGTGCCCCAGGTTCATCCAGTCGTCATCGGTCAGCTCATAGCCATTCTGGAGCTTGGTGTAGAAGCGGAGAGCGTCGTCGGAGCGGCCGGTCATCAGGTAGCACCAGCAGATGCCTCGATAGACCTTCTCCAGGTATTTCCCGAAATACTCCAGCTTGAACCAGTGCTTCAGCGCTTCCTTGTATTCCTGCCGCATCATGAGCAGCTGGGCCAGCTGCAGCTGGATGGGGTGGCTGTCGGGGCGGAGCTGTTCGGCCTGGAGGAGGTACTGTAGGGCCTGTCCGGTCTCGCCGTTGTCGCGGTAGCACTGTGCCAGGTGCCGCAGGGTCCACACGTGGCCGGGGGTGAGGCTGTCCGCCTGCAGGTAGGCCCCAATGGCTTCTGCCGGGCGGCCGGTCTTTTGGTAGATATACCCCATCTTCTGCCACACGGCGCTGTCCTCACAGGGCCGGGTGTCGAGCATTCGCTGGAACACGGTGCCGGCCTCCTGCAGGAAGCCGCGGTCGAAGAGCGCGTCTCCCAGTGCGAACAGGTCGTCGGCCGAGAGCAGGGTCTCCGCCAGGAGAGGATTTTCCCAGGGTCGTACGTCGGGCTGGAACACGTCCACGATTTCCTGCCGGTAGTGCCACAGCTTGCAGTAGCGGTAGAGGTCCTGCACGTACGAGCGGATGACACGTGAGTTGGTGCCCTCCTCCTGCCAGCCAGCGTTCTCAGCCGAGGGGATGCCCTCTTCCATGCCGATGGCCTCGCTGCCCTGGGCGGTGGAGAGGAAGCGGCGGTGCTCCTTGGGAAGCGACGCGATGGACAGGGCGAACGCGAACTTGTCAGAGTCGCAGAACACGGGCGAGTAGAGCATGGAATGCAATACCGACCCTCTTTCTATCTCGCCGACGGGCAGCAGCTGCCTCACCTGAGGGAGGGCGAAGTCGAACGGGTAGAACCAGTGCGGAAGCTGGTAGAAGAAGCGGTTGTTCTTCAGCTGCCGGAATGTGCTGAAGTAGGTGTCGGCTCCTTGCAGCTGCAGGTCGCACAGCTCCTGGATGCCGTTGCGGATCTTGTTATAGGCTTTCTGCCATTCCGGGTCCGACTCGTCCTCCATCTCCTCCAGCGACTGTTGGAGGTCTTTCTGGTTGTTCATTTTCTCCACGGTGTAACGGGCGGACTGCATGAGCGAGGGCAGCAGGTCTTCGTTCATGTGCTTGCTGATGCTCTCCGTCTGCCAGGCGATGATGAACTGCTTCATCAGGAGAAAGGCCTGTCGCTGGAGGGGGCCGCCCGTCTCCTTCAAGGCCTTCAGTCCCTCACGGAAGCAGGGGAGGAAGGCCGTCTCCTGGGGATGGAGCGTGATGCAGAGCAGGATGCCCGTCAGGGCGCGGATGGAGAGGGACTCGCCGCCGCGCTGTTGGCAGACGCGGACCAGGAACTCGTATCGCCGGGGGTCGAGCAGCCGGAAGAGGCTGAGGCTGACGCCGCTGACCAGTACCGCCAGGGCGTTGTAGGGCATACAGGGGTCCTCCAGGAGGTCGGTCACTTGCTGGAGGTCTTCCTCCGTCCAGCAGCCTTCTCCGTAAGCCTTGCAGAACAGCCGGTTCGTATCCCGCTCGTAGTCCTCGTAGAGCTCGCGCTCGAACCGTTCTTCCTCCTCGTCTTCCGGGTAGCCGGCCAGGATGTCCAACTGTCGCTTGAACTCCGTTAGGTTGTTCTTCAGGTCCAGATAGGAGTCGGGGACATTCTGCAGCCAGTCAATCAGCTGCGAGGCTAATTGCTTGCGGAACAAGGCCCACTCCACACGGTTGGCCAACAGGTACAGCTGGCGCTTGGTCTGCACGAAGAGCCGTCTCCGCTCCGGGTCGTCCACACCTTTGGCGTAGTAGTCCAGCAGGTAGCTGTAATGGGTCCGCAGCGTCGCCGCCTCTTCGGCCAGGCTTTGTTCCTTTTCTTGTGCGCACAGCTCGGCGAGGAGCTGCAAGGCTTCCATCAACCGGTCGTTGTTGATGGCCGCCACTATCTTTTTCAGTGTCATATCTCTCGGGTCAAGTTGGTTTGAGTTGCGCAAATGTAGCACATTAATTCCGAATACCCAAGCCGTGGCCGCCTTATCCTGTCGCGTGCGGTCACATTTCTTGATTTTTTTTCGTTTTTCACGTGGTTTTTGCCTATTTTTGCAGCCGTTTTGACGAGCTATTATGGATATTACTGAACTTCAACAACGTTATGCGGAACATCCTCACCTGAAGGGGCTGGCCGCTCTCCTTTCCAACCGTGCCGTGAAGACGGTCTTTCTCGAAGGCGCTCATGCCTCGTGCGCTTCCTTTTTCGCCGCTGCCTACGTACGCCAGACCCCTGGCGTGCGGCTGTTTGTGCTCAACGACCAGGAAGAGGCGGGCTATTTCTACCACGACATGGTCCAGGTGAACGGTGAGGCCGACATCTTGTTCTTCCCGTCGTCCTACCGGCGCGCGGTGAAGTACGGGCAGAAGGACGCGGCGAACGAAATCCTGCGCACGGAAGCCCTGAACCGCCTGCAGCGTCAGGTCCCCGTGTCGGTGGTCACGTACCCCGAAGCCCTGGCGGAGACGGTGGTCTCGGCGCGGCAGCTGGCCGAGCATACCCTCTCGTTAGAGGTGGGCTGCCAGGTCGATACTTCGTTTGTCACCGACGTGCTGACGGAATATGGCTTCCACCAGGTGGACTATGTCTATGAGCCGGGGCAGTTCGCCCTGCGCGGCAGCATCCTGGATGTCTATTCCTTCGCCTCGGAATACCCGTACCGCGTCGATTTCTTCGGCGACGAGGTGGACAGCATCCGCACCTTCGAGGTCGATTCGCAGCTCTCGAAGGAGAAGGTGCAGGCCATCTGCATCGTGCCTGAGCTGGGCGCGGCGGAGGGAGAGGGGGTGTCGTTCCTCGACTTCCTTCCGGCGGACGCAGTGGTGTGGGTGAAGGACCTGGTATGGGCCCGGGAGCGCGTACAGGCGGTCTATGACGACACGGTGTCGCCGCAGGCGTTGGCCGCTTATGAGGGCGACCCGGAAGAACTGCGGCGGGCGTGTGCCCGGCTGGCGGATGGCGCGGATTTCCAGCGGAGGGTCCTGTCGTTCCGCCGGGTGGAGTTCGGCAGCCGGCCTACCGGGACTCCGGACGCCCGGCTGGTGTTCCAGACCTCCGTGCAGCCCATCTTCCACAAGAACTTCAACCTGGTGGCCAGCACCCTGGCCGAATGGCAGCAGCGGGGGTATGCGCTCTACATCTGTTCCGACAGTGTGAAGCAGACCGACCGTCTGCGAGACATCTTCGAGGAACGGGGCGATGCGGTCCGCTTTGTGCCGGTGAACAAGACCTTGCACGAGGGTTTCATGGACCACACGCTGAAGTGCTGCCTGTTCACCGACCACCAGATTTTCGACCGCTTCCACAAGTACAGCCTGCGCAGCGACAAGGCGCGCAGCGGAAAGGTGGCCCTGTCGCTGAAAGAGCTCAACCAGTTCGAACCGGGCGATTACGTGGTGCACATCGACCACGGCATCGGCCGCTTTGCGGGACTGGTGCGCATCCCGAACGGCGACACCACGCAGGAGGTCATCAAGCTCATCTACCAGAACGACGACGTGGTGTTCGTCTCCATCCATTCCTTGCACAAGATTTCGAAGTACAAGGGGAAGGAAGGCGAGCCGCCCCGCATCAGCAAGCTGGGCACAGGGGCCTGGGAGAAACTGAAGGATCGTACGAAGACAAAAATCAAGGACATCGCGCGCGACCTCATCAAGCTCTACTCGCAGCGCAAGCAGGAGAAAGGCTTCCGCTACAGCCCCGACAGTTTCCTGCAGCACGAGCTGGAGGCCAGCTTCCTCTACGAGGACACGCCCGACCAGCTGAAGGCCACGCAGGACGTGAAGGCCGACATGGAGAGCGACCGTCCCATGGACCGCTTAGTCTGCGGCGATGTGGGGTTCGGCAAGACGGAGGTGGCCGTACGGGCCGCGTTCAAGGCCGTGGCGGACAACAAGCAGGTGGCCGTGCTGGTGCCCACCACCGTGCTGGCTTACCAACACTTCCAGACCTTCCGCAAGCGCTTGGAGGACATGCCCTGCCGGGTAGAGTACCTCAGCCGGGCGCGCACGGCCAAGGACACGTCGCGCATCTTGAAGGAACTGGCCGACGGGCAGGTGAACGTGCTTATCGGTACCCATAAGATTATCGGGAAGAGCGTCCGGTTCAAGGACCTGGGCCTGCTCATCATCGACGAGGAGCAGTAGTTCGGCGTGAGCGTGAAGGAGAAGCTGCGCCAGCTCAAGGTGAACGTGGACACACTGACCATGACCGCCACGCCCATTCCGCGCACCCTGCAGTTCTCGCTGATGGGAGCCCGCGACCTGTCGGTCATTCAGACCCCTCCGCCCAACCGCTATCCCATCCAGACGGAAGTGCACACCTTCAACGAGGACATCATCACCGAGGCCATCAACTTCGAGATGAGCCGCAACGGGCAGGTGTTCTTCGTGAACAACCGCATCCAGAACCTGGGCGAGCTGCGGACCCTCATCGAGCGGAACATCCCCGACTGCCGCGTCTGCGTGGGCCACGGGCAGATGCAGCCCGAGGAGTTGGAGAAGATTATCCTGGGATTCGCCAACTACGACTACGACGTGCTGCTGGCGACCACCATCATCGAGAGCGGCATCGACATCCCCAACGCGAACACCATCATCATCAACCAGGCGCAGAACTTCGGATTGAGCGACCTTCACCAGATGCGCGGCCGTGTGGGCCGGGGCAACAAGAAGGCGTTCTGCTACCTGCTGGCTCCTCCCTTGCCGTCCCTCTCGCCCGAGGCCCGGCGCCGCCTGCAGGCCATCGAGAACTTCAGCGACCTGGGCAGCGGCATTCACATCGCCATGCAGGACCTCGACATCCGGGGCGCGGGCAACATGCTGGGCGCGGAGCAGAGCGGCTTCATCGCCGACCTGGGCTACGAGACGTACCAGAAAATCCTCGCCGAGGCGGTGACAGAGCTGAAGAACGAGGAGTTCGCCGACCTCTACGCCGAGGAAATCAAGGCCGGCGAGGAGAAGATCAGTGGCGAGGGCTTTGTGGATGAGTGCAATGTGGAGAGCGACCTGGAGCTGCTGTTCCCCGGCGACTACATCCCGAGCAGCAGCGAGCGGATGCTGCTCTACCGCGAGCTGGACAAGCTGGAGCTGGACACGGAGGTGGAGGCTTTCCAGGCACGGCTGCTCGACCGTTTCGGCCCCATTCCGCCCGAAGGAAAGGAGCTCATCCGCATCGTTCCGTTGCGGCGGTTGGCCAAGCGCTTAGGCATCGAGAAAGTGTTCCTGAAGGCCGGACGCATGTCGTTGTTCTTTGTCAGTCATCCGGACAGCCCGTATTTCCAGAGCCAGGCGTTCGGCAAGATTATCAACTACATGACCCGCTATCCCCGGGCCTGCAACCTGCGCGACCAGAACGGACGGCGCAGCATGGTCATCAAGGAGGTGCCCACGGTGGCAGACGCTGTGCGCATCTTGCAGGAGATGGTGGCGTTGTAAGGGGCGGGGAGGAGGCTTACTGCCCCTTCCGCTGCTGGAGCGTGCGGAGCTGCCGCTCGATGTCGTAGGCATTCTGGTTCGCCTTGTCGCGGCGGAGGAACTCCTGCCGGCGAAGGGAGTCTTGCGCCTTCTGCTGGCGGATATAGTCGGAGAGGTCGCTGGCCGGTACGACGGGGGCGGCAGCCTTGGCCGGGGAACTCTGTGCCGCAGTACGCTGGGGCGGGGCGGTGATTCGCACGTAGTGAGGCACCAGCAGGCTGTCCGCCAAGGTCGGCACATAGTCGGCATAGGTCTTCCAGGCGGTCGCCCGTGTCCGGTTGCGGCGGATGGCTCGTCCGCGTCGGGTCAGGTGCTCATAGAGCAGCTTGTCGGCGTCGAAGGTCACCCCGACACCCGCTCCCGCTTTCGAGGCGGCGCTCTCGTACGCCTCGCCCGCCGTCGGCCGGCGGTGGCGGCCGTATTCCTCTTTCTGGGTCGCGTACGGGTTCAGGGTCCAATGGATTTCCCACTTCTTGTGCCGGTAGGGCAGCACATCGTACACAGGGTCATCGCGGAACTGCGTCCAGATGGTGTAAGGCTCGGCGCGCACATAGCCCACCGGCTTTTTCACGCGGGTAGTGTCCGTCAGGCTGCGGGGCATCCGCAGGTCCGACTTGAACTGCATGAACCCTTTGTCGAGGGGCACTTCCTGCAGCTGCCGGTACGGTGTCTCCTGCGGGGGTGTGAAATCAAACCGGATGAGCCGCACGGCATCGGTGTTGAGCTGGATTTCCTTCTCCTTCTTTCCTGCGGCCGTTTGGGCGGAAACCGGCAGAAGGGTCGCCAGGCCGCAGCACAATGCGGCGGCGAACAGGCGGTGACCTGTCGGACGGCAGCCTTTCGTGCGGGGGACGGGGAACGGGCGTAATTGCATGGTCTTTGTTAGTCGGTTAGGAAAATGGGTTTTCTGTCGGCGGCAAAAGTACGTAAAATAAAGTCCCCTGCCGCCGCTCTTTGCAGTATTTAGGAAAGTTTGTCATTCCATAGAGGTGGAATTGTCTTCGGAATACCTAGAACAATCGTTTCAAAACGTAAGTAATATAGCTAATTCTACTTACATAATGATAGGATATACCTATCTATATGTGTTAATCTGTAACCCTTCGAGTCTTTTCTCTCAAAAAGGGAATTTGTATATACTGAAAGAACTGTCATTTTGATAACTTTGCAAACAGTTTAGAAGGAAGAATGATTTCTGAATTGAATAATAGGTTTTCAAAATGATAATATGAAGGAGGTATTTATGGACAAATTGATTGAGAGTAGGGATACGGTGAACCGTTGGCTGGAGCGTTTTGGGGTTCGTTTCGGCATTTACAAGAACGGCACCTTCAAGGAACAGCTGTTTCCCTTCGACTCCATTCCCCGTGTCATCAGCGCCGCCGACTGGGCGGTTTTGGAGAAAGGACTCATCCAGCGGGTGGATGCGCTGAACCGGTTCCTGTACGATGTCTATCACGACAAGCACATTATCCGCGACGGTGTCATCCCCGCCGAATTCGTGTATTCTTCCAAGGGCTACACGCCCGAGTGCGAGGGAATCACCCCGCCGCAAGGCATCTATTCGCACATCTCGGGCATCGACCTGGTACAAGCGAAGGACGGCGGATGGTACATCCTGGAGGACAACCTGCGCATCCCGTCCGGCGCGTCCTATCCCATGATTGCGCGCACCATCACCCGCAAGGTCTCGCCCGAGACGTTCCAGGAGAACAACGTGGTGGACAGCCGCAACTACTGTGAGCTGCTGAAAGCCATGATGGACCATGTCAACGTGAACGGCGGCGCCAATGTCATCCTTACGCCGGGACGCTACAACTCGGCCTTCTTCGAGCACAGCTACCTGGCGGAAAAGACCGGAGCCCTGCTGGCCTTCCCGGGCGACCTCGTGGTGGAGCACGACCAGGTGGTGTACCGCGACATGTACAACGAGCGGCACTTGGTGGGCTGCATCTACCGCCGCGTCAGCGACGAGTACCTCGACCCCATGGCGTTCGAGCCGTCCTCGCTGCTGGGCGTGCCCCATCTCATGCAGGCCTACAAGAAGGGCAACGTGGCCCTCGTCAACGCCCTCGGCAACGGGGTGGCGGACGACAAGGGCATCTATTACTTTGTGCCCAAGATGATTGAGTACTACCTCCACGAGACCCCCATCCTGCACAACGCGCCCACCTACCTGCCGTATTTCCCGGCCGACTATCAGTACATTCTCGACAACCTGGAGCGGCTCGTCATCAAGGACGTGAGCGAGGCGGGCGGTTACGGTGTGGTGTTCGGACGTGACCTCACACCCGAAAAGCTGGAGGAGCTCAAGCGGCTCATCGTGGAGGAACCCCGCCGCTGGATTGCCCAGGAGGTCATCGACTTCAAGGACCTGGAGATTCTGGAGGGCGACGAGCGGGTGGAGCGCAAGGCCGACCTGCGCGCCTTCGTCATCTCGGGAGCCACCACGGAGGTGTGGCGGAGCGGCCTGACCCGTTTCTCGCGCAACCCCGACTCGTTTGTGGTGAACTCGTCGCAGGGCGGCGGATTCAAGGACACCTGGGTCATGAAAGAGTAAGAACGTTAGGAAAAGAAGATGAAGGAAATGCAATAAAAAAATGGGAGGAAACAGAAGATGACAACTACTGTATGCAACGCCATTTCGGCGACCAAGGCCAACCGACTTTATTGGTTGGGAAGATATGCGGAACGGGTGTACCTGAGCCTGCACCTGCTGCGCAAGTCGTACGACACGATGATCGATGGGGCCGGCCAGGGCTACCTCGACTACTACAAGCGGCTGGACGCCTCGTCGGTCTATCCCGACAAGCTCAGCTTCATGCTGGGCTACATGTACGACGAGAAGAACCCCAACTCGCTGCTCTCGGGCATCGAGCGGGCCAACGACAACGCCATCGTGCTGCGCGAGGAAATCATGAGCGAGACGCTCTCGTACATCCAGCTGTCGTTAGTGCGGCTCAAGGAGGCCGCCGCGGCCGGCACGACCAACATCACCGACCTGCAGTGCATCACCGACTACCTGCTCGCGTTCTGGGGCTCCGCCGAGGAGCGCATCTACGACGATACCATCCGGGCCCTGATGCGCATCGGGCGGTTGGTGGAGAACATTGACATGCACCTGCGCTTCGACTATCCCTTCTACCGCGTGAAGGAGAGCTTTGAGAGCCTCAAGCGCTGTGCCGAGGACCTGGAAGGCATCTTCGACACGATGATTCTGGCCCACGTGGACGAGCTGCTGACGGAGGAGGAATACTGTCCGGAGAACCTGGAGTATAAGTTCATGCTGCTGAAATACGTCAACCACCTGGTGCTGCTCTAAGCCGGTGGGGACGGATGGACAACCAAGCTAAAGGAAGAAGAGGTATGAGGAAGTATATCTATAATTATCAGACAATCATACATTTCGATGCGAAGGTGTCGCAGCAGTCCTTCCTGCTGCGCTGCATGCCGTGCGTGAACGCCTGTCAGGGAGTGGGCCACCGCGACCTGTTCCTGTATCCCTCCGCCGACCTGGTGTACGGGGCGGACGCTTGGCGCAACCCCATCCAGTACGGCACCATCGCCGGCCTGCACGACTCGTTTGTCTTCGTGAGCAGCGGCGAGGCGCGTCTGCAGCCTTATGGGATGCCGTTGGAGCAGGCCTACTACCGCGACCTTTTCGTCGTGGAGTCGGCCCGTACGGTCCTGTCGCGCCCCCTGGAGGAGTTTCTCCGGCAGAAGCGGGGAGGGCTGCGGGGCTTCGCGCTGGCGCAGGCCCTGGCGGCCGAGGTGTACGCCTTCATGAGCTACACCCCGGGTACGACCACCCTGGCGACCACTGCCGCCGAGGCCTTCGGGCAGCGGCAAGGGGTGTGCCAGGACTATGCCCACATCCTGCTCGCGCTCTGCCGGGCGGCCGGACTGCCGGCCCGCTACGTCAATGGGTTCATCACGGGACTGGGCACCACCCATGCCTGGGTGGAGGTGCTCGACGGTGACGTGTGGCGCGGGCTCGACCCCACCAACAATGTGACGGAAATGGAATATGGATATATAAAGATTGCGCACGGACGCGACGCGGCAGACTGCCCGGTCAACCGGGGCATTTTCAGCGGCAACGCCTGCCAGCAGACCGAGGTGCGCATCATTGTGGAAGAAATATGATAAAGACAGTTGTAGAGAAAGACCTGCCCGTGGACGAGCAATGGCGCATCCGGAAGAACGTCTGGACGGGCGGTCAGGGAAAGAAACGTTTCTGTGTGGTCACGGGCACCCACGGCGACGAGTTGGAGGGGCAGTATGTCTGCTACCGCCTGAACCGAATCATGGCCGAACAGCCCGGACGGCTCGACGGAACCTTGGAAATCTATCCGGCGCTCAACCCCCTGGGCATCGACTCCCTCACACGGGGCATTCCGGGCTTCGACCTCGACATGAACCGCATCTTTCCGGGAGACGAGGAAGGCACGGTGACCGAGCAGTTGGTGGCGGGCGTGATGAAGGACCTCCGCGGCGCCGACATGGTCATCGACATCCATTCGAGCAATATCTTCCTGCGCGAGATTCCGCAGGTGCGTGTCAACGTGAACACCGCCGACCGGCTGGTGCCCTTCGCCCGCTGGCTCAAGATGGACTTCATCTGGGTGCACGAGGCGGCCACCGTGCTCGAATCGACCCTGGCCCATTCGCTGAACAGCCTCGGCACGCCCACCCTCGTGGTCGAGATGGGCGTGGGCATGCGCATCAACCACGGCTACTGCGAGCGGCTCGTGCAGGGCATCCTGAACCTGATGCACCAGATGGGGATGTGGCGGGAGGCGCCCGACCTCTCCTGCAGCCCGCAGGAATCGGTGGTCTCGGCCATCGGGGGCGTGGACTTCGTGAACGCGGAGGCCTCGGGTGTGTTCCTTACCGACAACCGGAACAACCACATCGTGGAGCCCGGCGAGGAGATCGGCTGCATCGTGAGCCCGCTCACGGGCGAGGTACTGCAGCGGGTCACCGCGGCCCGCAGGGGACTGATGTTCACGCTGAGGGCCTATCCGGTGGTGTACGAGGGGTCGCTGCTGGCGCGTGTTTATACAATGATGGAGAATGAAAACTGAACAACCGATGAAAGAAGAGATACTATTTTCGATGAAGTCCCCCTTCAGGGACGACTTCCGCATCAAGGGCTACCGGTTCGGCAAAGGCCGGAAGGGGATGGCCATTGTGGGGGCCCTGCGCGGCGACGAGGTGCAGCAGCTGTACACCTGCTCCCAGTTAGTGAAGGAACTGCAGGCCATTGAGCGGCGGGGAGGCCTGGCCGAAGGGACGGAAATCCTGGTGATTCCGTCGGCCAATCCGTTTTCCATGAACATCAACAAACGCTTCTGGGCGATGGACGGCACGGACATCAACCGCATGTTCCCCGGCTACGACCAGGGCGAGACCACCCAGCGCATCGCCGCCGCCATCTTCCAGCTGGTGCAAGGCTATGAGTACGGCGTGCAGATGGCCAGCTCGTACGTGGCGGGCCGCTACATGCCGCATGTCAAGATCCTGCATACCGGCTACGAGGACGTGCAGACGGCGGGCCTGTTCGGGCTCCCCTACGTGTGTGTGCGCCAGCCCCTGCCGTTCGACACCACCCTGCTCAACTACAACTGGCAGATTTGGGAGACCAAGGCCTATTCGCTCTACGGCGGCAGCAACGACTGTATCGACGTGCAGGTGAGCCGGGAGGTGCAGGAGGCCATCCTGCGGTTCCTCATGCGGACAGGGCTCATGAAGACCGACTGCCGCACCTCGGCCGACGGGTTCCGGCCGATGGTGTTCGACGAGAGCGAGCTGGAGGTCATCCAGGCGCCGGCACCGGGCTTGCTGTTCCGCTTCCGGCAGGCTGGCGACCGGGTGGAGAAGGGCGACCTCCTGGCCCAGATTGTCCATCCGTACTTGGGGAAGACCGTGGCGGCCGTCACCGCGACGGTGAGCGGACGGCTGTTCTTCACGACCGACCGTCCGCTGGCCCTGAAAGGCACGCCGCTGTTCAAGATTTGCCGGCGCTGAGTCCCGGTCCGTGCGGCTTCCTGGATTTTTTGTTTTCAGTTTCTGTAAAAAGTATTACCTTTGTGGCCGATTGTAACTGAAAGAAGCATGAAACCACAATTCGTAATCAGCAGCATAGGCTCCATGAGCGGCAAGACACTGTTCGCGTTGGGGCTCTCCAGGGTGTTGCGCGACAAGGGCCTGTCGGTGCAGCCGTTCAAGATAGGCCCTCACTGCACCGACGCGCGGTTGTTCACCCTGTCGGGGTGCGACCCTGCCGTGAACCTCGACGCCTGGTTCTGCCGGCCCAGCGAACTGCAGGCCCTCTACAACCGCTGGGGGGAGCAGGCGGAGGTGTGTGTCGTGGAAGGCGACCGGGCGCTCTTCGACGGGTTCAACTGCATGAAGGGCAGCACGGCCGACGTGGCGAAGATGCTGGGCCTGCCCGTGCTCCTCGTCATCGACGCGCGTTACCTCACCTATTCCGTGGCGGCGGTCATCTATGGCTACCGGCATTTCCGCCAAGGGGGGAATGTCATCGGGGTGGTGTTCAACCGTGTGACTTCCGAGGGACAGTATGCGTACCTTCGCCAGGCCTGCCTCGATGCGGGCGTGGAGTGCCTCGGTTACTTGCCCGATGAGCCCGAGAAGTGGGGCGGGATGCCGCGCGGCGGAGTGAGCCGGAGCGTGCACGCCGAATGGAAGGCGCGGGTCAGGACGGTGGCGGCGGCGGTCCACCAGCACGTGGACGTGTACAAGCTGCTGGCCCTGGCCACCCGTATCTTTCCCTGCCCGTATTCCTTGCCCCTGATGTCGGACACCAGTTGCGACAGCTTCCTTCCGGCGCGCCGGAAGGGGCGGTTGGCCGTGGCGTCCGACGCCTGCTTCCATGCCATCCACCAGGATGCGTTCGCCCGGTGGCAGGCCGAGGGCGAGGTGGTGCTCTTCAGTCCGATGTACACCCGATCGCTGCCCGAGGCGGATTATTATTACTTGCCCGGCGGACCGGTGGAGCGGTACGCGCACCCCATCCTCCGCAACCGTGTCCTGCTGGAGGCCCTGCATGAGCGGGCCCGGCAGGGGACACCCATCCTCGCCGAGGGAGGGGCGGTCATCCTGCTGTGCCGGCAATGGCAGGCCCGTGAGGCGGGCGGACCGCTGCCCTTGGTCTGTTCCGTGGAAGAGCAGCTCAACTACGGCTACCGGCAGACCGCGGTGGGGCAGATGGCCCTGCGGGGGTACGAGTCCACCTGTGTCCGCTGCAAGCCCGCGCCCGATGCGGACAGCGTCCTGGAGCGGCAGCAGGTGTTCGACCTCACCCATACCCGTCCCCAGTACTTCCTTTACCGCTACAAGAACGTCTTCGCCTCTACGGTCCACTGGTACTGGGGCAAGAACGACCTCTTTGCGCTGTGGCAATAAGGCCCGGCGCGCCGGTTGGATTTTCCGGACACTCCGGTCAGGTTTTCCGAACTTTCCCGTTAGAATTTCCGGACGCGGAGGTGGCAGTAGGGCGTGCCGCCGGTCTGCTCGTAGTAGTGCTGGTGCCAGGCCTCGCCGATGTAGAAGTCGGTGGCCGGCCGCAGCAGGGTGTTCACCACGTATCCCTTGTCCCGCAGTTGGCGGATGACCTGTTCCGCCGTCTGTCGTTGCGCCTCGTTGCGGAAGAAGAGGCAGCTGCGGTATTGGGGGCCAAGGTCCGGGCCCACGCCGTCTGTCTGGGCCGGGTCATGGATTTCAAAGAAAAGCTGGCAGAGCGTCTCGTAGGTCACAGCCTGCGGGTCGAACTCCACGAGGACCGCCTCCACATGGTGGGTCTGATGGCTCCGCACGTCCGCGTAGGTCGGGAAGGCTTCCTCGCCGCCTGTGTAGCCGACCCATGTGCGCACCACCCCCGGTTGCCGGGCGAACTGGTGCTGGGTGCCCCAGAAACAGCCGCAGGCAAAGATGCCCGTTTCCAGGCCGGTGCCCTTGGGCCCCTCGTAGCGCTGCACGGCCGAGGCCGCTTCCACCGCCGCCTTCACCCGTTCCAGGACCTTCCGGAGCTTTGTCGGAGCGTCGGGACGCGCCTGCTCCTGCTCCACGTGGACCCGCAGGTCGTTGTACAACACCTGCAGGGCGATGGGATGTCCCGCGTCCAGGACACGCTGCACGTAGGTGTCCTCGTCGGTCCCTTCCGGGCGGGCCAGAAGCCGCAGGGCGTTGACCACCCCCTCGGGGATGCCTTCCCGTAGCAGGTCTTTGAAGGAAATGCCGCTGTCCTTCACCGCCTCGTGCAGGAAGCCCGCCGCCTTCTCTTCGTCAGTATGTCCCAGCAGCCCCACAGCCAAGGGATGCAGGATGGCCGGACCGCCTGCTTCGTCCAGGTGCCCGGCGTGTGCCGCGGCCGCGATGCGCAGCGCGGTGTCAATCGGATGTATGGGTTCGCTCAGATTCGTTTTCATGCTTGTAGTTCGTTAGGGTTTCTGCGGCAAAGGTACAAAAAATCCTGCCGATTCCCTTTGCCGCCTGCAAAGAAACACGTACCTTTGTGGATAAAAGCAATTATACATCCCTAAAGCCCCACGACTATGGCAAAGAAATACCTCGACCCCAAAGCCGACCTCACCTTCAAGAGGGTCTTCGGCGAGCACAAGGAGCTTCTTATCAGCTTCCTCAACGCCTTGCTGCCCCTGCCAGAGGGAAAGGAAATCATCGACATCCAGTACAGGTCGCCCGAGCTGGTTCCCATCAGCCCCGACAAGAAGGACACC
>JAQXRG010000015.1 GCA_029218405.1 Bacteroidales bacterium
CGGATATGGGCGACACGAAATTTGTCATACCCAATGAGGTTGTCCGTAAGCAGATATTCTCTTATCTACTTGACACTTATCGAGAGAACGACCTCTCGTATGACAATGATGATATCCGAAAAAAGGAGAAGTATATGGCCTACCGAGGCGACTTCAAGCCCTTCTTCCAATACATCGCCGACAGCATCTACACCTTTGCTTCGCAGCGCGACCGCCAGAAGGGAGAGGCTTTCGTGCATGGATATACCCTCGCCCTGACGAGCCAGTGCCGCTTCTATCGTCCTGTCTCCGAACTTGACAACCAGAACGGCTATGCCGACATCTTTCTCTGTCCGCGTTGTGAGATATTCACGGACATGGAGCACTCCTATATCATTGAGCTCAAGTATCTGAAGAGTCAGGCAACGGAGGCCGAGGTGCAGGCTGCCGTGAAGCAGGCCGAGGCCCAGGTGTGCCGCTATGCCGAGACGGTGAACGTGAACGACAACATCGGGCATACCACCCTCCACAAGGTATATGTCGTATATCGGGGAGTGGAGATGGTGGCTTGCGAAGAAGTGGAAACAAGCTGACATCCTACGTTTCTGGGGATGTCAACATACTATCAAGACCTGATTTCATCATCATCCTTCGCCATTCCTGCCTTTGTTCCTGCTTCCGCCTCACAAACTCGTCGTACTCACCACGATGATGGTTCATCGTGTCAATTAGGAATTGGGCCATCTGGTGCATTTGGGTAGCAAACAAAACGGGGATGGCGTTGTCGTCTTCTGCGTAATGGCTGACGCTGTGAGCTATCCCTTCCTGCATGTGCTCGAAAGCTTTGATAGAGTTTAAACCGCCGGCAATCACTGTATGTCCTAACTGCTTCATCTCTTGACTGCGTTGTTGGGGAGCAAGCGATTCAATACTTATAAGGTCTTCTTCTGGTTTGTTGCAGAAACAGTAGTAGAGCCAAACCTCGAAACAGGGGTTGCTGATTATCCATTGACCTGAATCCTCTTCACTGTGGCCTTCATGTATCTTTACCAACTGCTCGTAGAATTCGTCCACATCTGACAACAGGAAGACTTTGTCCATATCATCCAAATGAAAAGTCCTGTCGTTGATGGAGACAATCTTTGTTCTTCGGATTTCTTCCCACTTTTCTTGCATCTGGTATGGATGTAGTCCTTGTCCTTCTTTGGAAATAAACGCCACCCTCAATGAGTGCAGGTCTTGTTGACGAATCAATGTCAGCAGGAAATCACGTTCCCTTTTCTCGCCACCGGAGATGACGCAGACAATACTATACGACATCACGCCATCCGTTTTCTCATAGCCTTTCAGTCGGCCAGTCACAGCGGATGATAATGTGACATCAGTATCCACCACAATGGGGAGCTTTTCCTCATGGGGCTTTGGCATCAAGTCAAGTGCCTTTGTCTGCCTTTCGTAAGATAGTTTTCTGTTACTAAACATTGTCTTCTATCAGCTTGACAAAACGAATAGCTCCATAACGTCCCTCGTTGTAACCACGATACGGCGATATGGTATGATGCTCTTTGAAGTCATTGTGAGAATAAAGTACAGACGCACCCTCACGTTTATCCACGAACCATATCTCGTCTGAACGGAGTATGTCTTTCTCATCCAGCAATTGATTGTCGTGGGTCGTGAATATCAACTGGCCATTAGTGCCATTGGTCTTTGCAAAATACTCCACAATACCTTTTACCATCGTAGGGCTAAGGCAGCAGTTGATTTCATCGACAACAACTGTTTTGCCCAGCTTACAGGCATAATATAGAGCCGGAAGAAGCGTAAGTGCACGGAGTGTGCCATCGGACTGCATGCTGGTATCGAATCGTCCGACAAATCCATTCTTTCCCACATTGTCGAAGATGAGCTGATAAACCTTACGCATACCATCCTTGACATTGATGGAGAGCACAGGTGTACTATTGGCACTTAGGGACATTGATTTCAGCTGATCCATATTGCCTGGCAGATTCTTGGCCATAACAATATGCTGTTTTGCCCAGCTGTCGAAATCGGACTCTTGCAGGTTCATGGCATTTACGCCAACACCCAGGCAATGAACAAGCCCTTGAACGAACTCCATCATAGGCTTGTTGACTCGGAGCAGGTCTATCAAGGTGGGCATGAAAGAGTGTACACCGATAATCTCCAGTTTCATCTTAAACCATTTGGCCGCCCATCCACATCTTTCATCTGCCACAATGGGGAACTCACCATTCAGCGCCATCAGAGAAGACATCGGATTCTTGTCCAAGAGTTTCTTTATGGCTTCCATGATGGTGTCATCTACCTCTTTGGCAAATGTGACCTCTCGGCTTTTGCGCTCATATACCAGGTCCAGTCTTTCCTCCTTGGGAAACGACTCATAAAGTCCCTCTTTTACAACTTTTTTGCGCCCCATCCCTATCTCATAGAAAAAGAAACGCTTGTTGTACTCAAACTCTACCGACAATGAGATTGGGTCATTATTGACATTATCTTTCAGCAGATAGAAGAACTTGTCCATCTCAACATTCTTAGCAAAGTCCTTATCCATCGCAAAAGCACGAATGAACTCCAAAGCCTTCACCAAATTTGACTTGCCTGCCCCATTCTGTCCATAGATAGCTGCTTGTTTGAGCAAAGGAACATCGCACAAATCAGTATATACGTGATTTGCCATCTGGGTCCTTTTCATGTTCGGGAACATGTCAAACTGAGTCCCGTCGTCAAACGAGAGAAAGTTCTTTATCATCAATCGGAGTAACATAATGCCTTATATTGAGGGTTATTACATCTGTTTCATGTGCTTTGGTTGGATTGCATCCAATTTCTGTGCAAATGTAGTGATTATTTTTCTGTATCTGTGAATTTTTCACGTGAAATCTTCACGTAAACATGAGATTTTAACGGTTCGCACTGGTCCCATCCGGCTTTGAGACTTTTCCAAAGCCAAGTCGTTAATAGATGCCAAAAGCAAAAAAAAATCGGGGAAATTGTTTGGAATCTCCAAAATAATGCCTACATTTGTGGCAGATTAATAACAAAACAACGAATTAAATAGACAATTATCATGAAGACCCAGTTGACGAATACATTCTTTTGGTGGTGCCGCTTACTACTTCCAACGTCGTAAGTGACCCCAGTCCGTGTGTATATCCGTCATCTATCCGCATAGAAAAGAACAGGAAAAAGAGGCTGTCGTACTTACGACAGCCTCTTTTCTTTTAGGGACCTACGGAAACGGACGGACCACGAACCATGTGAATGACTACTTTACTGAAAAAACGAACCTTACAACGAACGAATGAAATGAAAACTTATCAAGTGAACCCGGAAGGGTATTACGGCGAGTTCGGGGGCGCCTATATCCCCGAAATCCTGCACCGCTGCGTGGAGGAACTGCAACTGGCTTACCGGAAGGTCATCGACAGCCCTGACTTCCAGGAGGAGTTCGCACGGCTGCTGAGAGACTATGTGGGACGGCCATCGCCCCTCTACCTCGCCGAACGGCTGTCGGCCCGGTATGGCTGCCGCATCTACCTGAAGCGGGAGGACCTGAACCATACGGGGGCCCACAAAATCAACAACGCCATCGGACAGGTGCTGCTGGCACGGCGCATGGGCAAACGGCGCATCCTCGCCGAGACGGGGGCCGGACAGCACGGAGTGGCCACCGCGACGGTCTGCGCGCTGATGGGCATGGAATGTGTGGTCTATATGGGCAAGACGGATGTGGAACGACAGCGCGTGAACGTGGAGAAGATGCGGATGCTGGGGGCTACCGTGCGACCGGTCACCTCGGGCAACATGACACTGAAGGACGCGACCAACGAGGCTATCCGCGACTGGTGCTGCCACCCGGAGGACACGTATTATGTCATCGGCTCGACGGTGGGGCCTCACCCCTACCCGGACATGGTGGCCCGGCTGCAGTCGGTCATCAGCGCGGAGATACGCCGACAGCTGCAGGAACACGAAGGACGGGACTACCCGGACTACCTGATGGCCTGCGTGGGCGGGGGCAGCAACGCCGCGGGCACCATCTATCATTACTTGGACGACGAACGGGTGAAAATCGTGCTGGCCGAAGCGGGCGGCAAGGGGGTGGAGACGGGACTGACCGCCGCTACCATCCAGGCCGGACGGACGGGCATCATCCATGGGGCGAAGACCTTGGTGATGCAGGACGAGGACGGCCAGATTACGGAGCCGTATTCCATCTCGGCCGGACTGGACTACCCGGGCATCGGTCCGATGCACGCCAACCTCGCACGGCAACACCGGGCCACCATCCTGGCGGTGAACGACGACGAGGCCATCCAGGCGGCCTACGAACTGACCCGGCTGGAGGGCATCATCCCGGCCTTGGAGTCGGCGCACGCGCTCGGCGCCCTGCCCAAACTGTCCTTCCGACCTACCGACGTGGTGGTGCTCACCGTGTCGGGACGCGGCGACAAGGACATGGAAACTTATCTTACCCACCATCCTAACGTTTCAGAAGCATGAAAACCTATTCTTATACCACTCATCACAAGACCCTTCTGGGCGACCTCCATACGCCCGTGGGCACCTACCTGAAGGTGCGCGACCTCTTTCCCCAAAGCGCGCTCATGGAGAGCTCTGACTATCACGGCAGCGAAAACAACCGCTCGTTCATCGGACTGAACCCAATCGCCCGCATCGAGGTGGGACACGGGACGGCCACGGCCACGTATCCCGACGGCACCACCGAACAGCGTGCCATCACGGACAGCTATCCCGTGGAGACGGCCCTCAGTGACTTCCTGGCCTGCTTTGAGGTGAGCGGCGAATACGCGGGCTACTGCGGCCTGTACGGCTACACCACCTCGAACGCGGTCCGCTACTTCGAGCACATCGACGTGAAGGACAGCACGGAGGCGAAGAACGACGCGCCGGACATCCTGTACATCCTCTACAAGTACATCATCGTGTTCCATGGCTTCAAGAGTGAGATGGTGCTGGTGGAGATGCAAGGCGAAGGAGAGGAAAGCCGCATCGGGGACGTGCGGCACGCCATCGAGAACCGCAACTACGCCACCTACGGGTTCCACCCCACGGGACCGACCACCAGTCCGCTGACCGACGAGGAGCACAAGGCGAACATCCGGCGGGGCATTGCTCACTGCCTGCGCGGCGACGTGTTCCAGATTGTCCTCTCGCGCCGCTTCGTGCAGCGATTTGAGGGGGATGACTTCCAGCTCTACCGGGCACTGCGCAGCATCAACCCCTCCCCTTACCTGTTCTACTTCGACTTCGGCGGCTTCCGCATCTTCGGCTCCTCGCCCGAGACGCACTGCAAGATTGAGGGACGCACGGCCACCATCGACCCTATCGCGGGCACGACACGGCGCAGCGGAGACCCGGCAACGGACGAACAGCTGACGGCTGCCCTGCTGGCTGACCCGAAAGAGAACGCGGAGCACGTGATGCTGGTGGACCTGGCCCGCAATGACCTGAGCCGCAACTGCCACGGCGTGCACGTGGCCTTCTTCAAGGAACCGCAATACTACAGCCATGTGATTCACTTGGTGAGCCGTGTGAAGGGAGAGCTGGACGAAGGGGCCAACCCCATCAAGGCGTTCATCGACACGTTCCCGGCCGGCACACTGAGCGGCGCGCCCAAGGTCAGGGCCCTGCAGCTCATCAACGAGTATGAGCCACACAACCGGGGGGCGTACGGCGGCTGCGTGGGCTTCATCGGACTGAACGGCACGCTGAACCAGGCCATCACCATCCGCACCTTCGTGAGCCGCAACGGCGAACTGTGGTTCCAGGCGGGCGGCGGCATCACGGCCAAGAGCAATGAAGAGAACGAGCTGCAGGAGGTGAACAACAAGCTGGGCGCGCTGCGCAAGGCCATCCTGCTGGCGGAGAACCTGTAACTGTATCTCATAGGAAAGCAACGAAACATTCAACGGACCATGAAAATCGTCATCATTGATAATTACGACTCCTTTACCTACAACTTGAGCCATCTGGTGAAGGAACTGGGCGCGGACGTCACCGTGCTGCGCAACGACCGCTTCGAACTGCCCGACCTGGCGGACTACGACAAAATCCTGCTCTCACCGGGACCGGGCATCCCGGAAGAGGCCGGCCTGCTGCTGGACGTCATCCGTACCTATGCCGGCCAAAAACCAATCCTGGGCATCTGCCTGGGCGAACAGGCCATCGGAGAGGTGATGGGCGGACGGCTGACCAACCTGACGGAGGTGTACCACGGAGTGCAGACCCCGGTGGAACTGACCGCCGACGACCCCATCTTCGCGGGACTGCCCCGCCGCTTCCCCGTGGGCCGCTACC
>JAQXRG010000016.1 GCA_029218405.1 Bacteroidales bacterium
ATACCACTCTCCGGGACGGTGAACAGGTGCCAGGCTGCCAGTTGAACACGGTTGAGAAGATTCAGGTGGCCAAGCAGCTGGAAGCTTTGGGGGTGGATGTCATCGAAGCCGGATTCCCCATTTCGAGTCCGGGTGACTTCAATTCCGTCATCGAGATTTCAAAGGCGGTGACATGGCCGACCATCTGTGCCTTGACACGTGCCGTGCAGAAAGATATTGACGTGGCGGCAGAGGCCTTGAAGTATGCCAAGCACAAGCGTATCCATACGGGTATCGGTACTTCGGATTCACACATCAAGTACAAGTTCAACTCCAACCGCGAGGAGATTATCGAGCGGGCGGTGGCTGCCGTGAAGTATGCCCGCCGTTACGTGGACGATGTGGAGTTCTATGCGGAGGATGCCGGACGTACTGAGAACGAGTACCTGGCCCGTGTGGTGGAAGCGGTCATCAAGGCGGGCGCTACGGTGGTGAACATCCCCGACACGACGGGCTATTGCCTGCCGAGCGAGTACGGAGCGAAAATCAAGTACCTGATGGAGCATGTGGACGGCATCGACAAGGCCATCATCTCCACGCACTGCCACAATGACCTGGGTATGGCGACCGCCAATACCATCAGCGGTGTGCTGAACGGTGCCCGTCAGGTGGAGGTGACTATCAACGGCATCGGTGAACGCGCCGGAAACACTTCGTTGGAGGAGGTGGCCATGATTCTGCGCTGCCACAAGCATATCGGCATTGACACGAACATCAACACCCAGAAGATTTGTCCGACCAGCCGTATGGTGTCCAGCCTGATGAACATGCCGGTGCAGCCCAACAAGGCCATTGTGGGCCGGAATGCTTTCGCGCATTCGTCGGGTATCCACCAGGACGGTGTGCTGAAGAACGTGCAGACCTACGAGATTATCGACCCGAAGGATGTGGGCATTGATGACAATGCCATCGTGCTGACCGCCCGCAGCGGCCGTGCCGCACTGAAGCACCGCCTGAGTGTGCTGGGTGTCGAGTTGACCCAAGAGAAGCTGGACAAGGTGTACGAGGACTTCCTGAAGCTGGCCGACAAGAAGAAGGACGTGACCGACGACGACATCCTGGTGCTGGCAGGGGCGGACCGTACCATGAACCATCACATCAAGATGGAGTACCTGCAGGTGACCAGTGGCGTAGGTGTCCGTTCGGTGGCCAGCTTGGGCCTGAACATCGCCGGCGAGCACTTCGAGGCTGCCGCTACCGGCAATGGTCCGGTGGATGCCGCCATCAAGGCTATGAAGCAGATCATCAAGCGTCAGATGACGCTCAAGGAGTTTACCATCCAGGCCATCAGCAAGGGCAGCGACGATGTGGGCAAGGTACACATGCAGGTGGAATACGACGGTCAGATGTACTACGGTTTCGGTGCCAACACTGACATCGTGGCGGCTTCGGTAGAGGCATACATCGACTGTATCAACAAGTTCAAGAAATAACGAACCGGAAAAAACGAGCAACAACAAGATTATGGCGAATACATTATTTGATAAGATTTGGGATGCACACATCGTGCAGCAGGTGGAAGACGGGCCTACCCAGTTGTACATCGACCGTCTGTATTGTCACGAGGTCACCAGCCCGCAGGCCTTTGCCGGGATGCGTGCCCGGGGCCTGAAGTGCTTCCGTCCGGAACGCATCTATTGCATGCCGGACCACAACACGCCGACGCATGACCAGGACAAGCCGATTGAAGACCCTGTGTCGAAAACACAGGTCGATACGTTGGCCAAGAACGCCGAAGACTTCGGATTGACGCATTTCGGCATGATGAACAAGAAAAACGGTATCATCCATGTGGTAGGCCCTGAGCGTGGCCTGACCCTGCCGGGGATGACCATCGTGTGCGGTGACTCGCACACCTCCACGCACGGAGCCATGGGCGCGGTTGCCTTTGGTATCGGTACCAGTGAGGTGGAGATGGTCATGGCTTCGCAGTGCATTCTGCAGGCTCGTCCCAAGACCATGCGCATCACCATTGACGGCCAGCTGGGCGAAGGGGTGACCGCCAAGGACGTGGCCCTCTACATGATGTCGAAGATGACTACCAGCGGTGCCACCGGTTATTTCGTGGAATATGCCGGAGAGGCCATCCGTAGCCTGACCATGGAAGGTCGTCTGACCCTCTGCAACCTGAGCATTGAGATGGGCGCGCGGGGCGGCATGATCGCGCCGGATGAGGTGACCTTCGCTTATATCAAGGGGCGTGAATATGCGCCTAAAGGCGAGGAATGGGACAAGGCTGTGGCTTACTGGAAGACGTTGAAGAGCGACGAGGACGCCGTGTTCGACAAGGAAGTCCGTTATGAGGCCGCCGATATCCAGCCGATGATTACCTATGGTACCAATCCGGGCATGGGTATGGCCATCACCGCCCATATCCCCACCACGGAAGGTATGAGCGAAGTCGAGAAGACCTCGTTCGAGAAATCGATGGGCTACATGGGCTTCCAGCCGGGCGATGCCTTGCTGGGCAAGCCGGTGGACTATGTGTTCCTCGGTGCCTGCACCAACGGACGCATCGAAGACTTCCGTGCCTTCGCTTCCATCGCCAAGGGACGCAAGAAGGCTGACCATATCGTGGCTTGGCTGGTGCCCGGCTCCTGGATGGTGGACCAACAGATCCGCGAAGAGGGTCTGGACAAGATACTGGAGGAAGCCGGATTCGAAATCCGCCAGCCGGGCTGTTCCGCCTGTCTGGCCATGAACGATGACAAGATTCCTGCCGGCAAGTATGCCGTATCGACCAGCAACCGTAACTTCGAAGGCCGTCAGGGCCCCGGTTCGCGCACGCTGCTGGCCAGTCCGCTGACTGCCGCTGCCGCAGCCGTGACAGGTGTTATCACCGATCCTCGAACACTTCTTTAAATGAAATCTTATGAAACAGAAATTCAATATTATAACGAGCACTTGTGTGCCTTTGCCTTTGGAGAATGTCGATACCGACCAGATTATTCCGGCCCGTTTCCTGAAGGCGACCACCCGCGAAGAGAAATTCTTTGGTGACAACTTGTTCCGTGACTGGCGTTACCGTCCCGACGGGTCGCTCAACGAGGACTTCGTCTTGAACAACCCTACGTTCGGTGGCCAGGTACTGGTGGCCGGCAAGAACTTCGGTAGCGGTTCCAGCCGTGAGCATGCTGCCTGGGCCATCGCTGGTTACGGTTTCCGTGTCGTGGTGTCGAGCTTTTTTGCCGACATTCACAAGAACAACGAACTGAACAACTTCGTGTTGCCGGTCGTGGTGAGCGAGTCCTTCCTGCAGGAGCTCTTCGATTCCATCTACGCTGACCCGAAGATGGAAGTGGAGGTGAACCTGCCGGAGCAGACCATCACGAACAAGGCGACAGGCAAGTCGGAAACTTTCGAAATCAATGCCTACAAGAAGCACTGTCTGATGAACGGTCTGGACGATATTGATTTCCTCGTGGAAAACAAGGATAAGATTGAGCGTTTCGAGCAAGAACGTCGTTGAATCGGTGTGACCCCGAGGCTTAAACACCCCTTACAACATGAAGAATCCGACGATTGAAATCATGGATACGACGCTCCGTGACGGCGAACAGACCAGCGGAGTGTCGTTCGTGCCCCATGAGAAACTGATGATAGCACGGTTGTTGCTTGAAGACCTGAAGGTGGACCGTATTGAAGTGGCTTCCGCCCGCGTGTCGGACGGAGAACTCAACGCCGTGCGGATGATTTGCGACTGGGCGGCCCGACGCAACATGCTCTCCCGTGTGGAGGTGCTGGGTTTCGTGGACGGCAAGACCTCTGTTGACTGGATTTACCGTGCCGGTGGAAGGGTCATCAACCTGCTGACCAAAGGGTCCGAGCGACACTGTACCTACCAGCTCAAGAAGACAGTCGATGAGCACATTGCCGATATTCTCGGTGTGGTGGACTACGCGCATGAGAAGGACATGGATGTGAACGTCTATTTAGAGGACTGGAGCAACGGCATGAAGAATTCGCCCGACTATGTGTACCGTCTGGTGGATGGGCTCAAGGGAGCGGGTATCCGACGTTTCATGCTGCCTGACACGCTCGGCGTGCTCAATCCTCTGCAGGTCATTGAGTACATGCGGAAGATGAAGAAGCGTTACCCGGACCTACACTTTGATTTTCATCCCCACAACGACTACGACCTGGCTGTGAGCAATGTCCTGGCGGCGGTGCTGAGCGGCGTGAAGGGGCTCCACACCACCATCAACGGTTTGGGCGAACGCGCCGGTAACGCGCCATTGGCCAGCGTACAGGCCATCCTGAAGGACCATTTCCATGCAGTGACGCGCATTGACGAGAGCCGCCTGAACGACGTGAGCCGTGTGGTGGAGTCGTATTCAGGCATTCCCATCCCTGCCAACAAGCCCATTGTGGGCAACAATGTCTTCACGCAGGTGGCGGGGGTCCATGCCGACGGTGATAACAAGAACAACCTCTACTGCAATGACCTGCTGCCTGAGCGCTTTGGCCGGGTGCGCGAGTATGCGCTGGGCAAGAACTCCGGTAAGGCGAACATCCGCATGAACCTGGAGAGCCTGGGACTGGACCTGGACGAGGAATCGATGAAGAAGGTTACCCAGCGCATCATCGAGCTGGGGGACAAAAAGGAGCTGGTTACTCAGGAAGACTTGCCCTACATCATCTCCGACGTGCTGAAGCACGACGTGGGTGGCGAGAGCAAGGTGCGACTGCTTAGTTATTTCGTCACGCTGGCACAGGGACTGAAGCCCATGGCAACGCTGAGCATCGAGATTAACGGCACCAATTACCAGGAAAGCTCGTCGGGCGACGGTCAGTACGATGCTTTCGTACGCGCCCTGCGCAAGATTTATAAGGGTACGCTGGGGCGTCCTTTCCCCATGCTGACCAACTACGAGGTGACCATCCCGCCCGGAGGCCGTACCGACGCCTTCGTGCAGACGGTCATCACCTGGAGCTTCCAGGAGCGAGTGTTCCGGACCCGTGGACTCGATGCCGACCAGACTGAGGCGGCCATCAAGGCCACGGTGAAGATGCTGAACATGATAGAAAATGATTACAAATAAACAAAAAACAGAATAAGAAGACCATGAATTTTAAAATTGCCGTATTGCCGGGCGATGGAATCGGACCGGAAATATCAGTACAGGGAGTCGATGTGATGACTGCCGTTTGCGAGAAATTCGGACATCAGGTGAGTTACGAGTATGCCTTGTGTGGCGCTGATGCCATCGACAAGGTGGGCGATCCTTTCCCCGAGGAGACGTATGAGATCTGCAAGAACGCCGATGCCGTGCTGTTCTCGGCGGTGGGCGATCCCAAGTTCGACAACAATCCTACGGCGAAGGTACGTCCTGAGCAGGGGCTGCTGGCTATGCGCAAGAAGCTGGGCCTCTTTGCCAACATCCGTCCCGTGCAGACCTTCAAGTGCTTGCTCCACAAGTCACCCCTGCGTGCCGATTTGGTGGATGGGGCTGATTTCCTGTGCATCCGTGAACTGACCGGTGGCATGTACTTCGGCGAGAAGTACCAGGACAACGAGAAGGCGTATGACACCAATATGTACACCCGGCCTGAAATTGAGCGTATCTTGAAGGTCGGCTTCGAATATGCCATGAAGCGCAACAAGCACCTTACGGTGGTGGATAAGGCCAACGTGCTGGCCTCCTCTCGTCTGTGGCGCCAGATCGCTCAGGAGATGGCTCCCCAGTATCCTGAAGTGAACACCGACTACATGTACGTGGACAATGCTGCCATGCGCATGATTCAAGAACCCAAGTTCTTCGATGTGATGGTCACTGAGAACACCTTCGGTGACATCCTGACCGACGAAGGGTCCTGTATCAGCGGCTCTATGGGACTGCTGCCTTCCGCCTCTACCGGCGAGAGTACCCCCGTATTCGAACCCATCCACGGCTCCTGGCCGCAGGCAAAGGGCCTGAACATCGCCAACCCGTTGGCACAGATTCTGTCTGTAGCCATGCTGTTCGAGTATTTCGACTGCAAGGAAGAAGGCGCGCTTATCCGTCAGGCGGTGGACGCATCGCTCGACGCGTGTGTGCGCACGCCTGAAATCCAGGTGGAAGGTGGCGCCAAGTATGGCACGAAGGAAGTCGGTGCTTGGATTGTGGACTATATCCGCAAGGCGTAAGCCTCTCTTCCTGCTCTAAATGTCCGCAGGCCGGATGAGACGGGCGTATCCCAATGCTGGATACCGTGTCTCATCCGGCCTGCGATTTGAGGGGCATCAGGGTGTCAGTCTGCGATTTGGTCGTCGAACCCTTCGATGCGGGTCACCTTCTTGATGGCCTCCACCTTCTTCAGGTTGTTGCAGATGGTGTTCACATCGTCCACGTCGTGCACGTAGAGCTGGATGCGGCCTTCAAAGATGCCGTCGTTCACTTCGATGGACAGCTTGTGGATGTTCACACTCAGTTCGTTCGAGATGATTTCTGTCACCTTGTTCAACAGGCCGATGCCGTCAATGCCTTGGATATAGACGTTCACGGGGAAGTTCAGCGCCTTGCCGATTTCCCACTGTACGGCCAGCAGCCGGTTGCCGAAACTGCTCTTCAGTTGTGAGGCGATGGGGCACTGACGCTTGTGGATGATGATACGGTTGTTGTCATCGATGTAGCCCAGCACGTCGTCGCCTGGGATAGGCTTGCAACAGTCGGCGATGATGTAGTTCTTCTGGATGGCATCGGGAGTGAGCTTCAGCACCTTCTTCTTATCGATGTTCAGTTTCGCCTCGGGCTCCTGCTTGCGTTCCTCCTGTTTCGGCTTGCCGCCGAAGTTGAAGAACTTCTTCCAGGTGGTGGGGGCCGGCTTGTCCTTCAGTTCGTTCAGGTCGCTGTCGTTCAGCTCGAAAGCGTGCTGGCCCACGGCGGCGGCCAGCTCGTCAAAGTCCTTGACGTTGTGCAGTTCGCAGAGCCGTTGCAGCTTCTCCTCTGTCTGTTCGATATGTGCCTGCTGGAAAAAGTCGTTGATGATGTCCTCTCCCTGCTGCTGCAGTTCCTTCTTCTCCCGTTTGAGGATAGCCAGAATCTTGGCCTTGGCCTTGGCGGTCGTGGCGAAATTGATCCACGACGGTTGCACCTTCTGTGACTTCGAGGTAAGGATTTCCACCTGGTCACCGCTCTGCAGCTTGTGGCTCAGCGGCACCAGCTTGTGGTTCACCTTCGCGCCGATGCAGTGGCTGCCGAGGAAGGTGTGGATGGAGAAGGCGAAATCGAGTGCCGTACAGTTCTGCGGCATGGTCTTGATTTCTCCCTTCGGGGTGAAAACAAAAATCTCGGAGGCGAAAAGGTTCAGCTTGATGGTGTCGAGGAAGTCGAGCGCGTCGGGCTGCGGGTCATCCAGGATTTCCTTGATGGTGCGGAGCCACTTGCTCAGCTCGCCGTCGCGCTCTTCTTCGTTGTAGTTGCCTGCCTTGTATTTCCAGTGGGCGGCGAAGCCCTGTTCGGCAATGTCGTTCATGCGTTCACTACGGATCTGCACCTCTATCCACTGTCCCATGTTGCTCATGAGTGTGACATGCAGGGCGCGGTAGCCGTTGGCCTTGGGATGGCTCACCCAGTCGCGCAGGCGGTCGGGGTGAGGCTTGTAAATCTTGGAGATGGCTACGTAGATGTTGAAGCAGTCGTTCAGTTCCTCCTCCTCGGTCTTGGGGGTGAAGATGATGCGGACGGCCAGGATGTCGTAGATTTCCTCGAAGGTGATGTGCTTGGTCTGCATCTTGTTCCAGATGGAGTAGGGCGACTTGACGCGGGCCAGTATCTTATAGGGGAGGCCCATCTTGTCCAACTGGGCCCGGATGGGAGCGGTGAACGCCTCGAACACGTTCTCGCGTTCTGACTGTGTGGACTTGAGTTTCTCCAGGATTTGTTGGTAGGTCTCTGGGTGCTCGTACTTGAAGCTTAAGTCCTCCAGCTCGGTCTTGATGCGGTTCAGTCCCAACCGGTTGGCAAGGGGGGCGTAGATATAGAGGGTTTCGCCGGCAATCTTGTACTGCTTGCTGGGCAGCATGGAGCCCAGTGTGCGCATGTTGTGCAGGCGGTCGGCTATCTTGATGAGGATGACACGGATGTCATCGTTCATGGTCAGCAGGAGCTTTTTGAAATTCTCTGCCTGTGCCGAGGCGCGGTCACCGAAGATACCTCCCGAGATTTTGGTGAGTCCGTCCACAATCTGGGCGATTTTCGGTCCGAACAGGTTCTCGATGTCCTCTACCGTATAGTCTGTGTCCTCGACCACATCGTGCAGCAGTGCCGCACAGATGGAGGTAGAGCCCAGTCCGATCTCCACGCAGGCAATGCGGGCCACCGCGATAGGGTGTAGTATATAGGGTTCGCCCGAACGTCGGCGCACGCCTTTGTGCGCCTGTCGGGCGAAGTTGAAGGCTTTTGTGATAAGCTCCACTTTCCGCCGGTGCCTGCTTGCCAGGTACCGGTCCAACAGTTCCTGAAAAGCCTCGTTGATGAGCCTTTCGTCTGTCTGCTCCTGAGTCAATTTTTCTTCATCCGTCATAATGGTATTCCTTGCAAATTACTTGCAAATATATGAAATATATATTACTGTGCAAGGATTTGTATGAATTTTATTTCCTCAGTGGTTAATTATCCGTAAATTACCGGATGCGGATACTTTTTCCGGCACGGATGGCCGTACCCTTGATGCCGTTGAGCCGCTGAAGTTGCGCCACGCTTACCCCATAGCGGGCGGCGATGCTGCCCAGTGTCTCCCCGTTGCGTATCTTGTGATACACGGCCTTTCCCGTGGAGGACTTGTCAGCGGCGCGGCTGTCGCTCTTCACGGCGACGGTGGTGCGGCGGCCGATGTAGGTCTCGGGCTTGTAGTTGTAGATGCTGTCCTCCCGGTCGAGGAAGGTGCTCACGAGCGGGGTGGGCAGTCGCAGGGCATAGGTCTCCTCGTTGCCGGGGATAATGTCCTTCTTGAACTCTGGATTGAGGGCACGCAGCTGGTCGATGTTGGCGCCGCAGACGGCGGCCACCTGTTGCAGGCTGAGCGGGCGCGAGATGTGGAGGGTGTCCGTGCTTTCGGGCAGCCGCATGTCAAGAGGGCTGATGTTGTGCTCGCAGTAGTAGGTCATGATGTAGTTGGCGGCGATGAAGGCGGGCACGTAGCCGCGAGTGGTCGAGGGGAGGTAGTCGTAGAGGGCCCAGAAGTCCTTTTCTCCTCCGGCACGGCGGATGGCCTTGTTGATGACACCCGGTCCGCAGTTGTAGGCGGCCAGTACCAGGTTCCAGTCGTGGTAGATGTCGTAGAGGTCGCGCAGGTAGCGGGCGGCGGCGCGGGTAGATTTCACGGGGTCACGCCGCTCGTCAACGAGGGAGGTGTTCTTCAGCCCGTAAATCTTGGCGGTACCCAGCATGAACTGCCACAGTCCCACGGCTCCTTGGGGAGAGGTGGCCTTGGGGTTCATGGCCGACTCGATGACGGGCAGGTATTTCAGTTCCAGAGGCAGGTCATAGAGGTCGAACGCCTCTTCGATAATGGGCATGTAGAGGTTGTTCGCGCTCAGCATGAAGGCCACTTTCTGCCGCAGGCGGGTGGCGTACATCTCGATGAACTCGCGCACTACGCTGTTGAAGGGCATCTCGATCAGGGCAGGGATGCGCTGCAGCCGTTCGATATAGACCGAGTCGCTGACTACGGGGTTCACGGCGGTGGCGGTGCAGTTCTCGCCCCAGTCAATGTAGTTTCTTGAAATCCAGTCCAGGTAAAGGCTGTCTGTTTCCGACAGCAGTCCTTCGGGCAGGCCGATGACTTCATCCTTGCCTGCTTCGGTCTTGACGGTGATGCTTCTCGCTGTTTTCTGAGCCTGCATTGTGGTGGCAAGGCTCAGGATGGCACATAGTACGCAAATTAGTTTTTTCATGGTAGTCGAATCTAAAAAGTAATGCTGCATTGCAGTCCGATGGCCTGTGGCCGGTGACGGACCGCGTCATTGAAAAGGGTAGGCTCGAGCCTCATGCCCAGGTCGTTGGTGATGTCAAAGTTGGACAGCTCCGCATCAACATAGGCATCGATGACCGAGAGGAGATATACACCGATGAAGGCGAAGATGCTCATGTCTCGTTGCCGACGGTACAGGTCCTTGCGCTTGCGGAACAGTTCTTGGTAATAGCTCTTGCGCTGCATGACCATTTCCTGCGTGTAGCCGGCAGGCAGGAAGTCCATGTAGCTGTCGTTGTTGGGGTTGTCGCTCATGATGTCCTGGTAAGCCTGCGAGTAATCTTTGTACATGTTGCCGTTCCATGTCAGGGCGTAGGCACACCCCACGAATCCGCCGTAGATGATGGGCAGTTTCCAGTACTTACGGTTATAGATTTGTCCGGCTCCGGGGATGGCCAATGACAGCCAGACGGAGCGGTTGGGTACCGGTAGCCAGGTCTTCCGTTCTTTTCGTGCGGGAGAGGGGATGGCAGGGGTACCGGCGGCTGTGGCTAACCGTGCCGTGTCCACCGGCGCTTCCAGTTCATCGATGGCCATGAGTCGGGTGTCGGTACGTACCGTGTCAAGGAGGGCCAGGCTGTCGGCGGCGGAGCGGGCACGTAGAGAGTCAGCACTCAGTTGTCCGGTTCGGTGTTTGCGGGCCCGTTGTGCCTGGGCTTCCGGGATGCAGGCGACCGTCAGGGCGGCGAGCAGCACGTACAGTCCGTATGTCAATAGTTGCTTTTTCAACGTTTCGTTCGTTTGGGTTATTCGTTCGGTTTCAGGGTGTCAAGTATCTCCATGATGCGTTCCAGGTCGGCCTCGCTGCTGAAGGGGATGCTGATTTTTCCCTTTCCCTTGGGGCTGCACGAGAGCTGCACTTTCGCGCCGAAAAAACTGCACAGGTGGTTCTGGAGCAGGGAGTATTCTTCGGACAGTTTGGCACCTTTCGGCGCAATTTTCTGTCCTGAGGCTTCCACGCTCTCCCCTTGCGACAGGGCTTTGACCATCTCTTCCACCTTGCGGACGGAGTAGCCGTTCTTCACGGTCTCGTTGAAGATGTCTATTTGCGCCTTCGGATCGTCCAGGGCCAGCAGGGCGCGGGCATGTCCCATGTCGATGTCTTTGTTCTTCAAGGCCATCTGTATGGGGGCAGGAAGCTTGAGCAGGCGCAGGTAGTTGGCGATGGTGGTCCGTTTCTTGCCTACTCGTTCGCTGAGCCGTTCCTGTGTCAGTCCGTACTGTTCGATGAGGTGTTGGTACGCCAGTGCGATTTCCAGCGAGTTGAGGTCCTCGCGCTGGATGTTCTCAATGAGGGCCATTTCCATTACGTTCTCATCGTCGGCGGTGCGGATATAGGCAGGAATGGTAGTCAGTCCGGCCAGTTTGGAGGCGCGGAAACGTCGTTCGCCCGCAATGATTTGGTAGGCGTCCTCGCTGAGCTGCCGCAGGGTGATGGGTTGTATGATGCCGATTTCGGCAATGGAGTCGGCCAGTTCCTGCAGCGCGATGGGGTCGAACTCCCGGCGGGGCTGGTGGGGGTTCACGGATATCTTGTCCAGTTCCACCTCGCTGATGGAGGAAGATCCGGAGGTGTGTACCTCCTCGCTGGTGGATATCAGTGCGTCCAGTCCTCGTCCTAAGGCAAATTTCTTCTGTACGGCCATAGTGCTTACTTCGTATTATTGGTGATGATTTCCTTGGCCAGGGCCAGGTGGTTCTTGGCACCGGTGGAATCGGCATCGTAAAGAATGGCAGGGATGCCGTGGCTGGGTGCCTCGCTCAGTTTCACATTGCGCTGGATGATGGTCTTGAACACCAGTTCCTGGAAGTGGCGTTTCACTTCGTCGTAAATTTGGTTGGCCAGGCGCAGGCGCGAGTCGAACATCGTGAGCAGGAAACCCTCAATCTCCAACGCGGTGTTCAGCTTGGTCTTGATAATCTTGATGGTGTTGAGCAGTTTGCTGATACCCTCCAGCGCGAAGTACTCGCACTGCACAGGGATGATGACCGAATCGGCGGCAGTGAGCGCGTTGATGGTAATCAGGCCCAACGAGGGCGAGCAGTCTATCAAGATGTAGTCGTACGCCTCCTTCATCGGTTCCAGCGCCTTCCGCATGATTTTCTCACGGTTGTCGAGGTTCAGCATTTCAATTTCGGCACCCACCAGGTCGATGTGTGAAGGGATGATGTCCAGTCCTTCGATGTCGGTGGTATAGATGGCTTCCCGGATGTCCGTGTGGTTGATCAGGCACTCGTAGATGGAGCAGTCTATATCTTTGATGTCCACGCCCAGTCCCGACGAAGCGTTTGCCTGCGGGTCAGCGTCCACTACCAGCACTTTCTTTTCCAGTGTGGCCAATGAGGCGGCCAAGTTGATGGTGGTGGTGGTCTTGCCCACACCTCCCTTTTGGTTGGCCAAAGCAATTGTTTTTCCCATATTCATCTGTTTTATCGGGTGCGAAGTAACGAATAATCGGCGAGATAGCCTATTAAAAAATGGTAACAATGACTGAAATGTTGATAACTTACCGTATCTGTTAATAACTTCTTCTTAACTTTGCCGCCAAATCAAACGAAAAACAGAATGATGGAAAACAGACCTTTGCTATTGCTGTCGAACGATGACGGTGTGCAGGCCAAGGGGCTGCAGGAGCTGGTAAAGACGCTCCGCCCTCTTGCTGACTTGGTGGTGGTAGCCCCCGATGGGCCTCGGTCGGGCGCTTCGGCGGCGATTACTTCCGAATTCCCCCTGCGGCTTACCTTATTAAATAACGAGCCCGGGCTCACGGTGTACCAGTGTAACGGTACACCGGTGGATTGTGTGAAACTGGCGTTGCACGCGGTAATGCCCCGCCGTCCGGACCTGGTAGTGGGCGGCATCAACCATGGTGACAACTCGTCGGTCAATGTCCACTATTCCGGTACCATGGGGGTGGTGATTGAAGGCTGCCTGAAACAGTTGCCGGCTGTGGGCTTCTCGCTGTGCAACCATGCCCCCGACGCAGACTTCGGTCCGGTGCTGCCCTACGTGCGGCGCATCACGGAGACTGTGCTTCGGGAAGGACTTCCAGAAGGTACGTGCCTGAACGTGAACTTTCCCGATGCACCGACTTTTCAGGGCGTGCGTATCTGTCGCCAGACCCATGGAGTGTGGAGAGGCGAGTACGAGGCGCACCGTCATCCCAAGGGAGGAGAGCGGTATTGGCTCACCGGCTGGTATGATAACCTGGAGCCGGACAGTGAGGATACTGACCACTGGGCGCTGGACCACGGCTATGTGGCTATCACGCCCACCCAGATTGACATGACGGCCTACGGGCTGATGGACACGATGAAAGACTGGCGGTTATGAAGTATTATTTGATAGTAGGCGAAGCGTCGGGCGACCTCCACGCCTCGAACTTGATGAAAGCCTTGCTGCAGGAAGACCCTGCGGCTGAGTTTCGCTTCTTCGGCGGAGACCTGATGCAGGCGGTGGGCGGTACCTTGGTAAAGCACTACCGAGAGATGGCCTACATGGGTTTCATCCCTGTGCTGCTCCATCTGCGTACCATTTTCCGCAACATGGACCAGTGCCGTCGCGATATTGTCGGCTGGTGCCCCGATGTGCTGATTCTGGTCGATTATCCGGGTTTTAACCTCAAGATAGCCAACTATATCCGTCGGCATACCCGCATCCCTGTCTATTACTACATCTCTCCCAAGATATGGGCCTGGAAGGAGTACCGTATCCGAGACATCCGACGCGACGTGGACGAGCTGTTCTCTATCCTGCCTTTTGAGGTGGACTTTTTCGAGCAGAAGCACCACTATCCAATTCATTACGTGGGAAATCCATGTGTGGATGCGGTGGAGGAGTTCCGGACCGCCCAGGCACTTTCGCCCCACGAGTTTGCCGCGAGGAACGGCCTTGATGACCGCCCTGTCATTGCGTTGCTGGCGGGTAGCCGTCGGCAGGAAATCAAGGACAATCTGGTCCGCATGGTGGAGGCGGCGAAGGTGTTCACCGGACACCAGTTGGTAGTGGCCGGCGCGCCCGGCATTGAACCGGAGTATTATAGGCGTTTCATGGCCGATGGCGTGAAGATTGTCTTCGGACAGACCTATGGCCTGCTCCAGCATGCTGAGGCGGCGTTGGTCACTTCGGGAACCGCTACGTTGGAGACCGCTCTTTTCCGGGTACCTCAGGTGGTGTGCTATTACACCCCAGTCGGCCGCTTGGTATCGTTCCTGCGACGTCGGCTGTTGAAGGTGCCCTACATCTCGTTGGTCAATCTTATTGCAGGACGCGAGGTCGTGAAAGAACTGGTGGCGGACGCTATGACTGTTCATAACATCCGCCACCAGTTGGAGGCCGTCCTTGAAGGAGGAAGCGGCCGTACCCTTCAGTTGGAAGGCTATGCCGACATGGCCCGGAGGTTAGGAGAGGCAGGCGCTTCCCGACGTGCCGCGCAGGCGATGCTCCGTTGCCTCACCAAGACAGTGCATACAGGTAAATGACCGCTGCCGGAACGGCCATCAGTGTGCTGTCGAAACGGTCGAGCATCCCTCCGTGTCCCGGCAGGATGTTTCCCGAGTCCTTGATGCCCAGCGTGCGTTTCAGCAACGATTCCGTAAGGTCTCCCCACGTGCCGAACACTACCACCGTCAATGCCAGTCCCATCCAATGGAGCAACGGGAGGAAGGGGAAGAAATGCGCCAGTACGGTGGCGGCGATGAGGCTGAACGCCGCTCCGCCGATGGAGCCTTCCCACGACTTTTTGGGCGAGATGCGCTCAAAAAGGCGGTGCCGTCCGAACAGCATGCCCGTGCAGTAGGCTCCCGTATCGTTCACCCAGGTGAAGATGAAGATGGACAGCGGCAGGACGGGGTTGTATTCCGTGCTACCGTCGGTTCCTGCTGAATGGTAAGCCAGCACGTTGAGCAGCGAGAAGGCCAAAGCTATGTACAGCTGGCTCATCATGGCGTACGCCCAGTTCTGGATAGGGTCTTTCCGCTTCTTGTACAGCTCGCTGATGAACAGGTAGAGCAGTAGGCCGAGGTACGGGATGAAGACCCCGTTGTTGCCCGGCGCTACCCCAATATAGCCAAAGCAAAGAAAGAGGAACACGCCTGCCAGTATCGAGATGGGCAGGTTCATCTGCACGTTTCCCGTCCGGTTGACCAACGCACCAAACTCTTGAATGGTCAGTGCCGTAATCACGGTGAACAGGAGGGTGAACGGTACAGGACCTCCTACCATGCAGCCGATGAGAACGGCTACAAAGAGGAGTCCTGTAATGGCTCGTTGAATAAAGTTATTTTTCACGGTCGTATAGATTTAGAGTGATAGGTACTACGTTTCTCACGCCTCACTGGCGGTGTCCGGTGCAGAGGCAGCCGAGCTGTCCGGCAGGGCAGGGGTGGTCTTTTCCTCTTCCGCCATGATTTCCTCCGAGCGGGATGTCCAGGGGCGCTTGCCGAAAATCCGTTCCACATCTTCGGCGAAGATGACCTCCTTTTCGATGAGCAGTTCCGCCAGTTGGTTGTGGCCTGCCGCGTGCTCACGCAGCAGCTCCTTGGCCCGGGCGTACTGTCCGGCAATCATCTTGCCCACTTCCTCGTCAATCCGCTCAGCGGTTCGCTCGCTGTAGGGCTTGTTGAACATATACTCGTCTGAGCTGCTGTAATAACACAGGTTGGGCAGTTCGTCGCTCATGCCGGCGTAGGCAATCATACCGTATGCCTGCTTCGTCACCCGTTCCAGGTCGTTCATGGCACCCGTTGAGATGCGTCCGATGAACACCTCTTCGGCAGCACGTCCGCCCAGAGTGGCACACATTTCGTCCAGCATTTGCTCCTTGGTCGTAATCTGCCGTTCCTCGGGCAGGTACCAAGCGGCTCCCAATGCCCTTCCTCGGGGGACAATGGTCACCTTTATCAGCGGGTTGGCATGTTCCAGGAACCACGAGATGGTGGCGTGTCCCGCCTCGTGCAGGGCAATGGCCCGCTTCTCGTCGGCAGTCATCACCTTTGTCTTCTTCTCCAGGCCTCCTACAATACGGTCAATAGCGGCCAGAAAGTCCGTTTTCCCCACAGCTGCCTGTCCGTGCCGGGCGGCAATGAGGGCCGCCTCGTTGCAGACGTTGGCGATGTCCGCTCCGCTGAAGCCCGGTGTCTGTCGGGCCAGCAGGTCCACGTCCACGGTATCGTCGAGCTTCAGCGGCCGCAGGTGGACGCCAAACACTTCCTTGCGCTCGTTCAGGTCGGGCAGGTCCACGTAAATCTGCCGGTCAAAGCGTCCGGCCCGCAGCAGTGCCTTGTCGAGGATGTCCACGCGGTTGGTAGCCGCCAGGATGATGACCCCACTGTTCGAACCGAATCCATCCATTTCTGTCAACAGCTGGTTCAGGGTGCTTTCGCGCTCATCATTGCCGCCCATACTGGCGTTCTTCCCGCGTGCGCGGCCCACGGCGTCAATCTCGTCAATGAAGATGATACACGGCGCTTTTTCCTTGGCCTGTCGGAAAAGGTCGCGTACGCGCGATGCGCCCACGCCCACGAACATCTCTACAAAGTCCGAACCCGACATGGAGAAGAACGGCACGTCTGCTTCACCGGCCACAGCTTTGGCCAACAAGGTCTTACCGGTTCCCGGAGGGCCGACCAGCAAGGCTCCCTTAGGAATCTTGCCTCCCAGTTCGGTGTATTTCTGTGGCTGTTTCAGGAAGTCTACGATTTCCTGCACTTCCTGTTTGGCGGCCGCCTGGCCCGCTACGTCCTTGAAGGTAATCTTGTTGGCGGCCCCTTTCTCAAAGAGTTGCGCCCGGCTCTTGCCCACACTGAACACGTTGGCCGCTCCACCCGGTCCTGCTCCTCCTCCCATGCGTCGCATGATGAACATCCACAGGCCCACCAGCAGGAAGATGGGGAAGATGTTCCAGAAAATCATGCCCAGGTAGTTGCCCTGCTTCTTGTAGCTCAGCGAGCCGGTGAAGTGCCCGTCCTTCTGTTCCTGGTCCAGGAACTTCTCCAGGGCTTCCATGGATCCTCCCTGTACTTTTACAAAAGGGCTTCGTCCTACCTTCGAGGCATCTTTCTTGAACACGTCCACGATGTGCTCGGGCTGGATATACATTTCGATGGAATTGTCGTCGTAGGCTACGATACGACTGGCGTAGCCGTTCGATACCATCTGCTGGAATTCCGTATAGGTCACCTCCTTACTGCCACTGCCCTCCTCGCCGGTCAGGTAGAGGTAGCCGATGACCAGCGCGATGATGACATACAGCCATGTCAGGCTGGGACGGGGCATGTTCATTTTCGGTTTGTTTGAATTGAAGTTCTCGCTCATTGTTTCACTCCTTTTTGGTTAATCAGTCCAGATCGGGGATATGTGTCAGCCGCGCGTCGGCCCAGAGGTGCTCCAGGTTATAGAACTCGCGGATATCAGGCAGGAAGATGTGCACCATCACATCTCCGTAGTCCAGCGCCACCCATTGTGCGTTGCGCACACCGTCTGTCGCGTATGCCTTCTGCCCGGTATGCTCGCGTACATACTCCTTTACCGAGTCGGTGAGTGCCAGCACCTGGCTGGGTGAGTTACCCTGACAGATGACGAAATACTTGCAAATGGTGTCGCCGATGTTGGTCAGGTCGGCCACCACGATGCTTTTTCCTTTCTTCTCTTGAATCCCTTCTATGATTTTCTGTACTAAATCTTTTGTTTCGTTCATTCTTACTTCTTCGTTTTAATCATTGAATGCGGACAAAGATACTTTCTTTTCCGCATACGACGAAAGAAACCGTCTCTTTTCTCTTGTTTTTAGTGTTTTTTGGGGGATAAATCTGCCCCTAAACAAAAAAAATGCGCTTTTTACGAAAAAAAATGCCGAAAAAGTTTGGTGGGTTCCAAAAAAGCCGTACCTTTGCAGCGTCAAAACGAAAGGGATGACAAATAAGATATGATTTTGGACTATGGTGTAATGGTAACACAACAGATTCTGGTCCTGTTTTTCCTGGTTCGAGTCCGGGTAGCCCAACCAAAAGTGAACGCCAATGACTGACGTTCACTTTTTTTTCTGTCCGGATGTTTGCACAGTTGCCACTAATGCTGTATATTTGCCGAATAAATATCTGAATGTATGCGGAAAACAATTTTATCTTGGCTGAACATTTTCTTAGGCTGCGCCATCATGGCCGTCGGCTTTGTGTTCTTTATCAACCCCTACAACATCGTGCCAGGGGGTGTCTATGGTGCCAGCATCGTGCTGCACAACCTTTTTCCATCCGTGCAGGTGGGAACGTTCGGATATATGTTCGACATTCCCCTGCTCATCCTTTCTGTCCTTGTGCTGGGCTCTAAGCTCGGGGGGCGCACCATCGCCGCTGCCCTGAGCACCCCTTTCATTATGAATGCCATCTCTTGGCTGGTCTATCCCACCAAGGAGGCACTGGAGGCACTCGACCCTACGCAGCTGATGGGAGGCACGATGGACATGACGAACCATCTCATGCTTACTACCCTCATGGGGTCTGTGGTCATCGGTGTGGGGCAGGGTATCGTGGTACGCAACCAGGCCACTACGGGGGGAAGTGACATCATCGCGATGATTCTGCAGAAATACGCTCATATCAAGTTCTCTACCGGCATTCTGCTGGTGGATGCGGTCGTGGTAGCCTTCGGTCTGTTGGTCATCGGTTTTGGTATCGGGGCCACTGACGATGGTGCGCAGCCCTCGTGGCACCTGTCGTTCTACTCGCTCATCGCCATCTACGTTTGTTCACGGGTGCTGGCCCGTGTGCTCAATGGCGCGAAGAACGACAAACTGCTCTTTGTCATCAGCGACAAGAACCTGCAGGAGTTGCATCGATATATCCTGGAGGAACTGGACCGCACCGCCACCTGCATTGAGAGCAGTGGCCTTTACAGCGGACAGGAGAAGGAGATGATTTTCCTGGTGGTGAGCTATAAGGAGGTGACGGGCGTGAAGCAGGCCATCAAGGAGGTGGATCCCCGCGCTTTCGTGGTGGTGACCGACGCGTACGACACGTATGGAGAAGGCTGGAAGTCGCTTCCCGACAAGGGAGAGGTACAGCCTGAGTAACAAACAGGCTGCTGTGCAGGCCGTAAGTTCGCCGGCCTGCACAGCAGCGTTTTGTATCAGTGAGAGTCCCGACAAATCCGGGACTTTGTTTATTTCTTATACTTGTATTGTCCGCTCGTGATGTCTTCTAACGACAGCGACTGGAAGGTCATGTCATAGACTTCCATGTTCTGGCTGCCGCAGCGGATCTGCTGGCCGTTGTCCTCGTAGGCGAAGGCGATGCGTCCCTTGCCGTCCAGCACCATGGTAGAGTAGGCTGAGTTGGCCGCAGTGACTTCGTGGCGTGTCCACCCCGTGAGGAAACAATCGGGTGAGGCGTAGTCGGCCGGCGAGGCCAGTACTTTCCAGTAGATGGAGACATGGCTGCGTCGCTCTACGTTGCGCGGACTGCCTTTCGTGTTGCCGAAGGGGATGGACTGCAGGGCAATGTGGACGCGCCGCTTGTCCTTGCCCATGGCTGGCACAATCAGAATCTCGCCGTTGGTGGCGTTGTCTTGTCCGGCGGTACCGCCGCTGAGAGAGGTCGATGCGGCGGGAGAGCCCCAGGTACCTGTGGCTTCCTTTTCCGACGAGTAGCTGAAGAGGTTGAAGTAGCGTCCGCCCAGCATCCGGCAGCTCAAGAGCACTCGTCCGTCGGGCAATTCTTCTACCTTTGCCTCGTCACCTTTCGGGGCGGGACGTGCGTCAGCACCGCCCAATGGAAGCCATGTGCCTCCGAAGTCGTCCGAGAAGACTACGAGACTACCCTGATTGGTGGTCAGTACGGCGTAGAGGCGGTACGATGTGCCGGCCTTGATAAGGCGGCTCTGGCAGATGCGTCCGCTGGCAAAGAACAGGCGCTCGACGGCCACCTTGCCCCGTCCTTCGTCGTAGGTGTCTGCCGAGGCAGTGTTGTAGAGGCGGTAGATGTCGGCAGCGATGTTCTCGCCTTTCCAGGTGCGTCCGCCATCGGAACTGTAATAGCGGCCCACCTGCTGGGCACGGCTCAAGTCGAGCGAATAACGGTAGGAGCCGTCGAGTTGTCCCTCTCGCTTCACTCTTACGTCGGAGCGTCCGTAGCTCACGTCTCCCGACGCGCAGATGAGCAGTAGTTGGCCGGTTTTCCGGTCGCACACCACGGCCGCGTCGCCGTGTCCACGGTCAAAGCCGCTGTCGCCTCGTCCCTCGATGGCTATGTCAGGTTCCGGCTGCCAGGTGCGTCCGCCGTCGGTGCTCTTGCGGCAGAGGATGCTGATGTTGCCTACCGAGCCGATGTCACCCCAGGCAGTGGCGTCGGTCACTTGCGAGCGGTCGTCGGTAAAATACCACAGGGTCTTTCCTTGCGCCACGATGGCGGGGATGCGGTAGTGGACATGTTGGTCGGGTTGGCTCTTGAAGAGGACTTGTTGCGCCGGGAGCGGTGCGGAGGACAGGAGCACCACGGCGGTGGTGGCCTGTAGAAGGAGAGATTTCATGTTCATATTCGTTCAGTATTATAAGGTTTAGCGGCAAATATAGATAAAATCCGCGAGAATCTACACCGGCAGCAGCAAGAAAAGTTGTTCTGTAAGAGGAAAGATCGTGAAAATTCAGGGAATCGTGCAACGGATGCGGACAATAGGGGGCAAAGACTGTCATTTTAGAATGAGAGTTACAGTGCGACATTTCCCGTCTGCCCCCTCCTACAGGGAACAGACGGGAAGTAATGCCTCCGTGTATCCGGACAGAAAACAGGGACGGTCCGTCCTGTCAGGAAGCCGGGATGAGGGAAACCCATTTCCCGGTTTCCGGCGTGAGTTGCAACACCTCGTCGCGTCCAGGGAGGACGATGCGCAAGGGTTGGCCTTGCTCGGAAAAAACTTCGAGGCGGACGAGCTGTCCGGCTTTCCGTTCGGCGGACACTAAGAAACCGCCCATGGCACGGAGACGGTGGAACGATACGTTCTGCCAGTCATCTGGAATGGCGGGGAAAACACGTATAATGCCAGTGTGGCTTTGCAGCAGCATCTCCTGCACGCCGGCAGCAAAGGCGAAGTTGCCTTCGAGCGTGAACGGACGATAGGTGAAGCGTGACTTGCCGGTGCCCGATTGGTCGCCGTTGACGTGGAATGTGTTGGGCAGACAGAAGCACTGGGCGAAGTCGCGCAAGGCGCGTGCCGCCTCGTTGCCGTTGAAGGCGCGTGCCTGCAGGTTGGCGTACCAACTGTAGCTATAGCCGCACCACCAGTCGGGGCCGCAGTCCTTGAGCCGTTGCAGGGTGGAGCGGATGATGCGTTGCGAGGCTTCTCCGTCGCTCCAGTCAATCAGTCCCAGCGGATGAATGGCCATCGCGTGCGAGAAATGGCGGTGCGAGGTGTCGTACGGGAAGCCCTTGGCGAAGGTAAGACAGCCTTCCGCATCGGTGTCGAACGGGGGAAGCTGTCGCTCGGTTTCCTTCCAGTGGTCCGCTTCAGCAGTGAGCTGCAGTTCGGCAGCCATTTCGGCGGCGGCACGGAAGAGGAAGCGCATCAGTGCGAGGTCGTAGTTGGTCATGGTGGGGAACCAGGCTTGCAGTGAGTTGTCGAAGATTTCAGGACTGGAGCTGTATTCCAAGCGGCGGACACCATCGGCATCCACTTGCGACTGTTGCTCCAGGTAGATGGCTACGTCGTGGACGAAGGGCCAGGCCCGTTCTTCGAGGAAACGGCGGTCGGCGGAGTATTTCCAGTGCAGGTAGAAATGCTGGGCCAGCCAAGCCCCCGTGGTCTGCGACATAGAGTATTGTATCCATCCGCCCATCGGTTCACCAGTGAGGGTGCAGACACCGGGGACATTCAGGCCGTCCGTGCCGAAATACTGGCGGGTGAACCGCCGGTAGGTGTCGCACTGCTCCCACAGGGTGTTCAGGTAGCCCAGTCCCTCCGTGAGGTGGTTGCCGGTGTAGGCGGGCCAGTAGCTGAGCTGGGTGTTCAGGTCGTGGTGGTAGTCACCTTTCCAGGGAGGGAGGTGTCCGTTGTCGGCGGTCCAGACGGCTTGTAGGGAGATGGGGGTAGAGTGTTCGCGTGAGGCGGAGCCAAACTTGTACAGCTCGTTGTCGTATTGTTTCTGTAGCACGGTGTCGGGCAGGCAGACGGAGGATTGTGCCCAGTACTCGTTCCAGAAGCGGGCGTGTTCGCGATAGTCGCGGCGCAGGCCCCGATGCATCGCGTCGGCGGTGGCCTGTTCGGCCTGTTCGTCAGCCAGTGAGGTCGTGACGCTCCAGGTACCCGTCAGCGTTTCACCGTCCTGCTCCCAGCGCACGGCCACATCGTAATAGAAGTTGCCGTACCCTTTCTGGTGATAGACGAGGCAGTTGCCGTCCTGGCGCACGCTTCCTTGCTCGTAGCCCAGCCGTTCCAGGCTCTGCCCAGTCACGGGGCTTTCCGCATCGGTGGTTCGGTCGCTTTGGTACACGGGGGTCTTCAGTGTGGGGGTGAGCGGTGTCTTCAGTCCTTTGAAGACGAACCATCCCACTGGTTCAGTGGCGTGGACGAAGGTCTGTAGGGTCGTTCCGTCCGCCCATTCCGCCTGGCACAAAGCGTTGTGGAGGAACAGGTGCACGCGGGTGGGCGTGCCGAGCTGGGCGAGAGGAAACTCCAGGGCGGCTCCGGGTATTTTAGAGGGAGCGGCCTCGCTGTCGTAAGGGTGGTCGAACTTCCGTTGCACGGGCTGGTAGTCACGGTTGCGGATGTGTTGCTTCACCCATTCAAAACGATAGTTGTCACCCGCGAGGCTGTCGGTGGGACGGAGGTCCCAGAGGTCGGTGCGGTCCAGCGACAGGCGCAGTGCGTCGCCGTTCTGCCACACCAGCGTGCCGATAGTGGCGTTCCCCAACGGGATGCCTTCATCCCAGCTTTTGGCCAGGGTGGAAAACACAAGGTCGCTCGCGCCGGGCGTGACCTCACAGCGTTCGATACTTGGCTGGCAGGCCGTCCATGTCAGGATACCTGCCAGCAGGAAATGCTTGATTTTTAGTTTCATGATCATACGGTTTTGTTAGTATTGTCTGGATGGTTTGACGGCCAGCAGGTACAGCGTGCCTGCGGCGGGAATGAGGAGGCTCATTGCCTGGCTGCCTTGGTCGGCGATGAGGCCCATCAGCGGTGGAAACAAGGCACCGCCGGCCACGCCCATCACCATGAGCGATGAGATGTCGTTGTTGCGTCCGGGGCGGTACTGCAGGGCGGCGGCGAAGAGGATGGAGAACACATTGGCGTAGGCCAGTCCCGCAAGGACGATGGCGGCATAAAGGGCGATGGAGACATGGCAGAAAGCCAGTCCTGCCAACGCTGCGAGGGCAGCCGCCATGCTTACCCGCAGAAAGGTGTCCGACGGATAGCGGGTCAGCAGGAGGGCACCGGCAAAAGTGCCTGCCGTACGGGAGAGGAAGTAGAGGCTGGTGCCCAGTCCGGCCTGTTCGAGCGGAAGTCCGGTGTGCGCCATCAACAGTGGGGGGATGCAGGTGTTCAGGCTCACGTCGATACCGACAATCATCAGGATGCCGATAAACAGCCGTAGGATGTGTGTGTCGGCGAACAACGAGAGGGTACTTCCGAAGGTGGAGGCTTCCGCTGTCTCATGGGTAGCCGGTACGGAATGGGCAATCCACAGGGTGTTGGCCAAGGTGATGAGGGCATAAAGTGCGAAGATGAGCTTCCACTGCCCGGTCCATAGGGCGGCCGCGCTGGCGATGACCGGACCGAGGAAGGCGGAGACAGCCTTGATGAACTGTCCCCAGGTCAGGACGCTGGCCAGCAGCGAGGGCTGGACGGCGGTGGCGGTGAGTGGGTTGAGCGACACCTGCAGGGCAGTGTTGCTGATGCCCAGCAAGGCGAAGGCTAGCAGCAGGGTCGGATAAGTGTAGGCGGCCAGCGGCACCAGCAGGGCGACGAGGGTGAGTAGCAGTGATCCGCATACCACGTGCTTCTTGCCGTAGCGGTTCATGAGCAGGCCGGTAGGGACTGAGCAGATGGCGAACCAGAGGAACACCGCCATGGGCAGCAGGTTAGCCACGGCGTGGGGCAGACCGAAATCCTGGCGGATGTAGTTGGTGGCAATGCCGGTCACGTCAACGAATCCCATGACAAAGAAGCCGGCCAGCAAGGCGAAAAGAGAGGTACGCATAAGCAATGTTTTGGTGTTATAAGAATGTAATAGCTGGTTTTATGGAATTATTGCTTCCCTAACTGGTAAAGGGCGAAGGCCCATGCACCGAGGGAGATGGAGCGGCTGGTGCTGTTGCGGGCCAGGAGTACGCCGATACGTTTTTGCGTGTCGTACGTCAGGATGCGGCTCGTGCCGGGTACCTCAATGCGTCGTTCCTCGCCCTGGGCGAAGGCGGGCCATACGGTCTCGTCCTCCAGGCAGTAAGGCTTCATTTGGAGGCGGGGGAAGGTGGTGCCCGCAAAGGTGGACAGCTGTTCGTTGAGCCGTTGCATCAGTGCGGGCAGGATGTAGCGCGCCGCTCCGGCCAGTCCGCCGCCGATGACGATAAGTCCGTCCACCAAGGTGACGGCGGAGGCCAGCGCCTCACCGGCTGCCGCTCCCAGTTCGGCGAAGCTGTCACGGGCGGCTTGCCTGTCACCCGGCCGCAGGCCTTCAGCAATGTCGAAGATGTCCTTGGGAGTCAATTCGTCAGTCTGTCCGGAACGTTCGGCATAGACCCGTCGTACAGCGCGGATGCTGACGCTCTCCTCAATGATGAGGTGGGGAAAGTTCGGATTTCGGAAGCACCACAGGTCGCCGCCCGACGAGTTGTCGCCGCGCAGTAAGTGTCCGTCGATGACCACACCGCAGCCGAATCCCGTTCCGAACGTCACGCCGATGAGATGGCGGAACCGCTTGCTGCTGCCGAGGGCTTCCAGCCGTCCGTTGACGTACGGCAAAGCACCTGCCAGTGCCTCGCCGTAGGCGAAGAGGTCGCCGTCGTTGTTGATGAACACCGGTACGCCGAACTCTTCCTCCAGGATGGGGCCGAGCGGAACGCCGCCCCGGAAGCAGGGGAAGTTGGGCAGGTCGCCGAGGATGCCGTTCGGATAGTCCGCCGGTCCGGGAAAGGCGAAGCTGATGGCGGCAGGCTGTAGTCCCGACTGTCGGATGACTTCATGGAAGCCGTGCTTGAGCTGTCCGATACAGGTGTCCAGGTCGGACGAGTCGGTGGAGAGGTGGACGGGGATGCCTGTTTCCTGTCCGCCTTGCAGGGCGGAGAACAGGAAGTTCGTACCGCCCGCGTCAAGGGTCAGTATGATGCGTGGGTCGTTTTTCATGATAGGATCGTTTAATTATTAAATAGGTATTGAACATTCGTGGGCGGTTATTCCTTGAACCGCACGTAGGCCTTGATGGTGCCGCATTCCTTTCCTTCCGACTGTCCGCAAGGACGGATAGTGTAGGCACCGGCAGCGGCAGGAATAATGAAGGTTTCGGCATAGTGGACCGTGAAGGGTGGGAAAGCGTCGGTGGGGCTCTCCACCACGGCCTCCTCGCCTTCGATGAGGTTCAGTACGTTCACGCCGGTGCCTGCTGGATGCGTCACGGGCTTCGTGAACCAGTGGCGGCGGGTCTCGATGAATTCGTTCTCGTGCAGTCCGGTACGTTCCTCACGCCATCCGTCGCCTGTGGCGATGGGTTGCACGGCGTTCACGAAGTAGCGGCGGATGAGTTCCGTCTGCCGTTCCCACTGGATGACGTTCGCACCGTGACCGATGTTGATGGGGCGGGGGTGTCCGTCCAGTCCCATGCGGCCCCAGTCGTAGAGTTTGAAGGTGAAGATGCTGGGCGTAGCGCTGATTTCGAGCACCATGGCACCGGCTCCGGAGCAGTGGACCGTTCCGTTCGGAATCAGGTAATGGTCGTGCTTCTTCGCGGGCCATTTGTTGACAAACTTCTCCACGTCGAAGGCTTCGCCTGTTTCCTGTGCCCGGTTCAGCTCGTCAATCATTTTCTGCGGACACACGCCGGTCTTCAGTCCCAGGAAGACGGTGGCTTCCGGTTCCGCGTCCAGCAGGTAGTAGCTCTCGTCCTGGGTATAATAGATGCCGAAGGTGTCGCGGATGTACTGGGTGGTGGGGTGCACCTGTAGGCTGAGGTTGCCGCCGCCCATGGTGTCGAGGAAGTCGAAGCGGATGGGGAAGTCCTGTCCGAAGCGTGATTCTACCGGCGCGCCCAGCAGCCGCCGTGTCTGGTAGAACACAAGGTTGTTGGAGGGCATTTCAAACCGTTCGCCTTCCACCTGCAGGTAGAGGCTGTTCTCCTCGGGCACACAGTCGAAGCACCAGCCATAGTTGGACTGCGAGGGATCCAGGCCGCACACCTGTTTCATCCATTGACCGCCCCACGGGGCCGGGTCGAAGAAAGGCACCACGCGGAAAGGGCGTCCGGCAGCTTTTACCAGTCCGCGGCGCAGGGTATTCCCTGTAATCATTTTCGGATGGTCCGGCGTATGGGTGTCCATCCAGAAGTCGGCAATGGGGAGAAGCCGTTTCTTCAGGTGGTCGCACACGTTCCAGTCCACGAAGTAGCCGCGCTTGTAGTGTCGCGAGGCTTCCTCCTCCCGGTTGTGTATACCCAGTCCGTCGATGGCATGTCGGCGCGAGCGGAGCTGGATTTCCCAGCGGGCCATGTCGATATAGACAATGAGGCCGGCGTCGGGAGCCACTTCGAAGCCGCCGTGACCATAGACAAGTACCGTGCCTGGTGCGTGGCCGATGGTCTGGCGGGCCTGCTCCACCTTATGGGGATCGAGGAAGTCGGCATAGGTGAACGGTGCCCGGCGGCCGAACAGGCGGTCATCCGTCACCCACGGCTGGGTCATGCGACGGATTTCCTCTTCCGTCTTGAACAGGTCATCGGCCTTGATGACCGTGTCGAAACCCATGCGCGTGACGGCTTGCTTTACCTCTTCTATATATACACCTTGATAGCACTCGATGACACAAAGGCGCTTCGCCTCCGCTTCCTGCCGCAAGGTCTGGCAGATGTCCTCCCATCCCTTAGTCAGTTCCCCTTCCATAGGGATGAAGGGGGATTTGTCGTAATTGCTTTTTCTCATAATAGATGATTCTTTATCAATGATTGTCCGAAGTATGTTTTTCTGATAGACAAAGGTAAGGAAGAAGATGCGTTTTTTTCGCACATTATTTGCTGATAAACTTGCATTATTTGCTGATTCTGTCTATTTTTGTCGTCAAACTACTCGTGTATGGTCAGAATCAAGGAAGGTTTCAAGGGGCAGCGCCTGTTGTCGCTGCCGGATGACATCCTGCGGAAGTACAGTCAGCTGCCGTTGGTGCGCCCGCTCTATATCCGTAAGATGGGGTTTTTCCCCTTGGTGCAACATCATTATGTGCAGAAAGACGTAGGGACGGATTACTGCATGCTGATATATTGTGTGGGGGGATGTGGGTGGTATGCCCTACAGGACCATGAGCCACGCAAGGTGGAGGCCAACCATTACCTGCTGTTGCCGCCCGACACGCCTTACCGTTTTTGGGCGGACGAGTACCAGCCGTGGACCATCTACTGGATTCATTTCCAGGGTGCGCTGGCGAAGGACTTCCTGCTGTATCCCGTCCTATCCCGTCCCATCCTGCCGGGCAACATATCTCGGCTACAGGACCGGCTGAATCTTTTTGAGAACATTTATGACAGTTTCTCGATGGCTTATACCCGTGAGTACATGACCCATGCCTCGCTCTGCCTCTACGCCCTGTTGTCCACCTTTCTCCATGTTGACGCGTTCCGCCACTACCTCCTGCCCCAGCATGCCAACGACAGCTTTGCGGTCAAGGTGGTGCATTATATGCAGGAGAACATTGCCAACAACCTTACGCTGGAGGAGCTGGCGGGGAAATTTCAGTACTCCACCTCCCATTTCTCGGCCTTGTTTCAGAAAGAGACGGGCTATTCGCCCATCAATTACTACATCCAGCTAAAGGTGCGCAAGGCGTGCGAATACATGGAGCTGACGCATCTCAAACTCTACGAGATTGCTGAGAAGGTGGGCTTCGAGGAACCCTCGTACTTCACCCGTCTGTTCACGAAAATCATGGGAATGTCGCCCACTGAGTACCGGCGGCGTGAGACTTCCTTTGGACGAGAGAATCGGTAAACAACAGACGAGGGGGCAATCCCTTGTCCCCTCGTCTTCCTAACCAAATCATCAACTCAGTATTCGTTACTTGAGTCCAGGTACAGCCTGTCCGCTGACAGGCTGTATTTACATTCTGTCCGCCGGAGTGCTTTCGGTAGTCCGACCATTCTGCACCTCTGGCGGCTGTGGGAGATTACTTGTTTTGTTCCGCCCATTCCCGGAAGAGGGCGATGGCCTTGGCCAGTGTGCCGGCTGAGCCCTTGAAGTGGCCCGATCCACTGGGGACACCGCCCTTGCCGTACCACTCGTAGAATCCCTTGTTGGTAATGACGCGGTCCAGCATCGGTCGCACTTCCGCATAGGCTTCCTCCACCTTTCCGTTCACGATGAGCTGCTGGATCATCCGCCCGCCGAACCAGGTCCAGTCGCCGCCGTTCTGATAGACGTACGCTTCCTTCATGCCGCCGCTGAACAACCCGTCGGGGTAGGGTGGGTAGAGGGTCAGCCCTATGCTCGGCATTCCCGACAGGCGGACGTTCTCCACCATCTGCCGGTTTACGGTAGCTATCTCGTCGGAGCTCAGTAGGCCGGCCTCGATGGCCACCGCCGTTCCGCCGTGGTAGTGAATCTGATTCTCGTCAAAACCATCTGGGATGGGTGATTCATCTAAATAAAGGTGGGGGATGAACTTCTGGCGTTCCTCGTCCCACAGGTGCTTTCTTACGTTGGTGGTCACACTTTCGCGGAGCTGCTTGTACTTGGTGGTCAGTGCTTCTTCGCGGCTCATGCCTTCCAGCTCGCGCAGGGCGATGATGAGCATGGCGTTGTCATACACATCGATGGAACGGAACGAATGTTCGTTCAGGTCGCAGGGAAAGCCCTCGCCCGGCTGCACGTCGCCCCAGTCCGCCGTCATGGCACCCCACAGCAGGCCGTATTTCTCCGACCACCGTTCGCGCAGCAGGTAGTCCACCATGGCATCCATCCGCTGCATCACTGTGCGGCCGGCGATGTCCTCGTTCAGGATGCTGCGGTCGCCCGTCTTGCAGACGTACTTGCCCACCAATTGGATGAGCGAGGTTTCCTGGTCGGTCTCCACCGTATTCTTGAAGCCCACGTGATCGGGTGCGTTGTCTGAGTAGTAAGGTGTGTCATCGTACCAGGTGAAGTCCGGCTTCAGCACGTAGCCGTCCACCATCTCGTCGTTCGGCTGCTGCAGGCGGAAAAAGACCAAGATAGCTCCCCGGATGGAGGCGGGGTCGTTCACCTCACATGCCGTTTCGATAAAGCTGTTCAGATCGCGGGCCCACACTTGCGAATAGCCGCTGCCTGCGTTGAACCCGCCGCTCAGCACGCTCCGTGCCAGCGAGTCCACTTGATGCAGGGTCGAGTCGTTCAGCAGCGTCTGTGCCAGCCGCTGTTGGGAGGAAGGCTGCTGGCAAGCTGTCATTGCTCCGGCCAGCAGGAAGAGGGGTAAGTAATGCTGTTTCATGTCCGTCAGTCAAAGTTGTTTTCTGTGGGCAAAGGTAGTTGTTTTCAGACAGACCTGGCACGTACAATCTTTTGATTTGCTTGTACATTCTTCTGAAAACCTTTCTGCGGTGGGGCTCCCCTTTATCACTTCGTAAGAAAGTGCAACAGTTTCGGCAGATTGTCCATCTGTTTTTCCCCGGAAATCCGCTATATTTGCACCCACGAAAAACACCGAAGGAACCATGAAGAAACAACTGATTTTTGCGGCGGCAGCCCTTGTGATGGGCGTGCTGGCCGGATGCGGGCACAAGCCCGAAGGACTGGCGGAGAAAATCCTCCGCGACCCGTTGATGGAACAGGTGGACTCGATGGCGCGGGCCGTCATCTCTACCGGATTCAATGCCGGCGACGGCTACGGCGAGGTCTGGATACGCGACTACAACACCTTTATCGAACTGTCTATGGACGTGCTGCCCGATGTGCAGGTGCGCCGGAATCTGAACGTGTTCTGGGGATTCCAGGGACCTACGGGCGATATCGTCGATGGCTTCATCGACCGACGCAACGCCAGTGTGGGTTACAAGTACCGCTATTCGGACATTGAGCCCGACTATGCCGCCCACAAGAACACCGTGGAGACCGACCACGAGACATCGTTGATTCAGGCCATTTATAAATATGTGAAGAAGAGCGGCAATACCGCTTACCTGCAGACCGAGGTGGCCGGCAAGAAAGTCATCGACCGCATGGAGTGGGCCCTCGACTACCTCTTCCAGGAAAAGTTCGACCCTGCCTACGGACTCATCATTGGCGCCACTACCGCCGACTGGGGCGATGTACAGCCCGAACACCTCTGGGGCGTGGAAATTGACGAGAACACTCACTACGCCATCGACATTTACGACAACGCCATGCTGGTCATCGCTCTCAACAATTTCATTGAGCTGACCTCCGACAAGGAGAAGGCCGCGCGTTGGGCAGAACGGCGCGACGAGTTGAAGCGTGACATCCGTCGCCACCTTTGGGATGCTGAGCGCCGGAAGTTCATCCCTCATCTTTACTTGAAAGACTCACCCTTCCCCGCTACGCTCGACGAGAACGCCATCTACTACCATGGCGGGACGGCAGTGGCCATCCAGGCCGGACTGCTTTCCTCCGATGAAATCGATGAGGCGAACCGGAAGATGCTCGACAACATGAAGAAGGCACATGCGCAGACCATCGGACTGACGATGTATCCCACCTATCCTGCCGGTGCCTTCAAGGGGGTGGGCATGTATCCTTACGGCTATCAGAACGGCGGTGACTGGACCTGGTTCGGCGCCCGCATGATTCACGCCTTGGTGGACAACGGCAGGATAGAAGAAGCCTATGAGGAACTGCAGCCCATGCTCCGGCGTGTGGTGGAGAACCGTGGTTTCTATGAATGGTACACTCCCGCTGGCGAGCCGATGGGATCGGGTACCTTTCGTGGCGAGGCTGGCGTGCTCTACAAAGCCAACGCCTTGCTTCGCGAATGGGCCAGACAGCAGTAACCGAAGACCGGTTAATCACCGATATTTGAATCCTGAATTTGTAAACCAACCATCAGATGAACAGATTGAAGACATTGCTCCATGCCGCCCTGCTTACAGCGGGATCATGGCTGGTAGCCTGTACAGGCACCGCCCCTCAACCACAGCCGGAGAACCTCTCCCAGTATGTCAATCCCCTCATCGGCAGCGCGCACTGCCGGTGGTTCCACGTCGCTCCCGGCGCCTTGCCTTTCGGACTGGCCAAGCCTGGCCCTTCCACTAATGGCAGCAAGGGCAACCCCACCGGATGGGAAGCCGTGGGGTATGACTACCGCGACGCTACGCTCGAAGGCTTTCCCTGCCTCCACGAGTTTCAGGTGGGGGGCATTGTGCTGATGCCCACCAACGGCCCTCTCAAGACCGTTCCCGGCCCCGAGGGCTCCACGGGGGAAGGCTACCGTTCCGCCTTCTCACACGATGAGGAGACAGCCCAGCCCGGTTATTATGCCGTTCGCCTGAAAGACTACGGCATCCGTGCTGAGGTGACCGCCACCCAGCGTGTGGCTTACCAGCGCTTCACCTTCCCGGCCAATGAGTCCAGTCACTTGCTCTTCGACATTGGCAACCGCCAAGGCGAGAGCGGACCGGCGGTGGATGCCGAGGTAAAGGTCAGCGACGACGGACAGACCCTCGAAGGATGGGTAAAGACATTGCCATTCTACAGCAACAAATACCAGTCGGGTGCCACCATCACCCTGTTCTTCTCGGCGCGGGTGGACCGCAAGCCGGAGGCCGTGGGCACCTTCCTGCACGAGAAGACTTTTGCCGGACAGACGGAAGTGAAGGGGGTAGGAACCGGTGCGTACCTCACCTTCAAGACGCAGGAAGGCGACCAGGTGACCGCACAGGTCGGCCTGTCCTATACCTCGGTCGAGAACGCCCGGTCGAACCGTACTGTAGAGACGGACAATGGACGGCTCACCTTCGACCAGGTGCGTCAGACCTCTGCCGATACGTGGGAGGAATACCTCAGCCGCATCCGTGTGGAGACTCCCTCGCACGAGGATAAGGTGAAATTCTATACCGGCCTGTACCATGCTGTGCTGGGCCGCGGACTGGCCAGTGACATCAACGGTGCCTATCCCCGCAATGACGGCGGCATCGGACAGATTCCGCTGGACGCGGACGGACGCCCGAAGTTCTCGTTCTACAATACCGACGCCATCTGGGGCGGACAGTGGAACCTGCTGCAGGTATGGGCACTGGCCTATCCTGAATACCTCTCCGACTATGTGAGCACCCACCTGCAGGTCTATAAGGACACGGGCTGGATGGGCGACGGGCTGGCGTGCAGCCGCTACGTGTCGGGCGTGGGCACCAACCAGGTGGGCATCATTATCGCCGCCGCTTACCTGAGCGGTATCCGCGACTTCGATGTCGAGACGGCCTACGCTGCCGCGCTGAAGAACGAGCTGGACGGCGAGAACCGGCCCATGGGTGCGGGCAAGCTGGATACCGACCGCTTCGTGAAGTACGGCTATGTGCCCCACCTTGACAAGGGAGGACCCGTGGCCGAGTCGTGGATGTTCTCTGCTTCCCACACCCTCGAATACTCTTTCAGTGCTTATGCCGTGGCACAGATGGCCAAGGCCTTGGGCAAGACCGAGGATTACAAGCAGTTGATGTCTCTCTCCAAGGGCTGGGAGCGCATTTACAACGACGAGACCAACCTCATCCATCCCAAGTGGGAAAACGGCAAGTTCATCGACCGCTTCGACCCCATGGAGGTATGGCGTGGTTTCCAGGAAGGCAATGCCTACCAGTATACCTTCTACGTGCCCCACGATGCTCAGGCACTGATTGCCAAAATGGGTGAAGAGGAGTTCTCCGCCCGCTTGGACAGCATCTTCCTCCGCTCTCAGGAGAATATCTTCAGCGGCGGCAAGACCATCGATGCCTTCGCCGGCCTGCAGACCTACTACAACCAGGGCAACCAGCCGTGTCTGCACGTGTCGTGGCTGTTCAACCAGGCACACCGCCCATCGCTGACGCAGAAATGGGTGCGCAGTATCCTGGATGAGTTCTACGGCACCGACGGCATACATGGGTACGGCTACGGACAGGACGAGGACCAGGGCCAGCTCGGTGCCTGGTATGTCATCTCTTCCATCGGCTTGTTTGATGTGGCGGGACTGGCCAACGAAGACGCGAAGTTTGCCATCGGTAGCCCGCAGTTCGATAAGGTCACCATCCGGCTGAACCCGGACTACTATCCCGGTGGCAGCTTCGTCATTGAGGCGAAGGACAATAGCCGTACGAACCGTTATGTGCAGCGTTTCATACTCGACGGACAGCCACTCCACACGCCGGAAATCTCCTTCCACAAAGTCGTGAAGGGAGGCCGTCTGGAAGTGCAGATGGGCAGTGAGCCGAAGGACGAGTATTGATACAGACCGAAATCGGCCGGCTGGTGACGGCTGAAAAGAGATGCGACGGAAGACTCATCGTGTGTGGGCGTCCGTCGCATCTTTGTTTTATTATAGTCGGTCACGGTCATCTCAGGGTGAACGTCACGAGTACTCCCTTATGGTCGGTGGGCCATACGTCGAGCGGAAGCACAAAGGGATCGCGGGAAGTCTCTTCAGTCCGTTCGTTCCGTACGATGCAGCCGCGCGGTCCGAAGAGGACAGCTTTCCGCAGCCGCAGCCGGGGGTGGGGACTGAAAAAGACGTAGTCGATGCGGTCGCGCTCGTCGGCCTTGGGGGCCCATGTCAGCTTCTTTACCGGCACCAGCGGATTGTCCGAGGGGAAGGTGAAGCCGGGGTGGGAGCGCACATCGGGGTGCACTGTACGGTAGGCGTCCGTGTAGCCTGCGTTGTCGAGGAGCAGCGGAACAGTCCACGGTACGATAAGCCCGTGGTGGTCGAAGAGGTCTTTCGTGTCGCGGGTCCAGTCAAGATGTGACGGCTCGTTGAAGTCGCCGCCCAGCATCACGATGCGTCCCTGTTGCCGATCCTTCTCCGCCTCTTTCAGGAAATTCCGGATGGCATCGTCACGCCGCGAGCAATCATTGCGCTCCAGCACCTCGGCCACAGAGGTGGGGAGGGGGATTTCCTTCCAAGTGGAGCCGTCGTAGCCGCGTACGTTGTAGTAGGCATCGTCCAGGTAGTCGAGATGTGCGGTATAGACGGCGAACTCCTGTCCGTCCACCTGTGCCACCAGCTTGTGGATGCTGCCGTGGTCATCGTTCAGGGGGAAGACCGTCAGTGAGTCGGTGATGGGATGACGGCTCAACAGGCCGGAGTCATCGCTGAAGAACGAGTAATAGGTCACGCCCCGCTCGCGCAGGCTGTTCACGATGCGGTCGCAGAACCGTGTGCCGTGGTAGTTGCGAACTTCGCTCAGGGTCACGAAGTCGGGCTGCAGGCGGGCAATCTCGTCCGCTACGGCCTCGTAGCCGCCAGGAACCATGGTGCCTTCCTGCCAGATATTCCATTGTAGGACGGTGAGGCGCCGGGCAGCTGCCGGGCCGACAATCAGGCCCAGCAGCAGAACGGTCAGTAGGAAATGCTTGTTCATTTTCTATCTTATTGCTTTACGTTCAGGTTGCTCACATGGCTCTTGAACTGACCGGCCTTTTCGAGGGGGAAGACCAGTGTGGGCACCATCTTCATGGAGTCTTTCGGCGAGATGAACTGCTTGCGGATGACCTTCTCCTCGATGAGGCGGTCGTTGATGAAGAGGCGCGTGGACTTGTTGTCGCCTTCTACCTTTACCTTCACCTGTTCCTGCTTCACGCTGTAGGGGAAGGTGAAGAGATAACCGTCGCGGGCGTAACCCAGTAGGCCGCTAATGGGGTCGGAGAGGTAGAACACAGCCGAGGGAGAACGGAAGAGTTCGGTGCCCGGTGTTTCGCGCGTGCCGTCGAGGTCGAAGCTCACTTGGTAGCCGTAACCCACCTCGCGCAGGGGCAGGGTCTCGCCGGGGAGCACTTTGTCCTTGTGGAAGGGGGTGTCGATGCGGCCTGCCTGGTTTACCCCCGGCGCTTCGCTCAGCACCTTCCGCTGGCGGTCGAAGTCAGCGTAGGGCACCGTAGGGTTCGCACCCGTCCACATCTTGACAGCCAGCGTCTGCAGGGCGGGGAAAGTGCGGTCATGGATATCCTTGGTGGAGATGCCGTTGCCTGTATGGTCGTTCCACACGGCGAACATGCCGCCGAGGATAGAGGGATGTTTCTCCTCGAACTGCTCCTTGCCGATGCGGGCGGGTGTCCACTTCTCGTAGAGCATGGGACAGTTCAGGTAGTCGTAGTAGTAGCCGGCGGCGGGCACGATATAGAGCCATCCGTCGGGGATGCTGATGAGCTGGTAACCTTGGCGGATCATCTCATGCGGGTCGGCATAGCCGTTGTACCAGGCACCCATCACCACGTTCTCCGACTTCACCGGGGTTTCTCCCTTGGCGTGAGTGAGTGCGCCCCATACCACGGCTTGTTTGCCGAAGCTCTCCACGTAGCGGATGAAGTGGTCGGTGAAGTAGCGGAACTTCTCCACCACGGCCTGTTCCTTGTTCGAGTATTCATCGGTGCCGATGTGCACACGCTTGCCACGGAACACGGGCTCTTCGCCTTCGAGGTATTCCTTCAGCAGTCCCTCCACGAAGGAGTAGGTCTCGGGCTTGAAGAGGTCGAGGTGGTCCATGCCGTACTTCTCGCTGCCGATTTCAGGCTTGTAGTGGGTGAAGGCGAGTGAGTGGGCGGGCACGTCAATCTCGGGAATGATATCGACAAAGTGCGCCTCTGCCAGCTTCTGCAGGTCAATGAACTCCTGCTTCGTGTACCAGCCGTCCTGGGCGGCCAGCCCGGGGTAGGTGTCCGATTCCAAGCGGAAGGCGGCGTAAGTCTTGTTCCAGTCGCGGTCGAAGAAGCGGTGGAATCCGTTGTCGTTCAGGTGAATCTGGAAGGTGTTCATCTTGTAGTAGGCCATCATCTTCACGTAGTCGCGCAGGTAGTCCAAGGGAATGAACTTGCGTCCGCAATCAATCATGAAGCCGCGTACCGCATAGTCGGGAAAGTCCTTGACGATGCCGCAAGGAAGGGTACGTTCGGTGTTTTGCTCCGCCATCTGAAGGAGGGAGCGGGTGGCCCAGTACACGCCTATGGGTTCAGTGGCGGTGACGTTCACGGCCCGTCCGATGGAGATGCGGTAGCCTTCCTTGGGCATCTTGGTGTCCTTGCGCAGGGAGAGGGCGATGTCGCCGGTCTTGGCCTTTCCCTGCGTCACCGTGAGGGTGCCGCCGCAGAGTTGGCGGTAGTCTTCGGCAAAGGCGCGGGCCACGTCGGCCAGCTGTTCTTGTTCATAAACGATGCGGGTCTGTCCGCTGATGGCAAACTCTCCTTCCGCCCCCTTCCATTCCTTCAGTTCAGGAATGACGAAGGGTTTGGCATTCTGTGCGGTGGCCACGGCCATCCAGCCGAGGAGCACCAGTAATGAGAATAGGTTTTTCATGGATATAATGTTAGTGGGTTATGGATTGTCTGGATGTATCCGTTGGAACCTTGTCCTTGGGGTGTTGGCGGATGAGCAGTGACGAGTCGCCGTAGCTCAGGAAGCGGAAGTCATGGCTCAGGGCATAGTCGTAGATGCTCCTCCAGTCGCCTCCGACAAAAGCCGACACCAGGAGCAGCAAGGTGCTCTGTGGCTGGTGGAAGTTGGTCACGATGCGGTCCACTACCCGGAACGTGTAGCCCGGAGCGATGATGATCTGGGTACTGGTGTGGAGGGTCGTGAGGCCGTGGCGGTCGAGCCAGGCAATGATTTCCCGCAGCGCGTCTTCGGTGGTGAGGTCGGGATGCGTGTCGTAGGGAGTCCATTGCCCCACGTGGAGCTCCTCCTCATTGGCATCGGGCTGCTGGCGTAGGGTGGCACCGATGTAGTAGAGGCTTTCGAGGGTGCGTACGGAGGTGGTACCCACCGCCGTGATGTCGCCCAGGTGGGCAAGCAGCTGTAGGAGGGTGGTGCGGCTCACGGCGATGTATTCCGTGTGCATCTCATGTCCTTCCATGCGTTCGCTCTTCACAGGCTTGAAGGTGCCGGCCCCCACGTGGAGAGTCACCTCCTCCAGGTCAATGCCTTTCTGTCGCAGTGCCTGGATCACTTCTTCGGTGAAGTGCAGGCCAGCGGTGGGAGCGGCCACAGAACCTTTTATCTTCGAATAGACCGTCTGGTAGGTCTGCTTGTCACTCTCTTCGGTAGCGCGGTTCAGGTAAGGAGGGATGGGAAGTTCGCCGAACACTTCGAGGATGTCGGCGAAGGTTACCTCGGGGTTGTCCCACCCGAAGTCAATCCAGTGGCTGGTGCCCCGCGATTCGCCCCGAGTGGCGGTGAGGATGACGGACCGTCCCTTCACGGTCATCTCACGCCGTAGGGGGCCTTCCTTCCATTTCTTGAGGTTGCCCACGAGGCAGAGCCAGGCGGAGTGGCGGGTCTGCTGGAAGTTTTGGGCGTAGTCAGCAGGCTGTACAGGTTCCAGGCAGAACACTTCGATGAGGGCACCTGTTTCCTTCCGAAAGTGGAGGCGTGCCTGGATGACCTTGGTGTTGTTGAACACCACGAGGGAGCCTGCAGGGAGCAGTCCGGGGAGGGAGGAGAAGTGGGTCTCGCTGATGTCGCCGTTATGATAGATGAGCAGCTTCGACTGGTCGCGCCGCTGCAGGGGAAACTTTGCGATGCGTTCGTCGGGCAGCGGGTACTGGTAGTCACAAATCTTGATATGTCTGGTATCTTCCATGTTCTCTATAGTTTTTGTGACGGCAAATATACGAAAAATCCGGGACAATCTTGGTTGTGCGGCGTTCTTTTCGTATTTTTGTCGCAGAATCAGTGGCGTTTTCCGTAGGACGGCGTCGCGCGTGTTTTTGAAGAATAGAAAGAATAACAGATACGACGTATATGAAAATAGGAGATAAGGTGCGCTTCCTCAGCGAAGTGGGAGGAGGCATCGTACGCGGCTTCCAGGGAAAGGATGTCGCGCTGGTGGAAGGGGATGACGGTTTCGAAATCCCCATGCTGGTGAAGGAATGTGTAGTGGTGCAGACCGACGAGTACAACATCCCCATCCGTTCGGTGGGCAAGCCCAAGACAAAGGCCGCTCCAGAGGAACCGGAAGACGGGTTGGAGGCGGAAGAGGAGGAGAAGGAGGACGATCGTCCCGTCACCTGGCGTGACCCGGAGGTGAAGGGCAACGATGCGCTCAACGTATGGCTGGCGTATGTGCCCGAGGACGTGAAGACCCTCTCGTCCACTGCTTTCGACGCTTATTTGGTGAACGACAGCAACTGCTTCATCGACTACCTCTACCTCTCGGCCACGGAGGACGGACAGTGGCGGCTCCGCAGCCGGGGCACCGTAAAGCCCAACCGAAAGGAACACCTGGAGGAGTTCACGAAGGCGGACCTGAACGGCATGGAGCGAGTGGCGGTGCAGCTGCTGGCCTATAAGGACGATCGTTCCTTCGGACTCAAGTCGGCCGTGAGCCGCGAACTGGATATTGATGTGGTGAAGTTCTACAAGCTCCACACCTTCCAGGTGAACGAATTTTTCCGGGAGCCCGCGCTGTTGTACGGACTGGTGCGCGATGATGAGACGGTGAGCGAGTTGAAGCCCTCGGCCGATGAGTTGCGGGAGGCGCTGCTGCAGAAGAATGCCGCTGAGGCCCTGCGGAAGAAGAACGCCGATACCTTTGCCCGGGAACGGCTTCGGAAGAAGCAGCAGGAGCGGCAGTCGCGTAACGAGCTGCTAGAGGTGGACCTTCACATCCATGCCTTGCTGGATGACACGACGGGCATGGGCAACGCCGAGATGCTGAATTATCAGCTCGATGTGTTCCGCGCCACGCTCGATGAGTACAGCACCCAGAAGGGAAAGCGCATCGTCTTCATCCATGGCAAGGGCGACGGGGTGTTGCGCCGTGCCCTGCTTGACGAGCTGAAGCGCAAGTACAAGAATTATACCAGCCAGGACGCTTCCTTCCGTGAGTACGGGTACGGGGCGACCATGGTCACGATTCGTTAACCATCCTAACAGAAAGATATCTAACAGAAAGATATGGAGAAACTGAGACAATTGCTGGCGGGCGACGCATTCGCCGCCCGTGCCGGCGTGGAACTGGTAGAAGTGCGTCCGGGCTATGCCAAGGCCCGGATGGAGGTGACACCTGACCATCTGAATGCGGGTGGGGTGTGCCAGGGTGGCGCGCTCTTTACCTTGGCCGACCTGGCCTTTGCGGCGGTGGCAAACAGCTGCGGACGGCTGACACTGTCCTTGGGTGCCAATATCACATTCCTGCGCTCCGTGGCGCAGGGATGGGTCACGGCCGAAGCCGTAGAGGTGTTCGCCCATCCCCGGGTACCTTACGTGGAGGTGCGCCTCACCGATGAGGACGGCCAGTTGGTGGCCGTCCTCACCAGTTCGGGTTACCGGAAGTCCAGCAGTTCCACCTGACCGGCGGGACGGTCCGTGCCCAGCGTCTTGACAGTAAGCCGGGGTGTGCAGCCGTTATTCCTGCACCTCCGATGTCTGCCATCCGCCCATGACCGATGATTGCCAGGTAGCCGAGGCGGAAAGCGAGGCCGCCTCGCGTACCAAGGTCACGGCATCTTCCAGTGCACAGGCGGTGGAAGCGATGGGCGACAGTCCCTTGCGTTCCTCCACCCAGTTCCGTTCCCAGGCGGCGAAGTCGAACGGCTGGCCGGTGCGCAGTTGTTCGAAGTAATGTTGCCAGCGGGGCAGGTAGTAGTCGCGCAGCAGACCCGACCAGATGCGGGCAGAATAGTCATCGACCGGTGGTCCCCATATCGTTACGATACGGCGGGCGTTCCGCTCATAATAGTCGGCCAGCGCATGGTTCTCTCCTGCACAGTGGCGGGCCCAGTCTATCCAGCGGGACAGGTTGTGGGTGGGATGTCCGGCCAGCAGGCGGTCGGTAGCTTGCATCCAACGTGCGAACCGCTCTTCAAGCGTACGGGCCTTTTCCTTTTCATCCATCAGATAGGTCTCTTCTATCTGCGCCGTCAGCTCTTCCATCTTGCCCCCCATGTAGGCGGCCGTCCATTCACGGAAGTCGGCTTCGAACAAGGGGCTTCCCTTCAGTTCGTGTGCGCCTTCTGCCAAGGCTTCCACACCGGCATAGAAGGCGGGTTGGGTCGCGATGCTGCCCTTGCGCACCCGTCCGGGGCGGAACTGCCAGTTATAGCGTGGATGGTCGGTGAAACTGCCATAGACTGAGGACAGCATCCCCTTCCAGAAGGACTGCAGGGCCGGGGTATAAGCACCGTAGCGGCTGGTGCAGTAGTTGGCGATCCACTGTTCCACATCCGTTTCTGTGCCGTTCCATCCGGCATCAGCCAGCAGTTCGTAGATGACTTCGTTGTTTTCGATGCCTTCTGGTGCCATGCCGAAGGCGGTGAGGCAGCCCCGGTTGGGTGAGGCGAGTGCCTCCAGATGGCCGTTCGCGTAGAAGGATAGCATGCCGGTCATGCCCGTCTTTCCACCCATGTTGGGGATGACACTATATACCCACGGCTTGCCGAAGAAACCGGGATAGAACTCCCAGTTGACCTCGCTGTTCCAGAAACACTTGTTGTAGTCCACGGCCAGGTCGAGCAGCAGCATCTTGTCATCGGGCACACGGCTGAGCAGTGCCTGCAGGGTGGGAGCGTCCCAGATGTCGCGCTGGTAGCCGAACATCCATCCCTGCATTACCCACACAGCATCGGGATTGCCCGCACGAATGGATTTATAGACCCGTTCGCCGTAAGAAGCCAGCAGCTCGTAGCGGCGCGGGTCTTCCTTGGGTGGGAAAGGAATGTCCATCTCGTTGAAGCTGTCCACGATGTAGTGGCTGTTCTTGCCGAACTCCTTCTCCCATTCCTCGATGAACATCTTTCCGAGGGTGTGGAACAGCTCGTCCTCGGGTGAAAGCATCCAATTGTGAAACGCGCCACCCCACGAGGTCTCGGTCAGCTTCACATCTGGATAGAGCCGCTTCAGGGCTTGGGGTACAAAGCCGGCGAATCCGGGACAGATGGGGGTCATGCCGAGGCTGCGCATCCGGTCGAGGATGCGGTGCTGTAGGGCGATGGTCCGCTCGTGCCACTGTTCGGGCAGCGGACCATCGATGCCGCTGATGTTGCCCATGCGCATCCAGGGCAGATGGGCTGGACCCACGAAATACGCGGCGATTTCCTCATCACTCAGTCCCAGTCGCTTCCATACGCGGGCGGAGATGGCCTCGTTAGCCGTCAGGGCCAAGGGCATGTCGATGCCGTGCAGGGCCATCCAGTCGATTTCCTTTTCCCAGCGTTCCCAGTCCCAGTAGGGCATGGAGTAGCCATAGGTCACCACGTTGAAGTAGTAGTGGTGGGCGAAGGGGGATATTTTCATCCGGGTGCTGAACGAGGAGAGGGAGGCCGGTGCTGTCTCGCGGGTGCCGCTCCAGCTGTAAATGCCCAGTCCGTTCTGGCGGATGAAGTCATAAACACCTCGGCAGAGGGCCACTCCACTGCTCGCCTCGACGGTGAGCCGCTGTCCGTTCACCGACTGGCGGAACATGTCGCGTCCGTCCTGCTTGGCGGCAGGTTTCAGTTGCAGCCGTTCCGCCCATTGGGGAAAGGTTCGTTCGATGACCTCGCGGGCCGCTTTCATTTCCGTCCGTCGGGGCTGTGCGCTGACGGACAAGACTCCTGACAACAACAGGAGAAACAATGTTTTTCTCATATTTTCATTTTATAATAGGTTGTTCTTGTATCGTAACGACAGGCATTCTTGCACTGGAACAATAGGCATTGTAGTACCTTAACGACAGGCATTCTTGCACTGTCATGACTGCGGTTGTGATGGTCTGACGACTTCGTTCATGAGATGCTCACGAACGAAGTCGTCAGGGGGTCATGACTTCGTTCGTGAGGAGGTGACAATCCCATTCGTCAGGGGCGACGCGGATGAATGTTCCAGTGCTTTTATCTCTTGACGGGTGAGTCCGGAGGCTTGTGTGATGGTTTCTACCGGTACGCCGAGTGACAGGAGGTTGAGGGCTATCTCATACGCTTTCTGCTTGCTGCCTTCTTCCCGTCCCTTTGCCAATCCTTCCTCTCGTCCTTTCGCTAGTCCTTCCTCTCGTCCTTTGGCTAATCCTTTGGCCAGTCCTTCTTCCCGTCCTTTGGCCAGTCCCTTTGCCAGTCCTTTTTCTTCCGCCGAGTCGATGCAGTTCTTCAGGTCGCGGTAATGCTTCAGGCTGTCCTCGTACTCGTGTAGTTCGGCAGGGGTGAACTTCGAGACATCCGCCACCTGGAACAGCCGGTCAAAGACCTTGTCGCGTAGCGCGTCCGGGCGTCGTTCCAGCCGGGAGAGGTTTTTCAGGGCGAAGAGCCACTTGTCGTAGAGGGTGACCAGCTCTTCCTCCTTCTTGTCGAACTTGGCTATTTCCACGTAGATGAACTCCAGCTTGTCGTAGAAGACGCGCCGCGTGCCCGTGTCGCAGAGCTTCACGTGGTGCCTGAGCTTCTTCGCATCGAACGCCGCCTCCTTCATCTCGTAGTTCAGGAGCGCGACGGTATAGACGGGGCTGAGGTGGTAGTCCCAGTGCTTCACCTTTGGTGCCTGCTCCCTGATGGGGAAGGTGGCGTAGAAAATGGACCTGTCCTTGAAATACTTCTGCGATGCGTTTTGCATCTCCACGATGAACTTCTCGCCGTCCGCTCCCTCACAATAGACATCGAAAATGGCCTTTCGTTCCGTGTATAGGTCTCCTACATGCTCCGAGTTTCCGTAGCTCAGGTCCTTGACCACCTTCTTTCCGTTGAAGAGGCAGTTGAGGAAGTTAATCAGCAGTTCCTTGTTGGGAGCCGTTCCGAAAATTCGCTTGAAGCCGAAGTCGGTCAGCAAACTGATGTAGCGCTCTTCTGTCTGTCTCATGACTCATCTCCTTATAATATTATATGCGAATGTAGTGATTTATGGGGAGAAACTTCCATGAAGGTTCGCTGATTAACTTCTATTTAACATTAGAGTCATAGCGGTCGGATGCTTGCGTCTCTGTTACAACCGGATTACTACGGTCTGCCCTTCGCGGAGTGAGCGTTGGCAGACCACCTGTTCGTCCTCCTTTATCGTCAGGCGCAGCCGTTGGCCGGAGGTTCGTTCGAGATGGATGTCCCACCGGGTGCCGAAGGCGCGGATGTCGCGCAATGTCATGCGGTCCCATGCCTGTGGCAGATGGGGGGTAAGGGTAAAACGGTGGAAGCCTGTGGGACGGATGCCGAACAGCCCTTCCGTGACGATACGCCCATAGAGTCCGTTTTGGCCGACAAGTGGCACTGGTTGCCTTCCGGCCAGGCTTCGATGGCATAGGGTACGTGGTCACCCAGCAGACGGGTGGCGGAATAGCGGTGCAGGTAATCGGTGGCTTTCTCTGTCTCGCCGGCCGCATAGACACCACGCAGGGCATAGAGTGTGGAGCGGTCCCAGAAGGTCTTGTCACCGGCTTGGGTCAGGAGGCCGTTTTCGGTCCACAAGCGGGGAGAGAACAGGGCATCGATGGTGCCTGCCGCACGTTCGGTGATGCGCTGAAGTAGGTGTCGATGGCCTTCCGCAACGTTTGTGCCTGCTTCCGGTAGGTACGTGCCACAGAGGACCTTTGTCCAGCTCTTCCGCCAGGAAGGCAGCCGACAGCAGCGCGTCGTAGTACAAAGACGAGGTGCAGAGGTTGGCCTTGCCCGACGGGAAGCGTCCTTCCAGTTCGTCAGAATCAGAGGTTACCACTCCCTGGGGAGTCAGTTTCCGGTGGCAGTATTCCAGACACCAGCTGATGAGGGGCCACAGCTGTTCCGCCTCGTTCCGGTCACCCCGTGCCAGTGCGTACCGTGAGGCCCCGTAGGCAATCATGGCAGCGTCTCCTCGGTTGCCTGCCCCGTTCCAGATGTCTGTGCCTTCCTCTGTCTGCTGCATGCCGTTGAGCTGTATGGCGACGACTTTCTCGTTCTGCAGGGCAAGGCCGTTGACGGTAATGAGCCGGAGGGGATCCCAGGCCATCCGCCGCATCAGGCTGGCGTGAGTGTCGTTGGGCACCGTGCGCAGCAGGGGTCATACCATTCCCTTTTCCAGGTGGAACCGGCCGTCGTTGTCAACGCCGTACAGATAGACTACAGAAACTCTTTTTCCGCTCATCTCAATGTGGTCGGCGTGGGCGTCGCCTTTCGGACGCCACGTAATCTCGTGGGGGGAAGTCACCTGCCACCGGTGCTGGGCGGTGGCGGCCGAGGCCGCCATCCACCCGCACAGGCAGACAGTCCCTATCAGTGTCTTGTTCATGGCTTATGGATGATGTGAAGTTCGTAAATGGCAGGGGGAGCGGTCGCTTCCAGCACATGGAGGCGTGCCTGCGAGGTGTGGTACGTTTGAGGCAGACGGATGACCTTGCAGTCGCCCATCGGCTGGTCATCACAATAGATGGTGACCCATCCGTTGTTTTTCCAGATGTCGATGGCGTACCGTTGGATACGGTTGGTGCGGACGTTGGAGAACCCGTCGCTGCCGTTCTTCATGTCACAGTACTCGAAGATGGTAATCTTGTTGAAAGCCTCTTCTTCGTTCAGGGGTATCACCAGGGTAGCGGTCGTGTCGTTCTTCTCCGCGGCCCAGTAGGTCTGCATGCCGCCGTCTGTTGCTGCGGCTGCCGCATGTTCGGGAGCTTCCGATGTGGCGGTGGCGGGCTGGATCATGGAGATGAACTTGCCGTTGCGGGGCAGGGGCTTTCCTTTCCGGATGCCTCCCAGTCGCTGGTTCAGTGTGATGATGGCGTTGGCCTCGTTCTCCCGGATGCGTCCTGTCTGGTCGGGCGGGATGTTCACCACCAGTGTGTTGCCGTTGTCGGTACACCAATAGAACAGCTCCTCCAGTTCGTCAAGGTCACGGACAGGTACCTGCCGGTCTTTCTGGAACCAGTTCCACGCCTTGCTCAGGCAGATGGTATGCTCGAAAGGCAGGTAATAGGATTTCCCTTCGTGCAGGTACTGCTTCTTGTCCAGCTTATGGGCGATTTTCGGGTCCCACAGGCGGAAGTCGCTGGGGAAATACTGGAAATAGTACTTGTTGTCCTCGGTCATGAGGTCTGGCAGGGTGAACTGGCGCTTTCCTTCTTCCAGCACAATGGTGTGGTTTACGCCGACAGCACACTGGGGCTGCAGCCGCTTGATGTGCGAGTAGATACGGGGCAGCTGCCATTCTTCCGGTTGCTTGTCCCATCCTCCGTCGAACCACACTTCGTGCACGGGGCCGTAGTGGGTCAGCAGCTCGGTCAGCTGGTTCTCCATATAGTGGATGTACTTGTTGAAGTCCTTGTCCTTGTAGGACGGTTCGTGCCGGTCCCACAGCGAGTAGTAGATGGCAAAGTCGAGGCCGTATTTCTGGCAGGCCTTCGCGACTTCGGCCACTACGTCGGTCTTCACCGGCGAGGAGGCGACATCGTAGTCGGTGTACTGACTGTCCCACAGGCAGAAGCCGTCGTGGTGCTTGGTGATGAGCAGCACGTAGCGGAAACCTGCATCGTGTGCCACTCGTACCCATTGGTCGCAATCAAGCTGCGTAGGATGATAGGCCGAGGCGGGTGTCGTCCCGTCCGACCATTCGTGGTTGGTGAACGTGTTCACGCCAAAATGGATGAACATACCATACTGGCGCTCCATCAGGGCCTGTTGGGCCGCGTTGGGCTGGGTAGCGGGCACCAGTTCCGTCGGAGTCTGTCCGGTGGGACGGCATCCTGTGACGAGGGCCAGTAGAAGGAGTAAGGTGATAGCTGTTTTCATGTTAGGATTAAGTAGTTTTAATGAATGATTCTTTGGATAATGTTACGGTTC
>JAQXRG010000017.1 GCA_029218405.1 Bacteroidales bacterium
CGCATCGAAAAAGAAGTTTTATGTGTTGAACATGTTCCCGTATCCCTCCGGTGCCGGACTGCACGTGGGACATCCGCTGGGGTATATCGCCAGCGACATCTATGCCCGCTACAAGCGGCTGCAGGGATTCAACGTGCTGAATCCCATGGGCTACGACGCGTACGGCTTGCCCGCCGAGCAGTACGCCATCCAGACGGGACAGCACCCGGCCATCACGACCGTCAACAATATCAACCGCTACCGGGAGCAGTTGGACAAGATTGGCTTCAGCTTCGACTGGGACCGCGAGGTACGGACCTGCGACCCCAGCTACTACCACTGGACACAATGGGCGTTCCAGCAGATGTTCGGCAGCTTCTACTGCAACACCTGCCGGCAGGCGAAGCCCATCAGCCTGCTGGTGGAGCATTTCGAACAGCAGGGTACCGCGGGACTGGACGTGGCCTGCAGTGAGGAATTGAGCTTCACGGCCGACGAGTGGAAGGCCAAGAGCGAAAAGGAACAGCAGGAAATCCTGATGAACTACCGCATCGCCTACCTGGGCGAGACGATGGTGAACTGGTGTCCGCAGCTGGGTACGGTGCTGGCCAACGATGAGGTGGTGGACGGCGTGTCGGAACGCGGCGGATTCCCCGTGGTACAGAAGAAGATGCGCCAGTGGTGCCTGCGCGTGTCGGCCTACGCACAGCGGCTGCTCGACGGACTGGAAACCATCGACTGGACCGACTCGCTGAAGGAGACCCAGCGCAACTGGATCGGTCGTTCGGAAGGTACGGAGGTGCGCTTCAAGGTGAAGGACAGCGAGGTGGAGTTCACCATCTTTACGACCCGTGCCGATACCATGTTCGGGGTCACCTTCATGGTGCTGGCTCCCGAGAGTGAACTGGTGCCCCAGTTGACTACGGCGGAACAGAAGGCGGAAGTGGAGGCATACTTGGACCGCACGAAGAAGCGGACCGAGCGCGAACGTATTGCCGATCGGAAGGTGACCGGCGTGTTCAGCGGTTCGTATGCCGTCAATCCGTTCACGGGCGACGCGGTTCCCGTATGGATCAGCGACTATGTGCTGGCCGGTTACGGAACCGGTGCCATCATGGCCGTGCCGGCCCACGACAGCCGCGACTATGCCTTTGCCAAGCATTTCGGCCTGCCGATTATCCCGTTGGTAGAGGGCTGCGACGTGAGCGAGGAGAGTTTCGACGCCAAGGAGGGCATCGTGTGCAACTCGCCGAAAGCAGGAGTCACTCCTTATTGTGACCTGACGCTGAACGGCCTGACCATCAAGGAGGCCATCGCTGCCACCAAGAAGTATGTGAAGGAGCACCAGCTGGGCCGCGTGAAGGTGAACTACCGCCTGCGCGACGCCATCTTCTCCCGCCAGCGTTACTGGGGCGAGCCGTTCCCCGTTTATTACAAGGACGGAATGCCGTATATGATTCCGGCCGACAAGCTGCCGTTGGAATTGCCTGAAGTGGCCAAGTTCCTGCCTACCGAAACGGGCGAGCCGCCCTTGGGCCATGCCACCCGCTGGGCCTGGGACGTGGAGAACGAGGAAATCGTGGAGAACACACGGATTGACAACGAGCGGGTATTCCCCATCGAGCTGAACACCATGCCGGGCTTCGCCGGGTCATCGGCTTACTACCTGCGCTATATGGACCCCCACAACGACAAGGCCCTGGTGTCGGAGGCCGCTGACGCTTACTGGCAGAACGTGGACCTGTATGTGGGCGGTACGGAGCATGCCACGGGCCACTTGATTTACTCCCGGTTCTGGAACAAGTTCCTGCACGACTTGGGAGTCAGCGTCAAGGAAGAACCGTTCCAGAAACTGGTCAACCAGGGTATGATTCAGGGCCGCAGCAACTTCGTGTTCCGCATCAAAGACACCAATACCTTCGTCTCGCTCGGCCTGAAGGACCAGTACGACGTGACGCCGCTGCATGTCGATGTGAACATCGTGTCGAACGATGTGCTCGACGTGGAGGCCTTCAAGAACTGGCGGCCGGAATACAACACCGCCGAGTTCATCCTCGAAGACGGCAAGTACGTCTGTGGCTGGGCGGTCGAGAAGATGAGCAAGTCGATGTTCAACGTGGTGAACCCCGACATGATTGTCGAGAAGTACGGTGCCGACACCCTGCGCATGTACGAGATGTTCCTGGGTCCTGTGGAGCAGTCGAAGCCGTGGGATACGAACGGCATCGACGGCGTGCACCGCTTCCTGAAGAAGCTGTGGAACCTGTTCTATGCCAAGAACGGTGATTTCCGTCCCTGCGAGGGACAGCCCACGAAGGACGAGCTGAAGTCCATCCACAAGCTCATCAAGAAGGTGACGGGCGACATCGAGACCTTCTCCTACAACACTTCCATCAGTGCCTTCATGATTTGTGTGAACGAGTTGGGACAGCTCAAGTGCACCAACCGTGAGGTGCTGGGCCAGTTGGTAGTACTGTTGGCACCCTTTGCCCCCCATCTGGCGGAAGAGCTGTGGGAGGCCTTGGGCCACACCACGACAGTGTGCGACGCGCAGTGGCCGGTGTTCAACGAGGACTACCTGAAGGAAGACAGCGTGAAATACACCATCTCCTTCAACGGCAAGGCTCGCTTCACGCTGGAGTTCCCGGCCGATGCCGACAATGCGGCCATCGAGGCCGCCGTCATGGCCGACGAGCAGTCGCAGAAGTGGATTGACGGTAAGACCCCCAAGAAGGTCATCATCGTCCCGAAGAAGATTGTCAACGTTGTCCTGTAAGCCGGCGGCATGGAAGCAGTATGGATGAAAAGGTTGGGCCGGGAGTCGCGCGACTACCTGGCCATCACCTTTGGACTGGTGTGCTATGCCTTGGGATGGGGAGCTTTTATGCTTCCCTACCAGATAACGACCGGCGGTGTGACCGGCATTGCGGCCATTATCTACTATGTGACGGGGGTGGAGATGCAGGTCTCGTATTTCCTCATCAATGCCGCCCTCATGGGGCTCGCCCTGAAGATACTGGGCCCGAAGTTCAGCATCAAGACCATCTATGCCATCTTCATGCTGACCTTCCTGCTCTGGCTGGTGCAGCGTCTGCTGGAGGGACCTGACGGGACGCTCCCCCTGCTGTTGGGCGAGGGGCAGGACTTCATGGCCTGTGTCATCGGCGCCGGCCTGCTGGGCTTCGGCATCGGGGTCGTGTTCTGCAACAACGGCAGTACTGGGGGGACCGACATTATCGCCTGGATTATCAACAAGTACAAGGACGTGACGCTGGGGCGCATGATGATGTACTGCGATGTGGTCATCATCTCCTCCTGTTATTTCCTCTTCCACGACTGGCGGCGGGTGCTGTTCGGCTTCGTGGTGCTGTTCATCATGAGCATGGTCATCGACCGTGTCATCAACAGCACGCGGCAGTCGGTGCAGTTCCTCATCTTCTCGCGCAAGCACGAGGAGATTGCCGAGGCCATCAACAAGCGGGTGGACCGGGGTGTGACGCTGCTTGACGGCACGGGCTGGTACAGCAAGCGTGACATCAAGGTGGTGGTGGTGCTCGCCAAGAAGAGTGAGTCGATCGACATCTTCCGCCTTTGCAAGGACATCGACCCGAACGCCTTCATCTCGCAGAGTAACGTGGTGGGCGTGTATGGCGAAGGCTTCGACAAGCTGAAGGTGAAATAATCTGGCAGCCGTCCATGCCTCCCAGATTATTTATATGATGGCGTAATCTATGAAAAATACCGAGATTGCGCCAACTTATAGAATGATGGTTCCTTGTGAAGAAGCAATCGAATGTAGGTTATTTGTCTGACAGTACGGAATCTCACCCGCACCTCACCGCTTGTACAGCAGCCGGAACACGAAGCCGATGTGGCGGAGGACGGTGGAGCACCAGCCGTAATGGTGTGCCATGATGCGGAACCGTTCGAGCAGCGAGGCACGGCGGTGGCGGGTGGACATGCCCTCGTTCTGGTAGTCTATCAGCGTGAGGTGGGTGTTGTGCACACAATGGCTCTTCTTCAGGATACGGATGCACCAGTCGAAGTCGGCGGAGAAGCGGTACCGCAAGTCGTAAGGTACGGCCAGTTCGCGCCGGGCGAAGAACGCCTGGTGACAGACCATCATGCCCTTCCGGAAGCTCTTCCACGTCAGCCGTTCGGGGGCGGCGTGGCGGCGCATCCGCAGGAAATGCCCTTCCTCGTCCACGATGGCGGTCTCGCCGTAGAGCACATCGGGCAGGGGGCCTGCGGGAAGGGAGTGGACCATCTGCAGCAGCGTGTCATCCTCGTGCAGCTCGTCCCCCGCGTTGAGGAAGCAGAGGTAGTCGCCCGTGGCCAAGCGGATGCCCTTGTTCATGGCGTCGTAGAGCCCTTGGTCGGGCTCGCTCACCACGATGGAGATACGGTCGAGGTACTGGCGGACGATGTCCAAGGTGCGGTCCTTCGAGCCGCCGTCCACGATGATGTATTCCACGTTCTTGTAGCTTTGGGTGATGACACTCTGGATGGTGTCCTCCAGTACGCTGCCGGCGTTGTAGGTCACGGTGATGATGGAGAACTTGGGGTGCGGATGGTGCAAAGGACGGAGGAGGGGGCTGTTAGTCATGGTCTTCGGTAATCTGGTTGTAGAGATGGATGTACTGGCGGGCGACGTTGTCCTCGCCGTAGCTGTTCACAGCCTTCCGGCGGGCGGCCTCGCAGAGGCTGGGATAGTCGCCATCGTTGAGCGACCACCAGATGCCGTTGGCGAGGTCGGTGGCCGACTTGTACTGGGCCACGTAGCCGTTGTGCAGGTGGTCAATCATTTCGGGGATGCCGCCGATGTGGAAGCCGACACAGGGCACGCCGCAGGCCATGGCCTCCATCAGGGTGTTGGGCAGGTTCTCCATGAGCGAGGGAGTGACGAAGAGGTCAACGGCGTTATAGACGCGGGCGATGTCCTTCTCTTCGCTGCGGTAATCGAGGCTATAGACGGGGAAGGGGAAGAGCGAGGTGTACTCGGCGGAGGCGTGTCCCATCACCACCACGCCCAGCTGGCGGCTGAAGTCGGGATGGGTCTGCCGCAGCAGCCGGCAGGCTTCCACCAAGTAGTCGATGCCCTTCCGCTTGTCGGTGATTTTCATCGAGCTGAACAGCAGCAGCCGCTTGTCGGTGGGCAGTCCCAGTTCCTGGCGGACCTGCAGGCGATCGAGCGGATGGAACAGGCGGGTGTCGATGGGGTTGGGGAGGCTGATGACCGGCAGCCCTTTGGTCAGCGCGCTTTGCTGGGCCAGGTGCTCCAGCCAGTGGCTGCAGGCCACGAAGGTGAGGGGCGCGTGGGCGTACAGGCGGAGCTTCTTCTGGAAGGTGCGGAACGCAAGGTCCTTGTAGCGTTTGTGGGCCAGCAGCGGGCATTCGTGACAATGGCGGATGTAGCGGGTGCAGGTCTGGGCATGGTGGCAGATGCCGGTGACGGGCCACATGTCGTGCAGCGTCCATACCACCGGCTTGCCCGAGGCCAGGATTTGCTGGAGGTTCTTCAGGGACAGCATCCCCTGGTTGACCCAGTGCAGGTGAATCACGTCCGCCTGCTTGAACTCGGGAAGGGAGGTGATGTCGGTGCCGGTATTGGCGATATCGACGGCGAAGAGGTGCTGCCGGTGGAAGCGGTTGGCCTTCCAGATGACCATGCGCTCCCACACGAAGTTCCATGTGTGCCGCCACGACTTGCGCAGCGGGACAACGGTCACCTCGTCGGTCTGCTTGTCGCGCACCAGCATCTTGGCCTTGATGCCGCTCTTTTTCAAGGCTTCCATCAGGCGCCGGGCGGCAATGGCGGCTCCTCCTGTCTTCTCGGCTGTATTGATGATGAGTACTCTCATGGGTCTGCTCTGTTGTTTCAGGGGGCAAAGGTACGAACTTATGCACAAAACCGCAACGGATGGCAGGCAGTTTTACGGAGAGGAAAGGACGCTTTTATCGTCCGAAATCTCCTTTCAGCGTGCGCCGGATGCGCCGCAGGGCCTTCGCCCAGAAACAGTTGGTGCGGTGGTAGTAGCGGCTGAACGCGGCACGGGCCGCCCGGTTCTCTTCCACCGGCTGGATGCGCCGGACCGGCAGGGGGGACATCCAGAGGTCGGAGTCGTAGAGTCCGCCGCCGCCACAGTGGGTGCCTGTGCCGTCGAATCCGGTGTTCTGTACGAGCGAACGGCCTACGTTGAGTGAGAGGACACCGCGCAGGAACAGGCTGGCGTTCCAGCGGATGGCCCAGGAGTTGTTCTTCCCGGCAATCTGCCGGCGCAGCATCCGGGTGAAGGGATAGGTCCCGCCGAAGTCGAACTCGCGGGTCAGCCGCCGCTCCTCTAACTGGCGCAGCAGGTCACGTCCGTCGGGGTTGAACCATTTCCAGGCACGGGCCCAGGTGGCCCATCCCCAGCTGCCTGTCCAGCGAATCAGGAAGGTGTCGGGCAGCGACGGGTCTTTGGTGAAGTCGCAGGCTTGGATGTGTCCCACCCGTTCCTCGTCCTGGTAGGCCTCCAGCGCGTCGTTCATGAAGCGGAGGAAATGGGGGGCGACCACTAAGTCGTCTTCGAGGACGATGACCCGTCCGTAACGTTCCACCACTTGGGTCACTCCGTCAATGACGTTGCGGGCCAGTCCCCAGTTCTCGGCGCGCTCCATGATGTCCACCGAGGCGAAGCCGTGGAGGGAACGGAGGAAGCCGCGCACTTCGGCCACGGCCGGTCCATCTTCGGGATGGCGTGCGGCGTCGGAATAGACAATCAGGGGACTGTGTGCCGCCAGTTCGTTGCGGCGCAGCGACTCGATGACCCGGCGGGTGTGCGCGGGACGGTTATAGACAAAGAGGAGGATGGGAGCGGGGGTCATGGCTGGATAAAGTGAGGTTGGGGATGAAGGAGGGTCTGCCGCACCTGCCGTACCTGGCGGGACTGTCCCAGCAGGGTACGGGCAATGCGCAGGTAGGCCAAGGTATCGTTTCCCTGTCCGTGTGTCAGGGCGGCAGCGGCTTTCTTGAGCGCAGCCAGCGGTCCATAGGCGAAGGCCCGGCCTGCCGGGTAGTTCGGGTTGGCGTACTCGGACAAGTGATAGACCTGTTCGGTGCGGAAGAAGGCGGCCCGGTCGGGACGGCGGAAGGCGCGGTCGTGGCAGCCGAAGACACGGGGGGAGTAGCCCACCTTGAGACCGTGGTAATGCAGGCGGTTCACGTAGTCCTTGTCCTCGCCGTAATGATAGAACAGGGGGGAGAACCCGCCGACGGTCCGGAGCGTGCGGACGGGCATCCACCAGAAGGCGGCATTGATGAAGGGACGTTCCACCAGTTCCTCGGACAAGGTGGCGAACGCTTCCTTGGAGGTCCTGCCGGTATAGGCGGCGAAACCAGGGTCGGGCTGCCGCCCGCTGCCGTCGAGGTGGACCGGCGAGAGGATGCCGTAGTCGGGATGGCGGGCGGAGAGCGCGCCGAGGGTGCCGAGGGTGTCCGCGTCAATCCAGGCGTCCTGGTTGAGCAGGAACACGGCGTCATAGCCTTCGGCCAGTGCCATGCGCAGGCCGATGTTGTTGGCGCCTCCGAATCCCAGGTTCCGTCCGTTCTGGAGGAAGCGGACAGCGGGGTATTCCTTTTTCATCCGTTCGGCGGTCCGGTCGGTGGAGGCGTTGTCGATGACCAGGACGTCCGTGGGATGCTTCGAGGCGGCAAGGCTGTGGAGGCACCGGTCCATCCACGGCTCGAAGTTGTAAGAGATAATCAGGGTCAGTACGTTCATGCAGCCGTTAGTGTTTGCCGAATTTCATGCCCAGGGTGATGAACTGGTCGCAGAGGCGTTTGCCCCACGTGATGTGGGGAACACCCGTTACTTTCCGCGCGCGCTCCCAGAAGGCTTCCTCGTTCCGGATGCCGCCCTCTTTCGTCAGCGTGCGGAACAGCCGGAACAGTCCGCGCTTCTTCTCGTAGGGCAGGTGCCAGATGGGGTATTCCTCGTCGCCCGCCACCACGTTGGTGAACTGCGGGGACGTCCACATCCGCTTGATGTAGGCGTTGGCGTTGGCGTTGCGCAGCCGCAGCCGTTCGGCCAGTATGCTCAGCACGTGGGCCTCTTCGTTCAGGGTGGGTTGCCGTTCCTCGCGGTAGGTCAGGTTCCGGCTCCACAGTTCCGGGAAGGCATCGTTGATGTGGTGGACGGCATCGCCGCGCAGGCCCACCAATTCTCCCCCGTAGTACACAATGGGCTGTTGGGGCCGCTCGTGATAGGTGCGGATGTACAGCTCCTGCATCTGTTCCAGCCGGATGCCGTTGACCCGCACTTCCGGGCGGGTGATGAACTCGTAGAGGGCGCTGCCGTCGCGCTCGATGCTCTCGAACAGGCCGTGCAGGGACTTGCGGCACAGGCAGTCCGCGTCGCAGACGATGAGGCTGTCCGTGGGATTCATCTTCCGTTGCATCCACCGCAGGATGTCGAACAAGTAGAACTGGTTCTGCCAGCAGCCGTACCAGTCTCTGGGCGGGCGGCTGATATAGGGAAGTGTCACAATCTCCACCTGAATCTGTTCGAACATCCGCAGCAGGAAACCGGGCAGCTGGCGGGCCTTCAGGTTGGTGAAGAACAGCAGCCGGGCATCGGGGTTGTAGTGGTGGAAGGTCAGAAAGAAGGGCACCTGAATTTTCATGTAGATGGAATGTGCCAACGCGGATGAGCCTTTCCGGTTCATCTGCGGGTAGAAACTGGCCTCTTCTTCTGACTCCTGATAGAACCAGGTGATGATATAGCGGTTATGTTGGTGCATAGAGTAGATTGATTTACTGTAAATAATGTCTAATCCAACCGTTGATGTCATACTTGTTCTTGATAGTCATCGGCACAGGTTCCATCGGCTGGCGAAGAAAAACGTTCAGACAGTCGGTCAAATCTTTTTCAAAGATAAAGACATTTTTTGAATTATAAAAATCATAGCCCATAATCTTTTCATTGTTCGTAATTAATTTCTTTCCGTAGAACAAGGCTTCCAGCGGACGGCGGGTCAGTCCTGCCTGTCCTTTTTGGCAGATATCGACCACGCAACGGGAGGCGGCCAGTCGCTGGAGGTATTCGGGGTAGCTGATTTTCTGCTGATTGTCGGTGGGTATGACAAAGTCGCACTTCCATCCGCCGGCTTCCAGGAGGGCGCGTAGGCGGTGCAGCTCCCCGGCACGGTCTTTCGGCAGTCCGCAGAAGAAACAGTCGGAGGTGGGCGAGGGAAGCGGGCCTTCGGGATAGCGGAAGTACTGTCCGGTCAGCTCCAGGTGGTAGCGGCGGGCGTCTTCGGGGTCGAAGGTGCTCAGCCGGTAGCCCAGCCGGGCGATGGCGGACAGTTCTTGTTCGGGATGGCGGAACACCGTGCGGATGGGGTTGCAGTAGTACACGTGGCAGCGGGTCTCCGGGGGCAGCAGGGTCTTGAGGACCCGCAGGATGCGGAGGTTGGTGCCTTCGTAGAGCAGGACACTGTCGGCGGCTGTGGCCTGCAGCAGGTGGTCCAGTCCCTTCAGGCAGGAGCAGAGGAACCGGCGGGGCAGGGGGGCACGCCCCACCAACAGGCCGCGTGCCAGTTGCCTCCATCTTTCTTTCGGGTAATGGAGGAAGTTGTCCACGTATTCCATGCGTGCCTGCAGGTCGGGGGTCAGTCCCGAGAAAATGGCAGGCGGAGCGCCGATGATATAGAGTTTTCCGTTCATGATGGGTTCTTTTTCAACAAGTAATGCAGGCATTCGCGCAGTATGTCGGCGTGTCCGAGGCTGAGCAGGCCGATGTAGCTGGCCGTGGCGGCGGCTACCTTCAGCAGCAGGCCCGCCACCAACGGCATCGGCAGGAGCCGGGCGGCCAGCACACCCGTCGCGCATGCCAGCAGGGCGTACAGCAGGAAGGGCCACAGGTCGTGGCAGAGTGCCCGCAGGGGGAGGTCGATGAACCGCTGGGCGAGGTGCCGCCAGATGAACAGCCAGCCCACGTTGATGCCGACGTAGGCGAGGATGATGACAGAGATGTCGCCGCCCAGGGCGATGACGGACAGGATGACCGTGAGCTGGAGCAGTACCTGCGAGAGGATGTTGCGCATGTAGAGGCCGGACTGCCCTTGGCTGATGATGAGGGTCGAGAAGAGGGTGGTCAGGGGGACGAACGCTCCTCCGAGGCAGAGCAACTGCATCATCGGGATGCTGTCCGCCCATTTCTCGCCGACGGTGAGCAGGAGGAGCTCGCGGGTGATGACGGACAGGCCGAACAGGGCGGGGAAGGAGAGGAAGGCGGTGAAGCGGAGAATCTTCCGGAACACGTGCGAGGCGCGGGCGCGGTCCTCGCGGACGGTGGCCAGTACGGGTTGCGCCACGCTGTTCAGCATGCCGGTGATGAACTGGTGGCCGGTGCCGTTCCACTTGTTGGCCTGGTTGTAGTTGCCGACGGTCTGGGGGGTGAAGAACTTGCCCAGCAGCAGCGAGAGCAGGTGGTTGTTCAGCTGGTTGGCGATGTTGGTCACCAACAGCTTGCCGCTGAAGCCGAACAGGGGGCGGATGGGGGAGAAGTCAACGGGCAGTGTGGGCCGCCAGGGCGAGAAGTGCCAGGTGCAGAGGGTGACGACCACCAGGTAGGTGAGGCTCTGGGTGGCGATGCCCCAGTAGGACCAGCCGTTGAAGGCGAGCAGGATACCGGTGCACCCCGACAGCAGGTGGGCCAGGATGCCGGACAGCGCCTGTTGCTTCACCTGCAGGTTGCGGTACAGGTAGGCGCCTTGGGCGGTGCCTAAGCTGGCGATGGGAATGGCCAGGAAGCAGTAGCGGGCCAAGGGGGTCAGGGCCGGTTCGCCGTAGAAGCGGGCGATGAGCGGCGCGCAGGCGAACAGGAGGGCATAGGCCGTGCACCCGATGCACAGACTGCACCAGAACACGGCGTTGTAGTCCTCGTGCCGGATGGCCTTCAGGTTGGCCAACGCCGCGCGGAAGCCGCTTTCCTGCAAGGCGTTCCCGATGAGCGTGAAGACGGTGAGCAGTCCCACCATGCCATACTCCTCCGGGCCGAGCAGGCGGGCGAGCACGATGCCAAAAACCAGCACAAGGACTTGTTGTGCGCCGTTGTTCACAGCTCCCCACAACAAGCCCTTGGCTGTCTTCTCTTTCAGTGATGACGGCATCTCTGCGAGAAAGGTTATTTCACTTCGCTGCCTGGCTTCACTTCCCGCAGCAGGGAAGTCACGACCAGGGAGCCATCCACGTTCTCGGCACTCAGGATCATGCCCTCGCTGACCAAGCCGTTCTTGAACTGGCGCGGGGCGAGGTTGGCGATGAACAGCACCTGCTGGCCGATCAGTTCTTCCGGTTTGTAGTGCTGGGCGATGCCGCTCACGATGGTGCGGTTCTCCAGTCCGTCGGCAATCTTGAACTTCAGCAGTTTCTTCATCTTGGGCACGTTCTCACATTCCAGGACGGTCCCCACACGGATGTCCAGCTTCTCGAAATCCTCGAAGGCGATGGTCGGCTTGATGGGGTTGGCCTTGTAGGCGGCTTCCTCGTTCGCCTGCTTGGTGGCGAGCAGCTTGTCCACCTGTGCCTGGATGGCGGCATCCTCAATCTTCTCGAACAGCAGCTCGGCCTTGTTCAGTGCATGGCCGGCGGCCAGCAGGTCAGTGCGTCCCAGCTGTTCCCAGTCGAAGGCATCCATGCCCAGCATCTGGCGGAGGCGTTCGCTGCTGAAGGGCAGGAACGGCTCGAAGGCGATGGCCAGGTTGGCCACTAACTGCAGGGCGATGTTCAGGATGGTGGCCACGCGGCCCATGTCTGTCTTCGCTAACTTCCACGGCTCGGTGTCGGCCAGGTACTTGTTGCCGATGCGGGCCAGGTTCATGGCTTCCTTCTGGGCGTCGCGGAACTTGAACACGTCGAGCAGCTTCTCCACTTCCGACTTCACGTCGGCAAATTCCTTCAGTGTCTCGCGGTCGTAGTCGGTCAGTTCGCCGCAGGCCGGTACCTTCCCCTCGAAGTGTTTGTGGGTCAGCACTAAGGCACGGTTCACGAAGTTGCCATAGACGGCCACCAGCTCGTTGTTGTTGCGTGCCTGGAAGTCCTTCCAGGTAAAGTCGTTGTCCTTCGTCTCCGGCGCGTTGGCGGTCAGCACGTAGCGCAGCACGTCCTGCTTGCCGGGGAAGTCCTGCAGGTATTCGTGCAGCCATACCGCCCAGTTGCGGGAGGTGGAGATCTTGTCTCCTTCCAGGTTCAGGAACTCATTGGACGGCACGTTGTCCGGCAGGATGTAGCCTCCGTGCGCCTTCATCATCACCGGGAAGATGATGCAGTGGAACACGATGTTGTCCTTGCCGATGAAGTGGACGAGGCGTGTCTCGGGGTCCTGCCACCACCGCTGCCAGCTGCCCCAGCGTTCGGGCTGCGCGTCGCACAGCTCCTTGGTGTTGCTGATGTAGCCGATGGGCGCGTCGAACCATACGTAGAGCACCTTGCCCTGAGCGCCCTCCACGGGCACGGGGATGCCCCATTCGAGGTCGCGGGTCATGGCACGCGGCTGCAGGTCCATGTCTAACCACGACTTGCACTGGCCATAGACGTTCGGACGCCATTCCTTGTGGCCTTCCAGGATCCACTGCTTCAGCCAATCCTGGTACTGGCCCAGGGGCAGGTACCAGTTCTTGGTGGGGCGTTTCACCAGCGCATGGCCGGGATTGTTCTTGTTGGTGGGGTTAATCAGTTCGTCGGGCGAGAGGGTGGCGCCGCATTTCTCGCACTGGTCGCCATAGGCTCCCTGCGCGTGGCAGCGCGGACATTCGCCCACAATGTTGCGGTCGGTCAGGAACTCGCCGGTCACCTCATCGCAGAACTGCTCCTCGGTGATTTCCTCCAGCTTTCCCTCGTCGTAGAGCTTGCGGAAGAAGTCGGAGGCGAACTGGTGGTGGGTGGCCGAGGTAGTGCGGCTGTACACGTCGAAGGAGATGCCGAAGTCCGCGAACGACTGTTTGATGAGCGTGTGGTAGCGGTCCACCACGTCCTGCGGGGTGCAGCCTTCCTTCTTGGCGCGGATGGTGACGGGCACTCCGTGCTCGTCGGACCCGCCGATGAAGAGTACGTCCTCCTTCTTCAGGCGGAGGTAACGGACGTAGATGTCGGCGGGCACATAGACGCCTGCCAGGTGGCCGATGTGCACCGGTCCGTTGGCATAGGGGAGCGCCGAAGTGACGGTTGTTCGTTTAAATTTCTTTTCCATACGTATAAGTTGTGGTTATCATTAGTTCTTGTTGGCACGTTTGCGTTCGATTTCGTCCAGGATGACCTTGCGCATGCGCATGCTCTTCGGGGTCACTTCCACGTACTCGTCTTCCTTGATGTATTCCAAGGCTTCTTCGAGCGAGAAGATGACCGGCGGGATGATGCGGGCCTTGTCGTCCGAACCCGAGGCGCGCATGTTGGTCAGCTTCTTCGACTTGGTGACGTTGATGACCAGGTCGTTCTCATGCACGTGCTCGCCCACCACCTGTCCGGCATAGACTTCGTCCTGCGGATAGATGAAGAACTTGCCGCGGTCCTGCAGCTTGTCGATGGCATAGGCGAAGGCGGTACCGCTCTCCATGGCAATCATCGAGCCGTTGGTACGGCGGGGGATGTCGCCCTTGTACGGCTGGTATTCCTTGAAGCGGTGGGCCATGATGGCTTCACCCTGCGAGGCGGTCAGCACGTTGGTGCGGAGACCGATGATGCCGCGTGAGGGCATGTCGAACTCGATGTTCACCCGGTCGCCCTGTGTCTCCATCGACACCATCTCGCCCTTGCGGCGGGTCACCATGTCAATCATCTTGCTGGCGAACTCCTCGGGCACGCTGATGGTCAGCTCCTCGATCGGCTCGCACCGCACGCCGTCAATCTCCTTGAAGATGACCTGCGGCTGTCCCACCTGCAGCTCATAGCCCTCGCGGCGCATGGTCTCGATGAGGACCGACAGGTGCAGCACGCCACGGCCGGACACAATCCACTTGCCGTCCTCGTTCTCGGTCTTGCGTACGCGCAAGGCCAGGTTCTTGTCGAGTTCCTTCGACAGGCGGTCCTGGATGTGGCGGGAAGTGACGTATTTACCTTCCTTGCCGAAGAAGGGCGAGTCGTTGATGGTGAACAGCATGCTCATGGTCGGCTCGTCGATGGCGATGGGCGGCAATGCCTCGGGGTTCTCGAAGTCGCAGATGGTGTCGCCGATTTCGAATCCCTCCACACCGATGATGGCGCAGATGTCGCCCGATGATACGGACTCCACCTTCTTGCGGCCCAGTCCCTCGAAGGTGTGCACCTCCTTGATTTTCGACTTCACCATCGTGCCGTCGCGCTTGGCCAGCGTGATGTTCATGCCTTCCCGGATGGTGCCCCGGTGTACGCGGCCCACGGCGATACGGCCCGTGTAGGAGGAGTAGTCCAGCGATGTGATGAGCATCTGGGGTGTTCCTTCCAGCTGCTTCGGTGCCGGGATGTATTTCACGATGGCGTCCAGCAGCGGTGTGATGCTGTCGGTCGGGGTCTTCCAGTCCTCGCCCATCCAGTTGTTCTTGGCAGAGCCGTAGAGTACGGGGAAGTCCAGCTGGTCTTCCGTGGCGTTCAGGCTGAACATGAGGTCGAAGACCATCTCATATACTTCCTCGGGACGGCAGTTGGGTTTGTCCACCTTGTTCACCACAACAATGGGCTTCAGTCCTATCTGCAGTGCTTTCTGCAGCACGAAGCGGGTCTGCGGCATCGGGCCCTCGAAGGCATCGACCAGCAGGATGCACCCGTCGGCCATGTTGAGCACGCGTTCCACTTCCCCTCCGAAATCAGCGTGTCCCGGAGTATCAATGATGTTGATTTTTGTACCTTTGTAGTTGATGGAGACATTCTTCGACAGGATGGTGATTCCTCTCTCGCGCTCCAAGTCGTTGTTATCCAGCACCAGTTCACCGTTGGTCTGGTCGTTGCGGAACAAATGTCCGGCGAGCATCATCTTGTCCACCAAGGTGGTCTTGCCATGGTCCACGTGGGCAATGATGGCGATGTTTCTAATATCTTGCATACTATACCTATATATTTGGGCACAAAGTTACTACTTTTTTAGACAATGGCATGAAAAATACAAGAAAAATAGTGGGGAAACGCTTGTGGGCTAAAAGAATATTTGTACCTTTGCACCCGCAAATCAATTATAGTATATTTAATAAACAGTCAAAATTATGTATTTAGACGCAGCTAAGAAACAAGAAATCTTTGGAAAGTACGGAAAGTCTAACACTGATACTGGCTCACCTGAAGCCCAGATTGCATTGTTTTCATACCGTATTTCCCACTTGACCGAGCACCTGAAGGTCAACCGTAAAGATTATAGCACTGAAAGAGCTTTGACCATGTTGGTAGGTAAGCGTCGTTCCTTGTTGGAGTACCTGAAGGCACGCGACATCGAGCGTTACCGTAACATCGTTAAGGAACTGGGTCTGCGCAAGTAATCCGTTGCTTGCCGCTCCTGAGAAGGTTCCGGGCCGTTTCTCCTTTTGTGGAGAGACGGCCCGGAACTTTTTTGACCAGCATCACACCTCTTCACACACTACCATATCCACACTGCGATAGATGACGACTATCTTGTGCAGCGTGGTGGTCTTGACCGAGGTCCGGACAAGGTCGCTGTCGGCATACCGGTTCACCTGCACCTTCGCCTGCTCCAGCAGCTGGGCGATGCGTTCGTCGCTGTCCGCGGACTTGGCATACTTCAGCTCGATGATGTAAGCATGCTCCATGTCGCGGTAGTTGTCCAGTAGCGGCAGCAGGAAGATGTCGGCATAGCCGCCCTGATTGTCCAGCTCGGAAACAGGACGGTAGAACTTGCACTGGCTCGTCACGGCCAGGGTGAAGCCGTGCACGAAGGCCTCGCCCTTTTGGCGGTCGCGCTGCGAGGCAAAGATATGCAGCCGTTCGGCAATGTACGCAAAGAATGGACGGCAGTCACCGTCGTACGCCATCATCTCCTCCTTCTCCCGCAGTTCGTACTCATCGTAAGACAGCTGGTTGTCATGGTAGTTGGAGAGCAGATAGGCGAAAATCTGCTCGCGCACCACCTCGTTGGGGATGACGAACCGGGTAGTCCCCCGATAGGTCCCGGCAAAGGTAATCATCCCGAAATAGTAGAGCAGGCTCACGAAGTTGCCGGGGTCAGCGATGCGGTCGGCTGGGAAATGCTCCTTGATCTCCCCCGTGACATACCCCTGCTGCACCAACCGCTGGATGACGGAAGCATCGTGCGCGAACTCCTTGTCCTGACGGATGAACATACGTATCTTCTCGTAGTCGAAGCGGATGTTCGAGTCCAGCATATTGTCCGGAATCCGGAAACCACTGCGCTTGTACTTGTCCAGGAAATAGAACACCATGTTGGAGTTGTACATCGTTGTCTCCCCATAACAGCCTGCCGCAAAGCAGTAATGGTCGTAGTAGGGCTTCATCACCTCCAACAGTTCGTCCACACGATGGCGGTACGGCTCCACCGAGGAATAGTACTCCAACATCTGACGGACTTCTTCCTCGGTGAAGCCTGTCAACTCATTGAAATTCTCGTCCAACGAATAGTTGGATCCGATGTTGAAGCCGCTGGTTAGGTCATCCATCGTCACAGGACTGACTCCCGTTATGAACAGCCGTTCGATAGCCTTGTTCGTACCGTCCTTGATGACATCGTAGAACTTCCGGATATATCCCTCGCCGTGTGTCTCCTTGCGGTACCTGTCCAAGTGGGAAGAGTCGGAAAGTATCTTGTTTGTGAAGTGGTCGTACTCGTCGATGAACAGGTATATTTTCAGGCCCATCTTCTGACATTCATTGCAGGCAAGGTCCAGCATACCGATGGCATCTCCTGTAGCTGCCATTTTTTGGGGAGTGTCAGCAGGCAACAGGTGGCGGTACTGGTAACAGAACAGATCGAACACACGTCTGCAATAGCTGTCCATCGCTCCCTGGTAATTGTCCAGGTCGGCATGGATGGCAGCGAAATTCAATTCCAGTATCAGGTAGCTGTTCCGCTCCGGGGTGGGATGACTCCCGATGTACAGGCCGCCGAACAGCTGGTCGAACCGGTCCTTCAGGTTGATGTCGTAATAATGCGCCAGCATCGACAGTGTCAGCGACTTGCCGAAACGGCGCGGACGGATGAAGAAGAAGTACTTGTTTGCCTCCTCTATCCGCTCGATGAATCGGGTCTTATCTACATAATAGCAGTTGTCCCTGCGCAAATGTCCGAAGTTCATCATCCCGTAGGGAATGCGCTTCGGTTTCGTCTTTCCACTGGTCTGTTCCATAGTTTCTTTCATTTATCCGGTGCTGGCTTTCCGCCAAGAGCAAAGGTAGGATTAATTCTTCAAACCACCAAACTATCAGACAGCATACCTGCTGTTAAATATTCAGGCTAAACAGCGAGGGTAGGAGAGAACGCTCGGCGCTCTTCTCCTGCCCATAGGTACTTACTACCTGACTGGAAAGCATGCTGGGATGAATCGGCTGTATCGGCGATCAATACTCGGTGTTGTTCGGGTCGAAGTTGGTCCATCCTTCCAGCCAGCAGTCCGAGGTGTCGAAGGCGCCGGCATAACCCACTTTCTCGAAGCCTTCGGCCAGGGCGGGCGCGGTCCATGTGGCGGCGGTCAGCAGCGGACTGCCGGCCTGTGGCAGGTACGGCGCGCCCACCTTGCGTGCGTCGGTCAGCAGCAGGTCAGCGGCGTTCGGGAACACCTGGTTGCCGGGCTGGTCGAGGAAGGAAGTAGTGGAGAACGAGGGCTGGGAAGCGTCGAAGATGCCTTTCTTGTTCTCGTCGTAGCCGGTGAGCAGCTGGTCTTCGTACTTCTTGTTGGCATCCGAACCGGTCACGTCCATGCCTGCGAAGACGATGTTCTGCAGGTAGAGCTGTCCGTCTCGGGCTGTCTGTGCGGTGTTGCCTTTTTCACCGTCGATGATGAGGCCGATGGGATAGCCCACGGCCACCGAGTTGAAGCAGGCGAGATGGCTGGAACGGCGGATCTGCATGGCCGACTGGAACTTGCCGAGCGAGGAGCCGTTGTTGGGGAAGAAGTCACCGCCGTTGATGTAGTCGGTGGTGTTCTGGAAGCCGTCGTAGCACTTCGGGCCGATGAAGGTGATGTTGCTGAAGGTGGCCGTGGTATAAGGACTCACTTCCGCTCCGTCGGCACAGTTGTCCGACTCGAACCCGTTCGACTGGGAGGTGTCGGCCAGGCGGGGGTTACAGCCCTCCCCAGTCGCCCGGCTTGCGTTGACCCTTGGGCTGTGCTGAGGTGAAGACAATGGGTGCGTCTTTCGTGCCTTGGGCGATGAGCTTTGCGCCCGGTTCTACGATGAGGGAGGCTTGGGTGGCCTTGTCACCTTTGATGACGGTGCCCGCCTCGATGGTCAGTTCGGAGCCGTCGGCCACGTAAATCCATCCTTTCAGCAGGTAAGTGCCTTTGGCGAGGGTCTGCTTGCCCTTGAATACCAATTCCTTCTCGCCGTTGCCGATGACAGTGCCTTTGGGGGCTTCCTTGCCGTCGGCATCGGTGGTCTTTGTAGTATCATCCTTCGAACAGGTCCTCCAGCGTCAGTTCCACCTGTGCAATGGACGAGTGGGCATTGGGCCGTACACCGAAAGTGGTAATCAAGGTGGGAAGAATGCCATGACGTACCCCCGTCTCCGCTACAAAGTCAGCGATACGGTTTCGCAAGTTCATTTCCTCCTTCTTGTCCATGACATAAGGATACAGTGAATACTTTATTTCGCAAATGTTCAGCAAGTTGTCCGCCCTTTCCAGCACCAGGTCTATCTGTGCGGCTGGTGTTGACAACCGGCTGCGCCATGTATAGTATTCAGTATGGATGCGGTCGATGCCCAGTCTTTTCTTGATTTGAGGAATATGTAGCATACACACACGTTCGAACACCAGTCCGTACCACGTGTTCTGTCGCGGCTTTCCCATCAAATTCATCCAATAGTGTTCGTCCGTAGTTGTCTTATGGCAGAATTGAATATAGAACAAGGTATATAAATCCGTGAGTTGGTAAATCCGGTCTTTCTGCTTGATTTTTCTGTCACGTGTGTGGTAGCCTCGGATGAAGTCACAATTCTCCAGGTCATTGAGGACTTTGGTCAAGGTCCCTCCCGAAGCATATTTCATCCGTTCGGCCAATTCTTTGCGGGTGAGCCCTTGTTTGCAGGATGACAGTATCTCGATGACCTTCATGTAGATTTCCGAATCCTTGAACAGTGAGCTGTACAGTCTGCCATATTCACGCCGCAACTCCCCCCTTTCCGCAAAGAAGAGGCTGTCCACATTCGCTTCTACATTCTTCGTCCTGTCCAGTAGCCCCAGATAGTAAGGAACCCCTCCCAAAATACCATATATCTGCAGGATGGACAATCTGGACCATGTGAATCCCCGTACTTGCAGCAGCTGTTCGGTCTCTGCCAGCGTGAAGGGAGATAAATGCAACTCGTGTGTAATACGGTTGTGCAGTCCCCCGTGGCTGTCTATCAGATTTCCTATCATCCATGATGTGGCACTGCCGCAAACAATCAGCAGGATGCCTGCTTGGTCTGAGGCCCAGCTGTTCCAGAAGTGTTCGAACGCCTGCATGAAGCCTGATTTCGGTGTGTCCAGGCAGGGCAGCTCGTCAATGAACACCACACACCGCTTGCCTGTTTCCAGCCTCCTCTTCAGCAAGGCCTTCAGCGCGAGAAACGCCTCTGTCCAGTTCTTGGGCAAGGCCGTTTCCGGGCTTCCATAGTCGGTTAGCGCATGGCCGAAATTCGACAACTGGACATTTTTCCCTGCACCGATGGACCCCGACATTTCAAATGCGAACTCCTCCCTGAACAGGTGCCGTACCAGAAATGTCTTGCCGACACGCCTTCTGCCATACACGGCAACAAACTCCGGCCTTCCTGACCGGTAATATTCCGTCAGCTGTCTGATTTCTTCTTTGCGTCCTACCAACTGTTCCATTTGAGCGTTCTTTTTGTTTCTTGTCGCAAAAGTAAGCAATTATTCTCATCCCTCCAATCGATAGGACAGCCAAATCAATGAAAAATCCACCGATTTGGCTGTCCTATCCATGATAGCGCAGCCAAATCGATGAAAAAATCCTCGATTTGGCTGTGTTATCCCTCAGTTGCCGGGATTTATTGGAAGCGTGCCCTGTTCTGCCGCTCGTTGTGGCCGCCTTGCGGACGATGGCCACCTTTGTCCTGCCGGTGTTGCGGGGCGAAGACCAGCTCCAGCTGGCGGGCGCTGAGCAATTTCGCGAACTTGTCGAGGTACTTGGCCTGGATGTCCGCCCGCTCACGCTGGGCCTGGATGCGGGCCTTGATGCGGTCGCGGATTTCCTGGTCGGTCGGAGGAGTGGCCGGTTGGGTCGGCTGCTGTCCTTTCAGTTCCTTGCGGTCGGGACATCCCTTGCGGCATTCCTTCAGGGCGTTCAGGTACTCGGTATAGAGCGGTGTGAACTTGGCGGCGTTATCCTCGTCCAGCAGCAGGCGTTGCTGCATCCGTTTCACCTGAAGTTCGGTGCGCTGCTCGTCGGTCAGCTGCTTCCGTTCGGGCCGTTGTCCTTTGGCCATCGGTCTGCGTCCGGGACGGTTCGGGCGTTCCGCTTTGCGGACGTTCTCTGTGGGGGCAGCCCCTGCTGTGGTCGGTTCGCTCTGTGCGAAGGCAGTGTTCATACTCAGTGTCAATGCCATCAGGGCGGCGGTCAGAAATGTAGTTGTTTTCATGTTCTTTCTTCTTTTAGTTTCGTGGTTTGATGGAGCCTGTTCGGGAGGCTCCGTACCCGTTATGCTGCTTGTACAAGTTTATGGGTTAGAACGAAAAACGGGTGGCAGGTTTAAGGGATGGTGAAGAAATTAACAATAACTATGAAAAACAGAATCTGATCGGAGTCGTCGATAACCGCCAGCGGTTGTGGGAGGAAATTCCCGGTCACCCCTCAGAAAGCACCCAGGGATTTTCGCCGTACGGCATGAGGATTTATGGACGTACGTTCAAAGAGTCTATGCCCGTACGGCGTGAGGAGGTATGGCCGTACGGGCAAAGGGTGTCAGGACGTACGGCCATACCTCCTTTGAACGATGGTGAACAGGAGTGAATGAAGCGGGCGGAAAAACCAAGGTTTCTGAATGGTTTTTGAACGGCTATGAATGTTTCAGGCGCAGGATGCGGATGAACAGCCGGCAAGGAAGTGGTGGAACATCGAACGTATAGGCCAGTCTTACGTAACCGGTCCGCTGGTACTGTACTTACGATGTGGTAACGATAGACATCCACGTCAAGATACGCTCATTCTACTTCTGTACCTGTCCGGGAACCAGGCTTCACAGAGGAAGGACATACTTATAAATACCGTCCAATTTCTCCAGAGAAGAACAAATAAGGAACGCATCGTCAGGAGCAACATCAAATGTAAATATTTTCTCGTCCAATCGGAGTTCCATAACAGGGTTCCCATCCCAGTCCCACACATGAATTATATTGGAAAAATCATTCAGTCCAGGGCTTATGTCCTTATTCTTTTGACCGATATACAAGGCATAAATGAAACGATTGGTCGCCTTTATCATTCGATAGTCTTGCATCATCTCATTCACGTCATCCAATGATGGCTCTTGTTTTATCAAGGCAAACGGGAAGCGCTGATTGTTTGCTAAACGAATCTCTTTCTTTAATACCCCTGTATTTGAATAGATGCGTAATATCGGAAATTTATCATATACGCAAGCAAAAGTTGATCCGTCGGGTTTCACTGTATTGGCCTTGGCGAAGAGTTGAATCTTATTCTCATCTGCTATCTTTATGTTTTCATCCATCACCGGATAGCTATCTCCAAAATCATTGACGTTTTGTGTCTGAGGGTCATAAGAAACAAATTCTTTAGGGGTTGCCTTGTCCATTCTTACTCCTATTAGGTGATTGTTGAGTGGGAACACATGAAAGAGATCTGTGAGTGAAGTATCAAACTTTATGTTTTTAACAGTACGGATTGAAGTGTTTGATGGATCATATTCCAACATCTTCACTCCTGTAAGGTTTCTGAACATAAACTGGTTATTGCCAAGACGTTGCATGAACGGGTCAACAAACATCTCTTCATCGGGGCCTCCTCCTCTTTTGATAAACCCTCCAATATGTGTGAATGAAGGGAACTTGAATACTTGAAAAATCGTATCAGCTTTTAAATCTTGAATGATTACCGCACTGTCCAAAAGTAAAAGTCCTGTAGGGGCATATAAAACGGGAGGAGTAGTTATTTCCTCATGAATAAGTTTTTCCACTTTAGGGAATTGCTCTATAGTGGTTACGTTTTCCTTATGAGTACAACTTATGAATAAAGACATGCCAAAAGCAATCCCTATGGTTTTAAATGAGTGAGTGAATATATGTGTATTCATATAGATAAATGAAATATGGTTAGTAATGATTAATTCAGTAAAATAATTTCTGTAATTGTTATGAGATACTTAATGTATTGTATAAAGCCGACTTTTTCACAAAGGATGCTGCAAAAAATTTGTTATTAAACATGTAACAACAAGTTCACTTGAATAATTCGACAAATGAATGCATTATTTTATAACACGTTTTCCAAATGAAATAATCTCTTCAATATGTCCGTAATTATAAATGTATTACAGATTGTCGAAGTTATGTTAAATCTTCATATTGCCCCTTATTATATCACCAGACAATACAATAAGGGGACAAACAGAGTGTATTACACTAATTAACAGTGCAAATTCCAGTTGCTCCAATGCCTGTTGCGAATGGTAGACGTACACAACTAGGACATTGTCTTGGCCATGCTATACCGCCGGAAAATTGCGTCCAACAGTAAGCTTTTTCACCACTTTCTTCACCGTTCGCTAATGCTTCCACATTTTCCATTGCTATATCTGACATTTGTGTTTCTTGCTTTGATATATATACACAATAACCTGCCACGATAGCAAATACTGTAGTTACAGCAGCTTTTAATAATATATTCTTCATGATAATAACTAATTAAATAAAATAAAATACTTTTAAATTACAAACATTTACAATTCTCTTAAAAACAATCGATAATTCTACATTGTCCATACCTCCTTTCTTTTTATTAGTTTGATTCTAGTTTTGCAAGTTAAGATATAATGTAACGACATAAAACAAAAGGTTATAGAATCTTGCTTGTGTGATAAGAATTTTTTAAATTTTAGCAAACAAAATAATTAATCCCAAATAATTTTAACCCTATGAGCAAAGGTATGAGTTTAATTTCCCTTAATTCCGCAAAACCATTATAAATTATACTTTTTAGGCACCTGAGCAACAAAAAGTTGCTCAGGATTTTGTCATGTCAGATTTTTCACTTACCTTAGTGCTGCAAATCAAGAAAAGCAAAACTCTGATATGACATGGCAAAGATAGCAATAAAATCCGAGAGACTCACTCCTTTTGGAGGAATATTTCCAATTATGGAGCAATTTGACTCCAGACTCTCATCTGTAATAGACTCAACCCTTGGTTTGAGATGCAAGCAGTATGGGTATCAATACAGTGAAATCATCCGTTCGCTAATGAGCGTTTACTTCTGTGGCGGCTCATGTATTGAGGATGTAACTACTCATTTCCTGACTTCGTCAATGCGTCACCCAAATTAAGATTTGTTGCCAGATAGGTCGAAAAGTGGTTTGACTGCGAGGTGCTTCTCCGTCAAGAAGAGTGTCTTAGTGAAGTAAGTCCCGTTCTCAGGCATCCTTACTCTGATTGT
>JAQXRG010000018.1 GCA_029218405.1 Bacteroidales bacterium
CTCTTCCATTTCCTTCTTCAGGGTCTCGATGTCCGCCTTCAGTGTTTCGATGGCGGCGGTGTTGTCACCTGCCAGTGCCTTGATGGCAGCAATCTGTCCGTCGATGCCGTCCAGTCTCACGAGGATGGACTCGATGGCCACCTGATGGCTGGTCAGCGCGGTCTCCATGGCGGTAATCTTACCGACCACTTCCGCCATGTTGGCGTCCACCGTAGCGGAGAGGGCGGCGGTGATTTCGTTCAGTGTCTCGATATCGGTCACGTTCTGGGCAATCTTCTCTTCCAGTGCCGTGCTTACGGTTACAATCTGAGCCTTTACGGCCTCCAAGTCAGCGAGGGCGGCGGTAATCTGCTCGTCCTGTGCGCTCAGCAGGGCGGCCTGCTTGGCGAGGGCATCAACCTGCTCCTCCAGTTGGGTGTTCAGTTCGGCAATCTTTGCCTCGAGGGCGGCCTTCTGGTCGGCATCTGCCTTCTGCAGCTCAGCCTTCAGTTCGGCCACGGCCTTGGCCCCGTTAGCGGTCAGGGTCTCGATCTGCTTGTTCACGGCAGACAGCGAGCCCTTGATCTCCGACTGTGCGGAAGTCAGGCCCGAGATGGACGTGTTAACGGCATCCATCTTGCTTGAAAGGTCTGTCTTGACGGCACTGATGTCAGTGTTGACCTGATCGATGTCGTCATCGTAGTCCTTACAAGTAGTTAAAGTAGCTGTCGAAGCCATTTCCAACGCTCCGTACAGCAGTGCACTTAAATACTTTTTTCTCATGATAAAAAAATTTTAATTTATAAATTAAAAAACTCAAATTGTTCTAACTCAAGTTGTTCTTAATCTACTCTCTGGGAAAGTGTTAACAGCGGGGGACAGGGGCGGTACCCTTGAGGGACGGACGGCGAGGATTTCAGACCGTTTCCGGCCTCCCTCACCCCCTTCAGCAGCCTCAGAACGCCGTTCCACCCCCGATTGGGTGGCCGCGGCGGTTACTGTCATCCAAAAATCAGAAGGCTATGAATCAGGGTATTGAAGGTGATTTTTTGCAATTGGAGGGACGGAATAGGGACGGAAGTCGTTGTGGGGAACCGCCCGAAGGGGCATGGAAAAGCCCTCCAGCAGCAGCTCACTATTTGGAGGGCGTATAAATTACAGACAGAATGTGTAGAGGTAAACATTCCTGAAGCCATTGTGTCGGGGAGCAGGGACGAAGGTGAAGTCCCTGCGGGAGTTCTACAGGCATCTTTACCCAAACCGAACTGGAACGCATTACCGGCGTTAACCCAAAACAGCTCTGGCATTATGCGTCCGGGATGCTGCGGCCACGGTTCGATCAAGCTGTGCACATCAAGGCCATCCTGCACTGGCTGGGAGAGGAACTACTGTCCATCGGCCAGTAACGTCGAGTGTACGCTCCTCGGAAAGGAGACAGCCATCCGCTATCAGATAGGCCTATCCATTACGAAAAGATAATAGCTGAATCCTTTTGCTGAAAATAGTGAAATTTATTTAATTCACTTTCCAGTTCTTCCGATTCTTTCTACCTTAGTACCCTCATCAACGGATAGAATCATTATGGAACTGACGAAACGTATTTTGTATCATACCTCCCTCGCATTCCTGCTGCTCCTCTTCCTCTGCGGTGACGCGTCTTTTGCCGCGCAAGTGCCTTTGGAGGAACCCGAAGCGGAGGAATCGGACTACAGTTGTCTGGACATCCCTGCCAAGATGACGTTCTGCGGGGAAGAAATCGACCTGACCCGCTTCGACCGCCGCGAACGGATGGACCGGGAACTGCTGGCATTCCGCTATATGCACAGCACCTCGGTACAGATTATCAAACGGGCCAACCGCTATTTCCCCGTCGTAGAGCGCATTCTGGCAGAGAACAATGTGCCCGATGACTTCAAGTACCTGATGACGATTGAGAGCAATGTCAGCCCGCTGGCCCGCTCCGTAGCGGGAGCGGCAGGGCTCTGGCAGTTCATGCCCGACACCGGACGGGAGTTCGGGCTGACGGTCAACAATCATGTGGACGAACGCTACCATGTGGAAAAATCTACAAGGGCGGCCTGCAAGTACCTGAAACGGGCGTATGCCAACTACAAGAACTGGACCAGTGTAGCGGCCGCCTACAACGCCGGACAGGGACGTATCTCCCGGGCGCACGAGAGCCAGTACGAAGAGGATGCCCTTGACCTTCACTTGGTGGAAGAGACCGCCCGCTATGTGTACCGTATCCTGGCCGCCAAGCGGCTGCTGGCACGCCCGCAGGCCTTCGGGTTCCGGTTACGGGCCTCCGACCTCTATCCTCCCATTCCCTACCGGGAAATCAAGGTCAGCCGCAGCATTGAGAACCTGCCTCGTTTCGCTAAGCAGCAGGGAACCAGCTATGCGCTGCTGCGGAGCCTGAACCCATGGATCCGCAGCCAGTCACTGCCCATACACGGAAACGGGACCTATGTGTTGCGCATTCCCGACCCGGAGGGGATGCGTTACAATCCCCGACTCCTGCGGCCACACAACCCTGACTGGGTGGTGGAATAAGACGAATCATTTATTAACCCTTTATACCTTACCAACATGAAAAAAGTACTTCTGTTAGGTCTGGCCAGCCTGTCCCTCCTGGGAACGCAGGCACAGACATTCAAAGAGTGGCAGGACGCTAACATCAATGAGGTGAACCGCGCGCCCATGCACACGAACTTTTTTGCGTATGAGAATACAGAGGCTGCCGACAAGGCGGTGAAGGAGGACTCGAAGAACTTCATGACCCTGAACGGCACCTGGAAGTTCAACTGGGTGCGCCACGCTGACCAGCGGCCGACGGACTTCTGGCAGACCTCGTTCAACGACAAGGGATGGGACCTCCTGAAGGTGCCCGCCGTCTGGGAACTGAACGGCTATGGTGACCCCATCTACGTGAACGTGGGCTATGCCTGGAGAAGCCAGTACAAGAACAACCCTCCCTTCGTGCCCAACGAGGAAAACCACGTGGGCTCGTACCGCCGCGAGATAGTGGTGCCTGCCGACTGGAACGGGAAGGACATCTATGCACACTTCGGGTCAGTGACCTCGAACATGTATCTGTGGGTGAACGGCAAGTTCGTGGGATACAGTGAGGACAGCAAGCTGGAGGCCGAGTTCAACCTGACCAACTATCTGAAGCCGGGACAGAAGAACCTCATCGCCTTCCAGGTGTTCCGCTGGTGTGACGGCACTTACCTGGAAGACCAGGACTTCTTCCGCTACAGCGGCGTGGGACGCGACTGCTATCTCTATGCCCGCAACCGCCAGCGCATCGAGGATATCCGCGTGACTCCCGACCTGGACGCCAACTACCAGAACGGCACGCTGACGGTAGGACTGAACCTCAAGGGCAGTGCCAGCGTGACCCTGGAGCTGTTGGATGCCAAACGCCAGCCGGTGACCACTGCAGACGTGAAAGGCTCGGGACAGGTGTCTGCCACACTGAACGTGGAGAAGCCGAACAAGTGGAGCGCGGAGACACCTTATTTATATACCCTGCGCGCGTCGGTGAAGAACGGTGGCAAGACCACCGAGGTGGTGCCCGTGAAAGTCGGCTTCCGTAAGATTGAAATCAAGAACGCACAGATTCTGGTCAACGGACAGCCGGTGCTCTTCAAGGGAGCCGACCGTCACGAACTGGACCCCGACGGCGGGTATGTGATGTCCCGCGAACGGATGCTCCAGGATGTGCAGGTCATGAAGCAGTTCAACCTGAACGCCGTACGCACCTGCCACTATCCGGACGACAACTTGTGGTACGAACTCTGTGACCAGTACGGACTGTACGTAGTGGCGGAGGCCAACGTGGAGTCACACGGCATGGGGTACGGCGACAAGAGCTTGGCCAAGAACCCGATGTACAAGAAGGCCCACCTGGAACGCAATCAGCGCAACGTGCAGCGTAGCTACAACCATCCCAGTATCATCTTCTGGTCGTTGGGCAACGAGGCAGGGTATGGCGCGAACTTCGAGGCGGCCTACGACTGGATAAAGGCGGAAGACCCCACCCGCGCCGTGCAGTACGAGCAGGCCGGACAGAGCGGCAAGACCGACATCTTCTGCCCGATGTACTATGGCTACGACAGCTGCGAGAAATACGGTGCCGACGCCAGCAAGACCAAGCCCCTCATCCAGTGCGAATACGCGCATGCCATGGGAAACTCACAGGGTGGATTCAAGGAGTACTGGGACCTCATCCGCAAGTATCCGAACTACCAAGGAGGATTCATCTGGGACTTCGTGGACCAGTCGTGCCGCTGGACGGGCAAGGACGGAAAGACCATCTATGCCTATGGCGGCGACTTCAACCGCTTTGATGCCAGCGACAACAACTTCTGCGACAACGGCCTCATCAGCCCCGACCGCGTGCCCAACCCGCACATGTACGAGGTAGGCTACTACTACCAGAACATCTGGACCACCGCCACCGACCTGAAGAACGGCGAGATCAATGTCTATAACGAGAACTTCTTCCGGGACCTCTCGGCCTATACCCTGGAATACGAGGTGCTGGCTGACGGTAGGGTGATGCGTACCGGACGGGTGGAACGGCTCAACGTGGCGCCCCAACAGACCGCCAAGCTGAAACTGGACCTGGGGCACATCTGCGACTGCAAGGAATGGTTGCTCAACGTACGGTACGTACAGAAGAACCGGGAGGGACTGGTGCCCGCCGGATACGTGGTGGCCCAGGAGCAACTGCGCCTCAACGACTACAAGGCACCGGGCATGGAGCTGACGAACGTGGCACCGTCTAACGTGGCCCCCGTCATTCCGACCGTGGCGGATAATGACGATCATTACCTCATCGTGAAGGGCGAAGACTTTGACATTGAGTTCAGCAAGCAGACCGGTTACTTGTCCCATTATGAAGTAGAAGGCATCAACTTCCTGAAGGAGGAGGCCGAGCTGACCCCGAACTTCTGGCGTGCCCCCACCGACAATGACTTCGGTGCCGGACTGCAGCGCCGCTATGCTGTATGGAAGAACCCTGCTTTCAAGCTGGAGTCGCTGACCAACGAGACCGCGGACGGACTGGTGACGGTACGTGCCGAATATAGTTCGAAGGACATTCCGGGCAAGTTCTCACTGACGTATGTCATCAACAACCAGGGTGCCGTCAAGGTGACCCAACAGCTGGAAGCCGACAAGAGCGCGAAAGTATCTGAGCTGTTCCGCTTCGGCATGCAGCTGCCCATGCCGAAGAGCTTTGAGCAGATTGTCTACTATGGCCGCGGACCGGTGGAGAACTACTCCGACCGTAACCATTCCACCTTCCTGGGTGTCTATCGCCAGACGGTGAGCGAGCAGTACTATCCGTACATCCGTCCGCAGGAGAGCGGCAACAAGACCGACATCCGCTGGTGGACGCTCCTGAACGCGGCCGGTCAGGGACTGCAGTTCGTGGCGGGCGACCCGTTCTCCGCTTCGGCCCTGCACTACGACATCGCCACGCTGGACGACGGACCGGAAAAGGACCAGCGTCACTCCGGTGAACTGACCGAGGACGATGTGACCAACTTCTGCATCGACAAGGTACAGACGGGACTGGCGTGCGAGAACAGCTGGGGCGCCATTCCTCGCGAGGAATACCGTCTGCCGTACGGTGACTATACGTTCACCTTCATCATGCGTCCGGTGCAGCAGCGCGGCACCGTGGAATAAAGAAAGCGACAAGGACAGCAGCCACCGAACGGACGTCGGCGACCGCTGATTCTTAACGGAAAGGCACAAAGAAACGGAGGGACCTGTCACGGACAGACCTGCGTTGCTTTGTGCCTTCTTGGTCGGGCGACCCTGACAGCGGAGTATGTTCCTAACCCCTAATGTGTGTTAATCTGCGCCGAATGTTTGTCCTAATCCAAAAACTATCCCTATATTTGCTGACAAAATGATATAACAATAGATAAATATGGAAAAGATTGATAACCTTGACAAACAGATTCTGGAGATTATCTCCCAGAATGCGCGTATTCCTTTCAAAGATGTAGCCGCTGAATGTGGCGTGTCCCGTGCCGCCATCCACCAGCGTGTGCAGCGGCTGATTGACCTGGGGGTGATTATAGGCTCCGGCTACCATGTCAACCCGAAGAGTCTGGGCTACAGCACCTGCACCTATGTAGGAATCAAGCTGGAAAAAGGTTCGATGTATAAGAGTGTGGTGGCCGAGCTGAACAAGATTCCCGAAATCGTGGAATGCCATTTCACGACCGGCCCGTACACCATGCTGACCAAGCTGTACTCCACGGACAACGAACACCTGATGGACCTCTTGAACTCGAAGATTCAGGAGATTCCGGGCGTGACGGCTACCGAGACGCTCATCTCCTTGGAGCAGAGCATCAAGAAAGAGATTCCCATCCGTAATCCGAACGATTGATGGATTGGCTCACCGCGCACCACTTGGGTGGTATTGTGATAGGTATCTGCACCTTCCTTATCATCGGGTTGTTTCACCCCATCGTCATCAAGGCGGAGTATTATTGGGGCACCCGGTGCTGGTGGGTGTTTCTTGTGTGGGGGCTGGCCGGTATGGCCGGTGCCGTCCTTTTCAACCACCTGCTGCTTTCTTCACTGGCGGGTGTGTTCGCTTTCTCCTCGTTCTGGACCATCAAGGAACTGTTTGAGCAACGCGAACGGGTACGGAAAGGGTGGTTCCCGATGAACCCGAAGCGCAAGCACGAATATTGAGCTTATGTTTACCGTCATCACTTGCATGCTGGGAGGCATGCTGCTGGGATTCCTGTTGCGCCGGCACCGGTTGTCGGGCGTGCAGCACGTCATCACAGCCCTCATCTGGCTCTTGCTGTTCCTGCTGGGTGTCGAGGTCGGTGGCAACCGCCGGATTGTGGAGGGGCTGGCGACCTTAGGACTGGAGGCGGCGGTGCTGACCGTCGCCGGACTGGCGGGCAGTTGCCTCACGGCATGGGCGTTGTGGGCCTGGCTCTACCGAAGGAGGAAAGCCGTATGAAAGGAAGTCTGATTATTGTCGGTTTCTTCGCCTTGGGTTGCCTGTGCGGAGGAGGGGGAGTGTTCCCTTTCGATGTGGCACAGACCGACATCAGTTTCTACGCCTTGTGCGGACTGATGTTCAGTGTAGGGTTGAGCATTGGCAACGACCCGCAGACCCTGAAGAACTTCCGTTCGCTGAATCCCCGGCTCGTCCTGTTGCCGGCGGGGACCATCCTGGGTACCCTCGCGGCGGTGGCGTGTGCCAGTTGGCTGTTGCCGCACCGCACCACGCCCGAATGCATGGCGGTCGGCGCCGGTTTCGGCTATTACTCCTTGTCCAGTATCTTTATCACCGAATACAAGGGGCCGGAGCTCGGGACTGTCGCCTTGCTGGCCAATATCCTCCGCGAGATTGTCACCCTGCTGGCCGCCCCCCTGCTGGTCCGTTGGTTCGGTAACCTGGCTCCTATTTCCTGTGGGGGTGCCACCACCATGGATACCACCCTGCCCATCATCACCCGTACTGCCGGCCAGCAGTTTGTGGTGGTCTCCATCTTCCACGGTTTCGTGGTCGATTTCTCTGTACCGTTTTTAGTGACATTTTTCTGTTCCCTCTGACTATTCTCATGAAAAAGACTGCTTCTTTCGACATCGCGTCCGATTACCAGTACCTGCACCGGCGCTTTCCCGCCGCCGGAGACGCGCCGGTCATCGGCATTACCGGCAACTTCAGCGAGGGCAACCTCACGCTGGGGCCGGGATATTACACTTCCTTGTTAGAGGTGGGAGTTGTCCCCCTCGTCATCCCTCCCTTCGACCAGGAGGAACTGCTGTTCCCCTTGCTCGACCGCATTGACGGCCTGTTGCTGTCGGGAGGCGCGGACATCAACCCCTTGTACCTGCAGGAGGAGCCGTTGCGCGAGCTCCATGGCATCAATCCCTACCGCGACCGGCAGGAACTGCTGCTGACCCGCCTGGCCGCGGACCGGCAGCTGCCGATACTGGGCATCTGCCGGGGCGTACAAGTGCTGAACGCAGCCCTGGGCGGCACAGTGTACCAGGACATCTACCGCCAGCACGAGGGCGACTGCCTCAAGCACAGCCAGGACGCGCCCCGCGAATATGCCTCCCACACGGTCAAGGTGGAGCCCGACAGCCGGTTGGCTTCCATCATGGGTGCCACCACCCTGTTCGTCAACTCCTTCCACCATCAGGCGGTCAACGAGCCGGCTCCCGGTTTCCGGATTGTCGCCCGCGCCGCGGACGGCGTGGCGGAGGCCATCGAAAGTACGGAATACAAGTCGATGCTGGGTGTGCAGTGGCATCCGGAATGCTTCGCGCTGCGCCGGGACACCAGCATGCTGCCGCTGTTCCAATGGCTGGCCGATGAGGCCCGTTCCTTCCAGGCCGCCAAGCGGTTGCACGACCGGATACTGACCTTAGACTCGCATTGCGACACACCGATGTTCTTCGGACAAGACATCCACTTTGACACCCGCGACCCGAAAATCAAGGTGGACCTCCACAAGATGACCGAAGGCCGTCAGGACGCGACCATCATGGTGGCCTATCTGGAGCAGAAGGAACGCACCGACGAGGCCTTGCTGGCCGCCACCGCCAAAGCCGACCGGCTGTTGAACGAAATCGAGCGGATGGTGGCCGACCATTGTACGGCGGTGGACATCGCCTATACCCCCGCCGACCTCTACCGGCTGAAGCGTGAGGGGAAGAAAGCCATCCTGCTGGGCATCGAGAATGGCTACGCCATCGGCAAGGACCTCCGGAACGTGGAGCGGTTCCGCCGTCGGGGCGTGGTCTATATGACCCTCTGCCACAACGGCAACAATGACATCTGCGGTTCCGCCCGCTACAACGACGAACAACTGGGGGTCAGCCCCTTCGGCGAACAGGTCATCCGCGAGATGAACCGCGTCGGCATGATGGTGGACCTCTCGCATGCCGGCGAGCGGAGCTTCTACGATGCCCTTGCCATCAGCTCCCGGCCGGTGGTCTGCTCCCACTCCTCCTGCCGTGCCCTGTGCGACCATCCGCGCAACCTCACCGACGAGCAGCTGAAAGCCATCGCCCGCCAGGGAGGAGTGGTGCAGGTGTGTCTCTACAGCGGCTTCCTGCGGCAAGACGCACCGGCCACCCTCCGCGACGCCATCGACCACCTGCACCACATGGTCAACGTAATGGGCATCGAGCATGTAGGCATCGGCACCGATTTCGACGGCGACGGCGGCATCATCGGCTGCAACGACTCGTCCGAACTCATCAACTTCACCCGCCAGCTGCTCTTCGAGCGGTATTCCGAAGAGGACATCCGCCGGATATGGGGCGGCAACTTCCTGCGCGTAATGGAGCAAGTAACCGAAAAAATACACTAACTTTGTCCCTCAAATAAAAAAAGGAACTACCCACTATGAACGCTATCCGACATTTGTTATTCGCGACCGCCGCGCTGGCAGGCACCGCCCTGCTCTCGTGCGGCAACACTTCCACGAAGGCCGCCGCCCCCGATGCGGCGGAAGAGAAGGTCAAGGTGAACGTACCCGCCTTCTGCGCCGACAGCGCCTATGCCTATACCGCCCGGCAAGTGGCCTTCGGCCCCCGTGTCCCCAACTCGGCCGCCCACCGGCAATGCGGCGACTACTTAGTGGCCCAGCTGGAAGCCTTTGGCGCCAAGGTCTATACCCAGCAGGCGGACCTTGTGGCCTACGACGGTACCCTGCTGAAATCGCGCAACATCATCGGCGCCTACCGGCCCGAGGCTGTCAAGCGCATCCTGCTCTGCGCCCATTGGGACAGCCGGCCCTATGCCGACCAGGATGAGGAGAAACACCACCGCACCGCCATCGACGGGGCGAACGACGGGGCCAGCGGCGTAGGCGTACTGCTGGAGATTGCTCGCCAGCTGCAACAGCAACCCACCTCCCTGGGCATTGACCTCGTCTTCTTCGATGCCGAGGACTATGGCGCTCCTGATTTTCACGATGGCCCGCACAAAAGCGAATACTGGTGCCTCGGCTCGCAGTACTGGGGACGCATTCCCCATACTCCCGATTACAAGGCCCGCTTCGGCATCCTGCTCGACATGGTGGGCGGGAGCAACGCCACCTTCTTCTACGAAGGCTATTCGCAGCGCACCGCCAACAAGGCGATGAAGAAAATCTGGAAAGCCGCCCAGCAGTTAGGCTACGGACGGTATTTCCTCCAGCAGGACGGCGGCGAAGTGACCGATGACCATGTGTTCGTCCACCAGTACCGGCAAATCCCATGCGTGGACATCATCGACTACAACCCGAACTCCGGAACCGGATTCAACCCCACCTGGCACACCCTGGACGACACGATGGAGCACATCGACAAGGGCACCCTGCAGGCGGTGGGACAGACCGTGCTGCACGTCATTTACAACGAACAATAATCACCCTTAGGATATGAAGACAATAGACGAATTACAGGAAGAAGTCATTGAGGAATTCAGCGACTTCGACGACTGGATGGACAAATACCAGTTACTCATCGACCTGGGCAACGAGCAGGCACCGCTCGACCCCCGTTACAAGACCGAACAGAACCTCATCGAAGGCTGCCAAAGCCGGGTATGGCTGCAGGCCGACTGGGAAGACGGGAAGGTCGTCTTCCAGGCAGAGAGCGACGCGCTCATCGTGAAGGGCATCGTCGCCCTGCTCATCCAGGTGCTGTCCGGCCACACCCCGGATGAAATCCTGGCGGCCGACCTCCACTTCATCGATGCCATCGGCCTTCGCGAGCACCTGTCGCCCACCCGCAGCAACGGACTGCTGGCCATGGTGAAGCAGATGCGTATGTACGCGTTGGCGTTCAAGGCCAAGCAGGGGAACTGACCGCCTCGTTGTGGTCGTTCAGATAGACGAGCGGATGTTCCCGGTAACCGGGACTGGCCACCGAGCAGCTGTCTTCCCGCACGGGCGTGCGGATGCCGCCCACCTGCAGCAGGGTGTGGAAGGTCACGACACTGTTCTGTGCCCGCCGGTGCCGGTTGGCCTGCAGGGCGGCGGCCACCTCCGGACAGGCCTGTCGGTAGTCTTCGGACAGCCAGAGCAGGAAAGGCACGTGCAGCTCGTATTCCGAGGCACGCGGAGAGGCGTGCAGGAACAGCCGCCGGTCGTCATCGTACAGGTTCTCCCCATGGTCGCTCGTATAGAGCAAGGCCGCCTGGCCGCCCCGCTCCTCCAACAGGCCGATGAGCCGGTGCAGCACGTAGTCGGTGTAACGGAGGGAGTTGTCATAGGCGTTCGTCAGCTGGACGCGGTTCTCGGACGTGGCTTCCGTGCGCTCATCGGGCTGGAAGTAGGCCATCGTCCGCGGATACCGCTCCCGGTAGTTGAAGTGCGACCCGTAGGTGTGCAACACCATCAGCTCCTTCGGACGGCGAGCCGCCAGCACCTCGCGCACCGGGGCCAGTAACGCGCTGTCCGTGGGTTGACCGCCTGCGGGCAGGTCTTCCTGGATGAACCGCCACTCGTCCGCCTCCTCCCCCAGGAAATCAATGAACGATCGGTTGGGCCGCTGGTTGGAGAGGAAGACCGTATGGAAGCCGGCCTCCCGGAAGGCGGCCACGACCCCTTTCTCGCGGTAAAGCCGGGAGTAATGCTCGGCCCGCGCGCCTGTCAGCAGCATGGGCACACTCTTGTGAGTGGTGTTGGATTGGGTGGTCACCTGGTCAAAGGCGACCACCCCCGGCGTGGAGGCCAGCAGCGGCGTGGTGGGCCGTGGATAGCCGTACAGCGAGAAGCTGGCGGCCCGTGCCGTTTCGCCGATGACCAATACATAGACTTCCGGGGTCCCGGCCTCCCGTTCCGAACGGGCACCGAAGGTAAAGGAGGCTACCCGTTCCTGGTACTGGCGGACCAGCACCGACCGCTGGACGGCCAGCAACAGGTTGTAGGTGACATTGACCGGATACAGATGGTCACTGATGCGGTACGGAGGACAGGTGCGGCAGGTCACCGCCAACAGGAGCACGCCGGCGCCACAGGCCACGGCACCCGTCTGCCGGCAGCGGCGGACAAACGCCGCCCGAGGCCGGAGCGGCGAGCGCAGGGAACAGGCGCTGAAGACCAACAGGGGCAGGTAGAGCACAAAGACACCCGCCACCGCCGGCACCAGGTTGTCCAACAATTCAAAGATTTCCCCTGTGTTGGTGGTCAGCACGTTCAGGAACATGTCCACCGCCACCACGCCCTGCCCGAAGAGATAGAGCAACACCAGCTGGAAGGCGGCAAAGAACACAAAGGGGAACAACGCTCCCACCATCCATCCCGGACGGGCCGGGACGGTCAGCAGCAGCAGATACACGCCCAAGGGCAGCGTCACGTTGGTCAGGCACGCCAAGAGCGGCATGCCCTCGGTCAGACACAGTGCCACATGGGGGCACAGCAACGCCACAGTGGCGTACAGCACCACCCCGTGAGGGTGGATGAACAACCGCACCAAGCGGATCACGAATCTTTTCATCTTCTGTCAGAATGCTTCATTGATGTTGAACATAAATCCTTTCTGTCCCGCCTTCCCGAAGCCGTAGTCCAAGCGGACGTTGACATCTTTCTTGAACTCCCAGCGGTAGCCGATGCCCCAGTTGGGCAAGAGCCGCTCAAAGCGCAGGGCGCTGAAACGGTCGAACACCGTGCCGAAGCCCGCCCATGCCACCACGCCGTTGCGCTTCCACACGTGCTGGCGCAGCTCCACCTGCGTCTCGAACTTGTGTTTGTCACGGTAGCGCCCTTCGATGTAGCCACGCATGGAGTTGGAACTGCCCAGCAGGGCCATCATGCCCCACGAGGGACGACCGAAGTTGAGGGTGGAGCGGAAGTCGGCGGCCAGGATACCTCCCTTCCACACGCGGCGGTAGCCGTCCAGCTGCAGTTCGGTGGTGCTGCAGGCGTACTTATTGCCCAGGAACGCAGGACTGAAGGTCTGCGACAGGTTGCAATAGATGCCCTTGTGCGGGTTGGTGAGCACGTCGCGCGAGTCGTAGGCCAGCGTGAAGCCCACGCCGAGGTTCCAGGTCGTGGCGTCCATCCCCTCCAGCAGGTCCGGACGGGTGATGCGCGTGGCGTGGATGTAGTCGAACACCGCCATCGGACCGGCATAGAAGTTGTCGGCCAGGTGGAAGAGGAAGCTGGCTTTCTCGCGCGTCTGCCAGCGCCGCATCCGGCTGCCGTTCTCGTCGTTGTCGCCCATCTCGTACCCGATGCCCCAATAGCCCGACGGGAAGGAGAAGAAATAAAGGGTGTAGAGCAACCGGTAGCGGTCCTGCGGAAAGATATGGGTGCCTCGGATGCCCAGCAGGTAGAAACCGACGGTAGAGATGTCGCTGAACAGCGACACGTTCGAGGGAGGCAGCAGCGAGTCGGCCGCCGAGCTGCGGTACAGGCCGGCCGCCACCATTCCTAACCCCAGCTCGGTATCGGTGTTGTAATGCGGTCCGCCGATGATGCTGAAGTCGAAACGCTTGTGCTTCTTGTTCTTGTTGGCATCGTTGAAATAGTCGAGGAACCGCGTGAACAGCGACCGCCGGGGAAGGGTGTCGGCGGCAGTCGGGGCGGCCTCCTGACCACACACAGGAAGGGCAGCCAGCAGGCAGGCGGACAGGACAGTGAGTCGAAGGAAATGCATCATATCACCAACAGTCATTATGAGGTTAGTACACCAGGCCGACATTATCGATCCATAACGTGTTGCCGGGACTTCCGATGTAGGCGCCGCCATGGCTGGACGCGAACTGCAGGCAGAGATGGGTAGGCTCCTCATCGGCCTCCGCCCATCCTGTTTCCTGAATTGGCACACTCTCGCCCCGGCTGTTGCGGGCATGGAGGTCGGTCCGGAGTCCCATTCGGGCAGCGTCATACTCCGGACGGCCGGTCAGGTCGCCGTACAGGATAGGATAGGTGGCGGCCTCCACCCATCCGTCGGTCGAGGCGGCGTACTCTACCACCAACGTTCCCACCCGCCGGGCCGTGATACGGCCTTGCGCGTCTTCGGTGCGCCGCTGCAGCGACAGTGTCACCGTGCAGAGGTCCTTGCCCTCCACCTTCTCTTGTCCGCTGAAGCCGGTCAGCTTAATACGATCCGGCTCGCCGCTCAGTCGCACCCGGTAGTCGAACCGCAGTGCCTTGGGCCGCCGCGTAAAGGGAATGCCCGCGTTCATGGCCTTCGGGCCGTCCTTGGTGCCGGTGATGGGTTCCTTCATGTCGCCCAGGAAGACCGAGCCGGCGGCCAGTACCCGGATGTTGATCAGTCCCAGTACCTTCACCGTCTCGATATGGGTCTCTAACCGGGCACAGGCGCCGTCGCCGCGTGCCTCGCGGACGACAGTGGTGTTGGTCTTGGTGATGCCGGACACCCGCGCCAGCACGTTCGAGGTGCCCCAAGGGGAGCCGCCGAAGTTGCTGTACGCCTCGTTGCCGTCCAATGTGCGTACCGGTCCCACCTCGTACAATGTCTTGGTCTTCCCGCCGATGATGCCCGACTCCTTGATGTGGCGGACCACCCACTCGTCCATATGACCGTACTTCAGCAGTTCGAACCGTCCGTCGGCCGGTTCCGTCTGTGCCGACAAGGGAAGGACGGACAGCAGGCACATGGCAATGGAGATGTATTTCAGTCTGTTCATAGCTTATGCGTTTATCCGGCAAAATTACGGAGAATCCCTCAGAAAAGACTGGTTGGAAACGCATAAAGTCTTGCCGAAACTACGGATTCCGGAGACACTTCACCAGCACCTTCGCCCCGTCGGCCAGCGTGGTGGCGAAGAGATACACCTCCCCGCCCTCTTTCAGCTTCAGTTTCTTCCGCAGCTCGGCCACCGTGGCGGGAAAGTTCCGGACGGTCAGGTTCGCCTGGCCGATTCCCTCCAGCAGGGTCTTCAGCTCCTTCTTCCCGAAGCCGGCGACACCGGTCACCCGGAACCGACGGCCCGGGAAGTCCACGAAGGTGTCCGACGTGTACAGGTGGCTGTTGGCGTGCAGCTTCCGCAGTCCGTACCGCTGGCCCAGCAGCCGGAACGGCCCGGTCTTCAGCAAGGCGGCACCCGGCTCATACAGGTAGGTACCCACCTGTGCGGTCAAGGGACAGGCAGCGGCCCGTTCCTCCGACAGTGAATAACTGAAGTGCTGCGAGAGGAAGTTATCAACCATTTGTTCACAATGGATAATTACTTCTTGCTCTGCGGATAAGGACACATTATCGGCTTCCTTTTTCAACAGGATTATCAACTCCTTGCACTCGTTATGAACAGCTACGCAGTGGACCGCCACGACATGGTGCAGCTCCTTCAGGGCGGTGGACAGGTCGAGCATGGGGGAGAGTTTGACCATCACCGTCTTTCCTTTTTCCACCAACAGCGGTTCCAGCGCACGGACATCCGGCTCGCAGTCGGCGATGCGCACGGTCTTGCCGCCGTGCGCGTCTCTCCGGGCCGGGTCCAGGAAGAGGCAGTCCACAGGATCCATCCGCCGCAAGTACTCGGTCCCGTCGTCGCAGTGGATCCGCACGTCGGGCAGTCCCAGCAAGGGGAAGTTCCGCTCCGCCAACCGGCAGAGCGCCTCCTGCCGCTCCACATAATCCACCTGCCGGAAGCGACGGGCCAGGAACGAGCAGTCCACGCCCAGTCCGGCGGTGAGGTCGGCCAGCGAGTCGCCTTCCACCAACGAAGCCTTGTAACGGGCGGTCAGTTCCGACGAGCATTGCTCCATCGACAGGTGGCGGGGGTAACGGATGCCGTCAATGGCCGCCCACGAAGGCAGTTTCTTCTCCGCCATCTGCCGGCCGGCAATCTGCACCACGGCTTCCGCCAGGTCGATGCCGGGATATTTCTTGGCCTGCAGGGCCAGTGTCCGCACGTCATCGTTGCGGTGCGCCTGCAGGAACGCTGAGAACTCCACCGTCTCCATCAGATGCCTAAGTAACGCTTGAACTTCTCCACCGAAGTGTTCATGATCAGTTCCTCCGGGAACTCCGTCTCTCCCACCAACTGCAGGGCATACTCGTAGTTGGCGATGTCGAAGGAGATGTGCGCGTCGCTGCCCAGGATGACCGGCACCTCGTACCGCTTGCACAGGCGCAGGAGCTCCAGGTTGTTGCCCCGTGCCTCCTCCTTGTGACGGACGGGCTTCAGCGACGAGTTATTGATTTCGAGCAGCGTGTGGTGCTCCTTGGCGGCCAGCACCATGGGCTCGAAGTCCAGTTGCGCCGTACCGTCGCCCGGATGGCTGATGATGTGGATGTAAGGATTGCGGATGACCTCCACCATGCCGTGTGTATTCTCCTCGCGGGTGCCCGGCGTGTAGCAGAGCGAGTGGATGCCCGCGATACGCAGGTCGAGCTTGTTCAGGTGGAACTCGTCGAGGTCGATGTTCCCCTGTGGGTCGAGGATGTTGATTTCCGCTCCGAGGAGCAGTTCGATGCCATACATGCGGCGGGGCACCACGTGGAGGTTGCGGAAGTAAATCAGGTTGCAGGTGCCCGGGATGCCCGGCGTGTGCTCGGTGATGCCCAGGAGCTGCAGCCCTTTGTCGGCGGCCGCCCGGGCCATTTCCTGCAGGGTGCTGAACGCATGGCCGCTGGCCAAGGTGTGGGTGTGTACGTCTAATGCTATGTTCATATCTTTGTGGATAAGGGTTACATCGGGTCCATGTCGTAATACACGAGGAGCGAACGGAAACGCTCGTCGGCCAGCAGCTCCCGTTGCACCTGCAGCAGGAACTCCCGCACGTCGGGCAAGGACACCGAGGGTTCGATTTTTACCATGATTTTACGGATGAAGAGCGCCTGTACCCGGGCCACGGGCGGACGGTCCGGTCCCAGGATGCGGCTGCCCAGGGCGTTGCGGAGGCGCAGGGCCAAGGCCTCAGCGGCCGCTTCCAGCACCTCCTCCTTCCGGTGCTTCAGATAGACATCCACCAGCCGGCAGAAGGGAGGATAGCGGAACAGCCGCCGTTCCTCCAACTGGTCCCGGTACATCTGCGCGTAGTCGTTGGTGATGACCTGGTGGATGAGGGGCAGTTCCGGCTGCCGGGTCTGCAGGACCACCCGTCCCTGCCGGTGCTTGCGTCCGGCGCGTCCCGCCACCTGCGCCATCAGCTGGAACGCCCGTTCGTAGGAGCGGAAGTCGGGATAGTTCAGTGCCGCGTCGGCGTTCAGGATGCCCACCACGCTCACCCGGTCGAAGTCCAGTCCCTTCGACACCATCTGCGTGCCGATGAGGATGTCCGTCTTCCCTTGCTCGAAGTCGGCGATGATGCGCTCGTAGGCCGTGCGGGTGCGGGTCGTGTCGAGGTCCATCCGCGCCACCCTCGCTTCGGGGAAGAGCGCCTGGATGTCGTCCTCTATCTTTTCCGTCCCGAAGCCACGGCCCGTCAGTTCCCTGCCGCCGCAAGCGGGACAGGCGGCCGGCACCGGGTAGGTGGCGCCGCAGTAATGGCACGTCAGCCGGTCCAGCCGCTTGTGGTAGGTCAGGCTCACGTCGCAGCGGTCGCAGCGGGGCACCCACCCGCAGGTGCGGCATTCCACCATCGGCGCGAAGCCCCGGCGGTTCTGGAACAGGATGACCTGCTCCTGCCGTTCCAGCGCCTCCCGCACCAGCTGGAGCAGGTAGGGCGAGAACCGCCCGTTCATCCGCTTCTTGCGGTGCAGTTCCTGGATGTCCACCCGTTCGATGCTGGGCAGTTCGATGTGTTGGTAACGCTCGGTCAGGCACACCCGTCCGTACTTGCCCTGCTCGGCATTGTAGTAGGTCTCGATGCTGGGAGTGGCCGTCCCGAGCACGGTCTTGGCGCCCAGCTGCGAGGCCAGCACGATGGCGGCGTTGCGGGCATGGTAGCGGGGAGCCGGCTCCTGCTGCTTGTAGGAGGTCTCGTGCTCCTCGTCCACGATGACCAGCCCGAGGCGCTGGAAGGGCAGGAAGACGGACGATCGCACGCCCACGATCACCTCGTAGGGCTGTTCCGACAGTTGCTTCCGCCAGATTTCCACCCGTTCGGCATCAGAGAACTTGCTGTGGTAAATGCCCAGTCGGGCACCGAAGATCCGTCGCAGCCGTTCGGTAATCTGGGTGGTCAGCGCGATTTCGGGCAGGAGGTAGAGCACCTGCTGGCCGGCCTGCAGGGCGCGGTCGATGAGATGGATATAGATTTCGGTCTTGCCGCTGGACGTCACGCCGTGCAGCAGGCAGACCTGCTTGGTCTGGAAAGTGGTGATGAGCTCGTCGAACGCCCGCTGCTGGGGTGCGTTGAGCGGATGCATCGGGACGGTGGCGAGGCCGTCTGTCCGCAGCCGCCCCACCTCGTACGGATAGACCTCCAGCACCTGTTTCTTCACCAAGGCGTGGAGGACGGCGGCGGTCACCCCGGCTTCGGCGAGAAGCCGGGGCTGCGGCACTTCCTTCAGCGGACCGCCCGGCTGTGTCCAGCCTGACAGCTCAAGGTACTTCATCAGCAGCCGGAGCTGCTGGGGGGCACGTTCCAGCGCGTCCAACTGGGCGTGGAGGGCCTCCTCCGTCCGCAACGCGCCCGTCAGCCGCACGTGAGCCTCCATCCGGGGCTTGTAGCCCTCCTCCTCCTTCATGCCCGTCGGCAAGGCCGCCTTATAGACCTCGCCCAAGGTGCAGAGGTAGTAGTCGGCAATCCATTGCCAGAAGGCGAGCTGGCCGGGCAGCAGCACGGGCCGACGGTCCACCACCTCCAGGATGTCCTTTATCGTGTACCCCTCGGGCGGGACCGTATGCTTCCGCGTGACGATGGCGGTGTACTGCTTCTTCGGCCCGAAGGGTACGATGACCCGCCCGCCTTCGCAGACCGCCCCGGCCAACGCTTCCGGTACGGCGTAGGTGAACTGTCCGGCGACGGGCAGCGGCACGATGACATCCACGAACTGCATCACGATTCCCTATCAGAACAGGTAGGCGAGAGAGACCTGCCAGGTATTGCGCTTCACCTTGAATTCCTCGTTGTCCGTCTGCAGCTGTCCGGTCTTGCTAAGGCTGAAGTTATAGTTGATGCCCGCCTGCAGGTGGCGCAGCAGTTGGATGCCCGCGCCGGCGTTGAAGGTGGTGTAGCGGTCTTTCAGCCGCAGATGGTCATCGATGAACTGCCCGAAGGTGCGGCGGCCGATGTTCCAGCCGAACTGCGGGCCGACGGCGACATAGGCACCGAGGAGGCTTCCCGCGCCGAACGACCATTTCAGGCTGACCGGCAGCTCGAACGACTTCACGTTGTCGGATGCCGCGTTCCGGCTGTTGGCCACCTGGCTGCGGGTCTGGTTGTAGAGAGCCGACACCTCTAAGCCGACACCGACCAGCGGCACGGTGAATCCGGCCGTGGGACCGATGAAAAACCCGGTGCGGTTGTCACTTTGATATACATCCTTGGAGAAACTCATGCTGGAGACATTCAGTCCTCCTTTCACGCCGAACCTGACTTGGGCGTGTGCGGGCTGCGCTGTCCAAGCGGCGGCCAGCGTCAGCAGCAGGGCCATAAGGCATACATTCATTGTCTTCATATCGCTCTACATTTATAGTGTCGGGGCAAAAATACGTATTTTCCCCGGCTTCGCCAAACTCCTTATGTTTTTTTAGGTGGTCACGTGTCGTTAAGGGTCGTTCGGCGAAGGGACACCCTGATGAACGGGTTCGTGAGGGGCTGATGAACGAGTTCGTGAGGAGCTGACGAACGGGTTTGTGAGGAACTGATGAACGGGTTCGTGAGACCGTCACGACTGCGGTTGTTAGGGTGCAAGAATGGCTGTCGTTGTACCGTAACGACAGCCATTCTTGTAACATCAGCACAGGCATTCTCAGATTCAGCCAAACTGCCGGCTGCTGCTTCTCTACCCGTAATTTTGGGAAAGTCGCTGTCACCTGCACCTATTTCTACATAATCCATTTTCCTTGTTCACCTTTAGGAATAGTTTACCTTCCGTCCTATCTCTCTGGGAGACCCGTTAGCTAATACTTATGTCGATCATACCTACGAAAAAAAGGATGCGTCTGGGGAGGCGCATCCTTTTTTGAAAGATAAGATGATTACCTTGACAGGTAAATCATTGACAATTAGTTGGTCTTCACAGTTACGTTGAATTCGCGAACCATGGTCATACCCCAAGCATCCTTTACCTTGATAACCATCGGAACTGTTACCTGACCGCCGGTTACATCGGATGGAGCACTTGACTTAGCGGTAATGGCAAAGTTTGATACCGTCCCTGAAGTGAAGTATTTGGCTGCTTCAGTTGCATCCTTGAATTCAATCTTAACATCATCTATACGGTTATCGCGAGCCACGGCACCTTCAGTGTGTGAATCTCCATCCGTTGTCGGGAATTCCGTTTTCTTTTTGTAAGTGTGGAACAACGAGATGTAGTTAGCATGAATTTCCGAGATATCATCCTTGGTGTACTTTACCCCCGGTGTCTTATCCTTAAATACATCATTTCCTTTTCCATCCAGTTCATAATAGATATTCCATGCAAAATGCAAGCTAAACCAGCCCTTCAAGGTCTCAGTAGTACCATCAACTTCCACATTCTGCTCATTCTTAGTCAGGTAGAATTTATCTGTATCTTTTACCTTTACATACGATGCCAGGGACATGCCAAACTTCATCAGGTCTTCGTGAGCAATTTCGATAGGCATGCCTGCCGATGTCACAACATATTTACCGCTTGCATCCAACTTCGGACTCGAATAATCAGGAATCTGGTAGTTTTCGGTCGTTCCAGACTTGGAGAACAAGTTGTATGTCTTACCCTTGTCAGTACCAGCAGCAACAATTGCCTTGGTAATGGCCTTCGTGAAGTCGATGGTGTTCTTCTTGGGATCATCGCTAAATACAGCGGTCAGCTTGGTGTCATCCATTTCGATAGCCTTGGTAGCATCTTCGCTATAGATTTCACTCTTCACGACTACCTGGAAGTCATAAGTCACTACGTTATCGACGTTACCGAACAATGAGTAGTAAGCACGGATGTTACGGGTCTTGTACAGCTGCTGGTCGTTTGCTTCACTTACAAATTCAACAGCACGTGCATTCGGATTCTCCATCCACTTGTTGACATACAGCTTAGCATTATTTGCATCAACTCGGAAATCATCTTCTTTATCCCATCCTGTACCAATAATTTGGTTGTCAGCCAACCAGTTGAAGTTACCGAATGCAGTTTTGTCCTCCAAGTCACCGCCATCGTTTACATAGTTCCATGCATCCAAGTCAGCGAAAGCAATCAAGTCAGCATTGTTATCAAGAATAACAGCGTCCTCCAGTTGATACCACCACTTTTTACTATTAGCATCGTATTCACCTGTAATCTGGAATACACCGTTCTCTACGAAGCCCGGAACGAGCTTGATGTAAGAGGTAGCCACTTCGGGGTTAGAAACCTTCAAGGTAGTCTCAGCAGAGAACAATACGCTGCTACCCTTCTTGGAAGTCAGCTTGATGGTATAGTCTTTCGGCATCCACATTTCAGGGGTATAACCAGTAAGACCAGGAAGAATAGTATTCGTCGCGTATACATCAAAACCGAAGGTTACGGCATCACCATGGCTCCAAGTACCGTCAGCTTGGTAGATTGTTGCCAGATCCTTGCTGTTGTAGAATGTAATATCCTGATTCAAGGCAACAAACTTGTAATCTCCATCTTCGCGGGTAGCCGTGAACATTACTGCTCCATCATTAGCAAAGGAGGGAGCCATGAAGCTGTCGAACTGGATAGCGTTCATGCCCAGTTCCTCGATATTCCATCTTACCTTTACAGCATTCTTATCCAGCGTGATAGCCTTTTCGCTCAGGGAAGCTTCAGCCTCAACACCCTGTGATACGGTCAATTCTACTGTCCCGTTGTTCGCAGAACCATTCAGACCCAGTGCAGTCAGCTTAAGGTCAATCTTGATAGAGGTCTCGTTGGCCGGCATGTTGCCGATGATTACTTTCGTGCCATCGATAGAAATCTGGTACTTAGCCACCTGCAATGCGTTAGTGGCTTCCAGTACGGTATAGCCAATGTATTCGTTCTCGAGTTCGAAGATGGCATCGTCTTCTTCGTTTTTAGCCAACACATCGATGGAGGGAGCATATTCTACTTCTTCAATGTTAGGAGTAACTGTCACATTATTATCAATGGGGTTAGATATCACTGAATAGGCAAAAGCGGTCTTCATGGTTGTACCCTTGGCATTTGTTACTACCAAGGAAGCGTTTTCTACTTTTGCATATCCGTCTTTCTCGTCATAGGCAGGGTCAACCTTCACTGTCCAGAAGCAGTCGTTCTCTGCAGAACGAGTTTCCATCATCCCCCAATCAATCGTGGTATTAGCCGGCAATCCCTTCACCGGAGAGCCAATCTGAATGTCAGCGGTCTTGCCGTCCAGACCCTGCAGGCTGAAGGAATAAGCGTCGGTCAGTTCCACATTGGCCGGAGAGATAATCAAGGGGAGGTTACCACCCTGCTTCACGGGAGCGTTCTTCTCGATATTGGCCAGTTCGGGGAACTTAGCCAACAGCGTCTTGGAGTCCGGATCCTTTGCGTTCCAGTTCGTCCACTTGGATTTCTCAAAATTTACGACAACTACCGCGCACGGAGCAGTAGCCACGAAAGCATCGGAGGTAGCGGGCAATACAATCTGCTGGTACTGGCCGTTCTGGTCAGCGATGTTCAGTTCGTAAGCGTTGTCCTTGAGTACCACATAAGCGGCAGTGCCGATAGCGGAGAAAGCAGTCTCCTCAGCCTCGAACTCGCCGGTAGCCTCGTTGAAGGTATAGACAATCCAGTTGCCGTTGGCGCTAATCTGGGGAGAGGGAGCTGTCAGACCGTTCTTGCCGTCCTGACCGTTCTCACCATTGGCACCGTTTTCACCGTTCGCACCGTCCTTGCCGACAGCCACGAATTCGGTCTTCTCGCCGTCGCAAACCCAGAAGCCGTCCTCAGAGATGGTCCACTGCGTTCCGTCCTTACCGTCCTTGCCGTTCGCACCGTCCTTGCCGTTGATGCCCTTGACAGTCTGGGTAGAGCCGTCGCTCATGGTAACGGTGAAACCGTTCTCAATGGCGGAGATGCCAGCCACCCACTTTCCCTGGCCTACCAGCTGCTGGAGAGCGGCAATAGCATCCTTGTTGCTATTGATTTGTCCCTGCAGGTTCTCGATGTCGTCATCGTAGTCCTTACAAGAGGTGAAAGTAGCTGTCGAAGCCATCACCAACGCTCCGAACAGCAGTGCACTTAAATACTTTTTTCTCATGATAAAAAAATTTTAATTTATAAATTAAAAAACTCAAATTGTTCTAACTCAAGTTGTTCTTAATCTACTCTCTCGGGAAAGTGTTAACGGCGGGGGACAGGGGCGGTACCCTTGAGGGACGGACGGCGAGGATTCCGGGCCGTTTTTGGTCGCCCTCACCCCCTTCAGCAGCCTCAGAACGCCGTTCTACCCCCGATTGGGTGGTCGCGGCGGTTACTGTCATCCAAAAATCAGAAGGCTATGAATCAGGGTATTGAAGGTGATTTTTTGCAATTGGAGGGACGGAAAAGGGACGGAAGGCATTGTGGGGAACCGCCCGAAGGGGCATGGAAAAGCCCTCCAGCAG
>JAQXRG010000019.1 GCA_029218405.1 Bacteroidales bacterium
GGGCATCTGAAGCTACAGGAAATGAAGGTCATTTCCAACTGGCCGCTGTATGCGGTCATTCTCTTTTCCTGGGGCATCGCCTTGCTGGAGTATTCTTGCCAGATACCTGCCAACCGCATTGGTTTTTCCGGCAACGGAGGACCGTTTTCGCTGATGCAGCTCAAAGTAGTGCAAGAGGTGATTACCTTGCTGGTCTTTACCGTATTCACCACTGTGTTCTTCAAGGGCGAGTCTTTACAGTGGAACCATTTCGCCGCCTTTGTCTGTCTGGTGGCTGCTGTCTATTTTGTGTTCATGAAATAAAGAGCCGACAGTGGGATGAGCAGCGAGGGAAGCATGGTGACAGAAGCGCAGCGGGCGGAAGTGATGCGTCGCATCGCCGTCTTCTGCCGGGGCAGGAGCGAGGCCAAGGGCCGTTATGTGGTCAGTCTGGCGACTCCTTACCGTCCCTACTATGCCTTATGGCGGATTTTCCCGGGTGCGTCCTATCCCTTGTATGTACGTACGTTAGCCTATACGCTGGAGGCCGCCGCCGACCGGGCCATGTCGTTGCTCGCCAACTGCAATGTGGTGCTGGAGGTCTGGGACAGTGGCTACTTTGAGCCTTACTATGGCACGGACGATGATGTGGTCCCGATGGGGAAGTACCACGGCAAGCATTTGTCGGAAGTCTATTATATTGACGCTCCCTACGTGCTGTGGTTAGCGAATAAGTTTGTCCCGGACAACAAGAAGTATCAACGTATCGTAGAACTGGCACGCTGGTTTGCCGTCGTGCATTTTGAACTGACGGTGGCCAAACCCCGCATCGCTTCCATCAGCCGCGCCGTCGGGACAGTGGGAGAAAAGCTGACCGACCTCCAGCTGACGGTGCTCCATGTCCGGAAACAGGTGGATACCTATAAGCCCGACTTCTACGTGGACCAAAACGTACTGGCGGCCGACCGTGACGGCAACCGCTTTGTGTTCCTCATCAAGGCTGCCGCCCGGAGCCTGACCCCCAACCAACTGAGCTGTCGCAGCCGCAAGGTGGAAGTACAGCAATTGCTCCACATCGTATCCGCCAAGGTCCTTGCCCATTTCGAGAGCAAAGGCATCGGCTACACGCGCATTGGCTATCTGAAGTGGGAGTGAGCTACAGCCTGCAGGATGCCAAGGCTTTTCGGACATAACTTTTCCGCCAATCGTCCGGCCGCAATGTCAAGGAGTCGTATTGCAAGAGGTCAATGTCCAAAGGGACACTGCCCGACTGTTTGTCGGCGGGGCTCCGTCCCAGCTGTCGTTCTATCGTTTTAAAGACGGCCTCTGTTTCTTCCCGACCCAGCTCCGTTTCCAGCACCACCGCTTGGTTGAAGTAGTCTTCGGCTCCTTTCACTCCGCCTTCTGCCGGTGTCCGCACCGGTTGCCCCACTTGGCGGAGGGTAAAGAGGCGTGCCAGTTCGCGTACCGCAGCGGCCAGGTTCCGTTCGCTGTCCCGGTTGGCCCCCATACAAATCAGACAAACGTGCGGAGGATTCATTTTGCGTCCTCCATTTGAAGTGTAGGAATGACAAACCTGGCGACTCGCTCCGTGTATTCCTCCGGGAAGGACCCATACGAACGCGCGTGTGCGGCACCCGGTACAATCCACAGTTCTTTCGGAGCCGGTTTGGCCTCGTAGAGCGGATAGACCATCTGCGTGGGGACAAAATCATCCGCATCTCCGTGGATAAAGAGCATAGGAAGCCGGCACTTGGCCACCTGCCGCAGGGCCGATGCCTCGTGGAAATTCCATCCGTTCTTCCACTGGCAGAAAAGGCTGGCCGTGTGCAGCAACGGGAAGGCCGGCAGGGAGAACTGCTCTTTCAGCTCTTTCTCAAACTGGTCCCATACACTGGTGTAGCCACAGTCTTCTACCAAACAGCGCACATGAGCCGGCAAGGAATCCCCCGAGAGCATCAGTGTGGTGGCCGCTCCCATCGAAATGCCATGCACCACCATCTGCAACGAATCGCCGAAAAGGGTAGGGGCCACCTTTATCCATTGCTCCACATCGATCCGGTCCAGCCAACCCATCTGGAAGGCGTTTCCTTCGCTGAGGCCTGAAAAGCGTAAATCGGGCAGCAGGATGTTAAAGCCCAGCTTCCGGTGGTACAGATAGCCGATGTGGAGCATACGCACCGCATTGTCGGTATAGCCGTGGACCATCACCGCTGTGCGTGCGGTCGGCTGCTGTGCGGCTGCGTACAGGGCATGCAGCCGAAGGCCGTCGGGCGCCATGATGAACGTGTCGCGCAAGGCTTGGACCGACCGCAGACTGTCCATCCACGGCTCTATCCAAGGATACGTTTGCCGCATGTAGCGCACGGAGCCTTCCACGTCCTTTCCCCGGTTTTCGGGACTGAGCGCGTAATCCAGCAAGTACAGACTCCCTCCCGCTACTGCCGCAGCCAACAGCAGGCCTGCCGTCAGGCAGCCCCACCACCAACGGGTCTTTCTTTTCATCGGCCTATTCGTTCCAGATATCCCAGGCACCGAACGCCTGCAACAACAGCATTTCCAGACCATTCTTCACCGTAGCTCCCTGGTCGCTGCCTTTCTTCATGAAAAGCGTCGTGTTCGGATTGTAGAGCAGGTCATAGAGCAAATGCTTGGGAGTGACGCATTCGTAGGGTATGTCCGGACAGAGGTCGGCCTTTGGGTACATGCCTACGGGGGTACAGTTGACAATCACCTTGTATTCATCCATTTTTTCAGGTGTCAGTTCCCCGTACGTGATGGTAGTGTCATCGTGCCGGTTGCGCGACACGAACAGCGTTTCCACCCCCAGCTTGTGCAGTCCGTAGTTGATGGCCTTCGACGCGCCTCCCGTTCCGAGGATGAGCGCTTTGGTGTGATGGCGTTCCAACAACGGCTCAATGGACTGGGTGAATCCCAGTATGTCCGAGTTATAGCCCTTCAAGACCAGTTTGCCCCGCTGGCGGATCAGCTTGATGACATTCACGGCACCGATACTGGCGGCATCCTTGTCCAGTTCGTCAAGATACGAAATGACCTTTTCCTTGTAGGGGATGGTGACATTCAGTCCCACCAGGTTCGGATGGGAGGCGATGACCTTGGGGAAATCCTCAATGGTCGGAATCTCAAAGTTGACATATTCCGCGTCAATGTTCTCCGAATGGAACTTCTCGTTGAAGAAGTTCTTGGAGAAGGAGTGGCCGAGCGGATAGCCGATCAAACCAAATTGTTTCATGGAGATGTTTCTTTTTAAAGTCTATTTTACAGCAAAATACAAGGTGCAGATTCCCAAAGTGAGACGTTGGAACGTCACCTGGGTGAATCCTGCACGGCGAATGATTTCCGTCATGACCTCCCCCTGGGGAAACGCCTTGATGGAAGCAGGCAGGTACAGGTAGGCGCTACGGTCTTTCGACAACAGCTTGCCCAATGTAGGGATGACTACCTTCGAATAGAGGCCATAGAGCTGCTTCATCGGGAAGCCTTGGGGCTCCGACAGTTCCAGAATCACCAGGTGCCCTCCGTCTGCCAGTACCCGATGCATCTCGCGCAATCCCGCGTCCAAGTCCTCAAAGTTCCGGACACCGAACGCTACGGTGACAGCATCGAACCGTCCGTCGGGGAAGGAGAGGGCCGTGCAGTCCTCCTTGGCAAACGAAATGTTGCCTTCCAGCCCGATACGGCGCACTTTCTCCCGGGCCATGTTCATCATGCCTTCCGAGATATCCGTTCCAATCAGCTCGGCAGGCTGCAGGACCCGGAAGGCCTGGATAGCGAAATCGCCCGTGCCTGTCGCCACGTCCATGACCCGCTGCGGACGGAAAGGCAGCAGTTTGCCGATGGCTTTCCGTCGCCAGCTTTTGTCAATGCCCCACGACAGGGTATGGTTCAGTTGGTCGTAGGCGGGAGCGATGTTATCAAACATCCGCTCCACCTGCTCCGCCTTGCTTCCCTCCTTGTCGTAGGGCTTTACGTTTTCCTGTGGATAGCGCTTGCTCACTTCAGATAGTCCGTTACGTTCTTTTCGATGCGTTCCGTCAGGTTCTCTGTGTCCGCCTTCACGAATGTTTCGCCCGTGATGTGTTCATACAGCTCGATGTACCGGTTGCTGATGGATTCCACAATGGCGGGTGTCATTTCGGGGACAGTCTGCCCTTCTTTTCCTTGGAAATTGTTGGCCATCAACCATTCGCGGACAAACTCCTTCGAAAGCTGCTTCTGCGGCAGTCCCTGCTCGAAGTTCTCCTCATAGCCCTCCTTATAGAAGTAGCGGCTGGAGTCGGGAGTGTGAATCTCGTCCATCAGGTAGATTTCTCCGTTGTGCTTGCCAAACTCATATTTGGTATCTACCAGAATCAGGCCCCGTTCAGCAGCCATTTGGGTGCCCCGTTCGAACAGTGCCAGTGTATAACGCTCCAAGGTCTCGTATTCTTCGGGAGTGGCCAATCCTTGTGCCAGGATTTCTTCTTTCGAGATGTCCTCATCGTGCAGACCCATCTCGGCCTTTGTGGTCGGGGTGATGATGGGCGAGGGGAACTTCTCGTTCTCGCGCATTCCCTCGGGCAGACGCACGCCACAGATCTCGCGCACACCGCTCTTATAGGCGCGCCAAGCGCTGCCGCACAAGTAGCCGCGGACAATCATCTCGACGGGGAATCCCTGGCACATGACGCCTACCGTCACCATCGGGTCGGGGGTAGCCAGCTTCCAGTTCGGGCAGATGTCCTGTGTGGCATCGAGGAACTTGGCAGCTATCTGATTCAGCATCTGTCCCTTGTAGGGGATTCCTTCCGGCAGTACGACATCGAAGGCAGAAATACGGTCGGTAGCCACCATTACCAGTTTCTCATCGTTGATGTTGTACACATCGCGCACTTTACCGTGGTACACGCTTTTCTGTCCCGGAAAGTGATAATCTGTTTTTGTCAATGCTTTGCTCATTTTTTATTTAGTTTAAAGTTGGTACGTTCAAGTTCTTCTCTTTCTCCACCTTGAGTCGCAGTCGCTCCTCCTTGGCCTTTTCCTCGTAAGCCTCATACGCTTCGACGATACGGGTCACCAGCTTATGGCGCACGATGTCTTTCTTGTCCAGCTCAATGAAGCTGATGCCTTTCACGTTCCGTAGGATACGCAAGGCCTGGACCAGTCCGGAGGTCTGCGCGGCAGGTAAGTCAATCTGGGTCATGTCCCCCGTCACAATCATCTTGGTATTCATGCCCATGCGGGTCAGGAACATCTTGATCTGCTGGGTGGTGGTGTTCTGGGCCTCATCCAGGATGACCACCGCATCATTCAGTGTCCGTCCACGCATAAACGCCAGCGGGGCAATCTGGATGATGTTCAGCTCCATGTATTCTTTGAGTTTGGCGGCCGGAATCATGTCTTGCAGCGCGTCGTACAAAGGCTGTAGATAGGGGTCAATCTTGTCTTTCATGTCACCGGGCAGGAACCCCAGTTTCTCGCCCGCCTCTACCGCCGGGCGGCTCAGGATGATTTTCTTGATTTCCTTGTTCTTCAGGGCCCTGACCGCCAATGCGATGGCCGTGTAGGTCTTTCCCGACCCCGCTGGCCCTATGGCGAACACCATGTCGTTCCGCTCGAATTCCTGCACCAACCGCTGCTGGTTGGGGCTGCGTGGAACGATAGGCTTGCCGGTCACGCTGTACACAATGGCGTCTCCCGCGCGGTCCATGGCCGGGGCATTGCCTTTCACGATGTCCAAGATGGCTTCTTCGTTGAGCGAATTGTAGCGGGCACAATGCTTCTCCAGCGCCGTCACCGCTTCCTCGAAGGCACACATCTCCTCCTCATCGCCCATCACCTTGATGACCTCCCCCCGTGCCACAATGCGCAGTTTCGGGAACAATGCCTTTATCATCAGTATGTTGGCATTGTTGACACCATAAAAGATAACGGGGTCTATGTCTTCTAATACTATATGTTTTTCTATCATTGGCTTTAGACTGTCTGTTCAACCTCCATTCCCTGCGTTGCGGAAATGGAAACTGATATTTCGACTGCAAAATTAATCATTCCTTTTGATTGTAGGCGATATTCTTCAAAAAAAACTATACCTTTGTCCCATCAATAAAGACAAGAAACAAAAAAGTGATGAATAAGCTAACAAGAATGGGAGGAATCATCGCCGCCGTATTGTGTATGGCCGCCTGTCAGGAGAAAGACATGTCGATGCGAATGAACAACCCCCGT
>JAQXRG010000020.1 GCA_029218405.1 Bacteroidales bacterium
ATAATCCTAACCAATTATAAACTTAATAGTAACAATTATGTCAAAGCGAGTAAAATCAGTCAGCATGATGATCGCCCTGATGGGCGCCGCCTCCATGGGCGCGATGTATGCTGAAACACTCCCCCATGTGGACGGCATCCGGTCCGTTCAGCAGGCGGGAACTTGTACAGGTGTTGTGAAGGACGCTACGGGCGAGACCGTCATTGGAGCGTCGGTAGTTGTCAAGGGTACCACCAACGGTACCATCACCGGTCTGGACGGCGACTTCTCCCTCTCAGGCGTGAAGAAGGGGGACATCATCCAGATTTCGTTCGTGGGCTACGAGACACAGGAGATTGTCTTCAACGGACAGCCGCTGACCGTTACCCTGAAAGATGACTCCCAGCAGTTGGAAGAAGTCGTGGTGACGGCATTGGGTATCAAGAAGGATGCCAAGAAACTGGGTTACGCCGTTAGCTCGGTAGGTGCAGGTGACCTTATCAAGACCGCATCTCCTAACTTGGGTTCCGCCCTCTATGGTAAGGCAGCTGGTGTGCGTATCCAGACGGCTCCGGGTGGTGCTACCGGTTCTATTTCTATTAATGTGCGTGGTTTGAACTCCATCACGGGCTCCAACCAGCCGTTGGTGGTGATTGACGGTGTGCCTGTCCGTAACGGTGATGCCAATAACGATGGCTATTGGGGCAACCAGCGTGTGCAGTCCAACGGTTTGGCCGATATCAACCCGGAGGATATTGAGAACCTGTCTATCCTGAAGGGCGCGTCCGCATCCGCACTGTACGGTTCGGAAGGTGCCAACGGCGTCGTGCTGATTACCACTAAGACGGGTAAGGGCTCAAAGGGTATCGGTGTTGACTTCAACGCCAGCGTGACCGCTGACTTTGTGGCTTACATGCCGAAGTTCCAGGACCAGTTTGGTAAGGCCAATCCGGTAGAACGCCGCACAGGCTCCAACTGGACAGAGGACGGTTTCTACAAGTTCACCGACAAGAACGGGGCGGAACGGATTGGTGCTGCCAATACGACCAACTACTGGGGCCCTGCCTACGATGGCCGTGAGGTGTACTACTACGACGGAACCATGCGTAAGTATGTGCCGCAGAACGAGAACCCTTGGAATGATGTGTTCCGTACGGGCTTCAACCAGCAGTACAACTTGGGTATCACCAAGGCGAATGACCATGGCAACATGCGTTTCTCTTATACGTATGTAGATAACATCCCGACCCAATACAACTCTTCGTACAAGAAGCACAACTTCTCGTTGACGGGTAGCTACAACATCATCGACAACATCAAGATTGACTACTCTGCCAATTACATCCTGCAGGATGTGGACAACCGTGCTTATCGTATGTCTCGCTTGGTGACCAACTTTGGTGGTATGTTCGGTGCTTTCGATGATGTGAAGTACTTGCGCGAGCATACAGTGACAAAAGCCGGTTACATGAACCGTGTTTATTCCGCTTCCAATCATGAGAATCCCGAAGAAGGTTTTGCCTATTCGCCTTCCTGCGGCTCATTGGTGGATGAATACTTCTGGAATATTTACGGTAAAAAACAGGAGGAAAACAACAACCGACTGATTGCCAGTGTCACTCCGAGCTGGGAAATCATCAAGGGACTGACCTTGCGTACGCGTGTGGCTACCGACTACACGACCGAAAAGATTGAGTTGAAGGAAAAGACAACTGCATCGAACGCTTTCGGCAGCATGAGTGGTTACTACTCGCTGCAGAACAAGCGCTATGAAATCTATTACTTCGACGCGATGCTGATGTTCGACAAGCAGCTGACCGAGAAGATTGGCTTGACCGCCAACGCCGGCTGGCAGGCACGTCAGGAGAACTATTTCGTATCGGGTGTCAGCACAAACGGTGGTCTGACCGTTGAGAACTGGTTCCACATCAACGCCTCCAAGAACACGCCGAACTCCAGCATGACCAAGCAGGAATTCCTGAAGACCGCTTTGCTGGGTACCGCTTCGCTGTCGTACTCTAACTGGGGATACCTGGAAGGTACCATCCGTTCGGAAAAGATCTCTACCCTGGCCAAGGGCAACAACTCGTTCGTTTACCCGTCTGCCAACGCCAGTGTCGTATTCTCTGAACTCTTGGGCGAGAAGAAGCCGACATGGTTCGATTACGGTAAGGTACGCGCCTCGTTCGGTATCGTGGGTAACGCTCCTGAAATCTACAAGGCCACCCAGGCTTACAACCAGAACACCGCAGGCGGTTTCATCTACAACCAGATTCCGACTTCGGTAGGTAACAACAGCATCAAGCCTGAAAAGAAGTACGAATGGGAATTCGGTCTGGAAGGCAAGTTCTTCGGCAACCGGCTGGGCTTCGAGGCTTCTTACTATACCAACACCGTGAAGGACCAGATTCTGCAGACTACGATGCCGATGTCTTCGGGTGGTGGCTCTATCCTGATGAACATTGGTGAGCTGCAGAACAGCGGTCTTGAATTCTCTGTTTATGGCACATTGGTGGACACGAAAGACTGGCACCTGGATTTGAGAGGAAACATCTCGTTCAACAAGAACAAGGTGACGAAGCTGAACGACGGTGTGGATTATATCCAGCACGAGAACTGGGACAACGGCTCCATGTATCTCCGTTCTTACGTGGGTCAGGCCATGGGTGACTTCTATGCACTGGCTCCTGCCAAGAACGAGAAGGGTGAGTACATCATTGCTTCGAACGGTCTGTACAAGCTGACCGATGACTGGGTGAAGGTGGGCAACGCCATGCCGGACGCTACCGGTGGCTTCGCCGCTTCGCTGGGTTACAAGAACTTCTTCTTAGACGCTTCCCTCGACTTCCGTATCGGTGGCGACGTGTTCAACATGCCGTACCAGTACATGATGGGTCGTGGTGCGTTGGAGGAAACCTTGTGGGCACACGATGGCGCAGGCAAGGGTCTGACCTATTACCTGAACGAGAACATGGAATGCGTTCCTTACAGTGGAACTGCTGGACCGAATGGAGAAAAGATTCACGACAACGGTATCATCCTGGACGGTGTGGACGAAAACGGCAACAAGAACACCAAGATGATTGGTGCGGACAAGCTGATGAACTGGACGTACAACTGGGGTGGTTACGACCCGTCTGACGTGACTTACTACTCTCACAGCTCGTTCTCGAACGATTATGTGAAACTGCGTGAGCTGACCATCGGTTACAACTTCCCGAAGTCCATCACCGAGAAGTTCCACTGCAAGAGTCTGCAGTTGAGTGTCTATGGACGTAACTTGTTCTATCTGTACAAGAACCTGCCCATCTTCGACGCTGAAGCTACTGACGGTACCAGCTGGATTGCCCAGTCTTACATCGGTGGTTCTACCGCCACTACCCGTTCGTTCGGTTTCTCACTGCGTGCCAGCTTCTAATTTATTATGTGTTACTATCTAATTGATTGAAAAAATGAAAAAGATATATACCTTATTCGTAGGGGTTGCTTCCCTTTTCCTGATGGGAGCTTGTTCGGACGATGACTACTCCAGCAAGTATGACAACCCTGCACAGACGACGAAAGCGTCGTGCGACAAATTGATGACAGGTCTGTTCTATGCCGGAAAGCAGTACACCTACAACACCTACTGGCGTATGTACACATGGGACAACGGCATCATCGGCAAGTATGCCCAGACCATCGGTTTCACCAACTCTCCGGGTGCCCTCTACTCCGCACAGGACTCGTATGCTAACAACCGCTGGGAAAACTTCTACCAGGTGCTGGCACAGTACAGAGCCTTGCAGAATGTCTATGAAAATGAAGACGAACAGGCGCAGAAGAATGACAAGATTTTCTTGGACCTCTCTGAAATCTTCCTGTATGACCACCTGACACAGCTTATCGACATCTTCGGTGACGTGCCGTTCAGCAAGGCCGGTTATCTGGGTATCACGGGCGATGTGGCTGGTTCTTATCCTTCGTATGATAAGGCTACGGACTTGTACACGATGGTGTTGGGCCGTTTGGGCGAAATCTACAAGGAGATCGCTTCCATGAAGGGCAACCTGGCCGCTACTACCGCTTCCGCCCTGCCTTCACAGGACTTTATCTGCAAGGGCGATTTGGACAAATGGATGAAGTACTGTAACAATCTGCGTCTCCGTCTAGCTGTCCGCGTGTCTTCCCAAGGCTCGCTGGCCGGCGCTGGTAAGGCCGCTGTTGCCGAGATTCTGAATGGCAACCTGCCCATTTCCACTACGTTCGCTGACAACATCAGCCTGGTGGGTGATGACGGCAGCACGGACCATTTCAATTTCTCTGATGCTATCCGCGACGGTTACAAGGATCACAGCCGTGCAAACCAGGCCATGCTGGATGTGCTGTTGACCGAGAACACAGTTGGTATCAACGACTATCGTCTGCCCATCATGTATTCGAAGAACGCTGCCGGACAGTACAAGGGCTTGTCCACTCACGAGGAGTATGGCGTTCAGGAAACCAACATTTCCTATACCGAGGACAAGCGCGTTTATTCCCGTATCGACTCGACGACCGTCATCTACAACCAGTATCTCCGTCACCCGGTCATCATGACGGCTGAAGTGGATTTCCTCCGTGCTGAGGCTTACCTGAACGGCTGGGCCAACGGAGATGCCAAGGAGGCTTTCGTCGCTGGTGTGGTGAACTCTACCAAGTATTACTTCGACTGCAACGCAGCCAGCACAAGTTCTTATGGCTTCAAGGGTACTGAACCGGCCGAAGCTGACGTGGAGGCATTCGCTGCTGAACTCTGGGACAAGGCTGCCAACAAGCTGGAAGTGCTGATTCAGCAGAAATGGCTGAACTTTGGCTATCTGCAGTCCACTCAGGCATGGAACGAGGTTCGTCGTACGGGCTATCCGCAGCTGTACTCGCCCAGTGACCCGACAGCACAGTTGCTGAAGAGTCTGCCGAACCGTGTCCGCTACCCGTCCTCTGAGCGTAACAACAATGTGGACAACTACAACGCGCAGTTGCAGTCCATGGGTGGTACGGACGATGCTTACATCAAGATTTTCTGGGCAAAGTAACGACTGGAAGATTCTATTGGTAACCTGATAGGGCGGACTTTATGGAGAAGGGCTCCTTTTCCATAAAGTCCGCTTCCTATAATAGAGTTAATGTAGATTAGATTTGTTATATATCGCGCATACGCGTATCTTTGTACCATGAATTATAGCGAGCATAAAGATAATCCAAAAAGTTTTCGTGCCTTGACAGGCTTGAACCATCTCCAGTTTTCCCGTCTG
>JAQXRG010000021.1 GCA_029218405.1 Bacteroidales bacterium
TTCCTGCGCGATGACGACATCCCACAGTGCGTGGCCTCCGGCGTGGCCGACCTGGGTATCGTGGGAGAGAACGAATTCGTGGAACGGCAGGAGAAAGCCGACATCATCTACCGCTTAGGCTTCAGCAAGTGCCGCCTCTCACTGGCCATCCACAAGGAAGAGGCGTACGAGGGACCGCAGTGGTTTGAGGGCAAGAAGATTGCCACCTCCTACCCGGTCATCCTGCAAGACTACCTGGACAAGCAGGGCATCCGCGCCGACATCCATGTCATCACCGGTTCGGTGGAAATCGCGCCGGGCATCGGACTGGCCGACGCTATCTTCGACATCGTCAGCTCCGGCTCCACCCTCATCAGCAACAACCTGAAGGAGGTGGAGACGGTGATGCGGAGCGAGGCGCTGCTCATCGGATATCCTCACCTGAGCGAGGAAAAGAAGGCGGTGCTGGACGAGCTGCTGTTCCGCATCAGCGCGGTGAAGGCGGCTGAGGACAAGAAGTATGTGCTGATGAACGCGCCGACGGACAAGCTGGACGAAATCATCGCCGTGCTGCCGGGCGTGAAGAGCCCCACCATCATGCCGTTGGCCACCGAAGGATGGAGCAGCGTGCACACGGTGCTTGACCAGAAGTGCTTCTGGGACATCATCGGCAAGCTGAAGGCACTGGGCGCACAGGGCATCCTGGTCATCCCGATTGAGAAAATGATTCTATAATAACGTCAGCAAACAGCCTACACAGCTTATGAAAACGATTTACTATCCGGAGCGATCGGAATGGGACAGCCTGTTCCGACGGAATACGATGAATACGGAAGCGCTGCGCGAGACCGTGCGCGACGTACTGGAACGGGTGCGCACGGAAGGCGACCGTGCCGTACTGGAGTTAGAAGAGCGGTTTGACAAGGTGCGGCTCGACACGCTGTGCGTCAGCGAGGAGGAGTTCGCGGAAGCCGAGACCCTGGTCAGCCCCGCGCTGAAGGAGGCCATCGTGACGGCCTACCGCAACATCAGCACGTTCCACGCCGCCCAGCGGTTCGAGGGACGGAAGGTGGAGACCACTCCCGGCGTGTGCTGCTGGCAGAAGGCGGTGGCCATCGAGAAGGTGGGTCTCTACATTCCCGGGGGCACGGCGCCTCTGTTCTCCACCGTACTGATGCTGGCCACCCCGGCCCGCATCGCTGGCTGCCGCGAAATCGTGCTCTGCACCCCGCCCAACCGCGAAGGGCGCATCCCGCCCGCCATCCTGTTCGCCGCCCGTACGGCGGGGGTGAGCCGCGTGTTCAAGGCAGGGGGCGTGCAGGCCATCGGCGCAATGGCGTACGGCACGGAGTCGGTGCCCAAAGTGTACAAGATATTCGGCCCGGGCAACCAGTATGTCACCGCCGCCAAACAGCAGGTGTCGCTGTGCGACGTGGCCATTGACATGCCGGCCGGCCCCTCGGAAGTGTGCGTGCTGGCCGATGAGACAGCCCGTCCCGCGTTCGTGGCCGCCGACCTCCTCTCGCAGGCAGAGCACGGTGCGGACAGCCAGGCGCTCCTCATCACCACGTCGCGGACACTGTTAGAGGCCACCATCCAGGAAGTGGAGCGCCAGCTGGCCCTGCTGCCCCGGCGCGAACTGGCGGCGCGGTCCTTGGAGAACAGCCGGCTCGTGCTGGTAAAGGACCTGGACACGGCCGTGGAGATGACCAACGAATATGCACCGGAGCACCTGATTGTGGAGACGGAGGACTACCTGACGGTGGCCGAACGGGTGGTGAACGCCGGCTCGGTCTTCCTGGGCGCGTACGCGCCGGAAAGCGCGGGCGACTATGCCTCGGGCACCAACCATACGCTGCCCACGAACGGCTACGCGAAGGCGTATAGTGGTGTCTCGTTGGACAGCTTCATCCGCAAGATTACTTTCCAGGAAATCACCCGTGAAGGCATCCGCCGACTGGGACCGGTCATCCAGGAGATGGCGGCCGGCGAACAGTTGGACGCGCACAAGAACGCCGTCACGGTAAGAATGAACGACTAAACCCTGCTACGACATGAAACCATTGAACGAACTGACAAGGCCGAACATCTGGGCGCTGAAGCCCTATTCCTCGGCCCGCGACGAATACAGCGGCAAGGAGGCCTCGGTCTTCCTCGACGCGAACGAGAACCCGTACAACACCCCCAACAACCGTTACCCAGACCCGCTGCAACGGGAGCTGAAGGCGCTCATCGCTCCGGCAAAGGGAGTACGGACCGGACAAATTTTCCTCGGCAACGGCAGCGACGAGGCCATCGACCTGGTCTATCGCTGCTTCACATGCCCGGGCAAGGACAACGTGGTGGCCATCGACCCGACCTATGGAATGTACCAGGTGTGCGCCGACATCAATGACGTGGAGTACCGGCCGGTGCGCCTCGACGAACGTTTCCAGCTGTCGGCCGAACGGCTGCTGGCCGCCGGTGACGAACGGACGAAGGTCATCTGGATCTGCAGCCCGAACAACCCGACGGGCAACCTGATGGACCGCCAGGAGGTCCTCCAGGTGCTCCGCGAGTTCCAGGGAATCGTGGTCATCGACGAGGCCTACTCGGACTTCTCCTCCGAACGGCCGTTCCGGCTGGAGCTGGACGAGCATCCCAACCTGATAGTGCTCAACACCTTCAGCAAGGCCTGGGGTTGCGCCGCCATCCGCTTAGGCATGGCGTTCGCCTCGGAAGCCATCATCGGCATCCTGAACAAGGTGAAATACCCGTACAACGTGAACCGGCTGACGCAGGAGGCCGCCATCGGCCAGTTGGAGCAGCAGCACGAGGTGCGGCAATGGGTGACCACGCTGCTGGAGGAACGGGAGCGGCTGGCCGGAGAGTTCGCCCGGTTGCCCCTGTGCCGCACCGTCTTCCCCACCGACGCGAATTTCTTCTTGGCGCGCGTCACCGACGCCACGGCCATCTACCGCTACTTAGTGGATGCGGGCATCATCGTGCGCAACCGCACCAACGTGACCCTCTGCCAGGACTGCCTGCGGGTCACCATCGGCACCCGTCCCGAAAACGACGCGCTGTTAGAGGCGCTGCGGAAATGGAACCCTGAGCCCCCCCTCAATAACTGACGGCCATGAAAAAGAAAGTATTGTTCATCGACCGCGACGGGACACTCGTCATCGAGCCGCCCGTCGATTACCAGCTCGACGCGTTTGAGAAACTGGAGTTCTACCCCAAGGTGATGCGCAACCTGCACTTTGTCCGCCAGCAGCTGGACTTCGAGTTCGCCTTAGTGACGAACCAGGACGGACTGGGCACTACCTCGTTTCCGGAAGACACGTTCTGGCCGGTCCACCGCTTAGTGATGCAGACATTGGCGGGCGAAGGCATCGATTTTGACGAGGTTTTCATCGACCCTACCCTTCCGGCCGAGCACGCACTGACCCGCAAGCCGGGCACAGGGATGCTGGGCAAGTACCTGAACAACCCGGCGTATGACCTGCCGGGCAGCTTCGTCATCGGCGACCGGCCCACGGACGTACAGCTGGCCGTGAACCTGGGCTGCCGGGCCATCTTGCTGCAGCCGGACACGACCGCGCTCACACCGGAGCAACAAGCCGCTTGCGCGCTTGCCACGACCGACTGGGACCGCGTGACGGAGTTCCTTTTCGCCGGCGAACGGACTGCGGAAACGCGGCGCACGACGAAAGAGACGGACATCCTCGTGCGCGTGAACCTGGACGGGACCGGACGCTGCGACATCCATACCGGCCTGGGCTTCTTCGACCACATGCTGGAACAGATCGGAAAGCACGGGGGGCTGGACCTGACCATCCAGGTGAAGGGCGACCTGCACGTGGACGAGCACCATACCATCGAGGACACGGCCATCGCGCTGGGAGACTGCCTCTACCAGGCACTGGGCAGCAAGCGGGGCATCGAGCGCTACGGCTTCTGCCTGCCCATGGATGACTGCCTGTGCCAGGTGAGCCTCGACTTCGGCGGCCGTCCGTGGTTGGTGTGGGACGCGGAGTTCCGCCGGGAACGCATCGGCGACATGCCGACAGAGATGTTCCTGCATTTCTTCAAGTCGCTCAGCGATGCCGCGCGCATGAACCTGAATATCCGGGCGGAGGGACAGAACGAGCACCACAAGATTGAGGGCATCTTCAAGGCACTGGCCCGCAGCATCAAGATGGCGGTGCGACGGGACATCTACCACTATGAGGTGCCGTCGAGCAAGGGAACACTATGATGAATCATTTATCAATTATTGACGAATCATGAAAAACAACCGAGAATGGAGAAACATCCTGCTGGTAGTGGCAGGGATGGCGATGGGCTGGGGATGCGGCTCATCCAGTAAGAACGAAGGACAGGACATGGAGCCGGACCAGCCAGAGCTACCGGCTACGGGCGAGAACGGCTTTGCGGAAGGAGCGGACATCAGCTGGGTGACGGAAATGGAGAGCAAGGGGCACAAGTTCTACAACGCGAAGGGCGAGGAGCGCGAGTGCACCGCCCTGATGAAGGAACTGGGGCTGGACGCGATCCGACTGCGGGTGTGGGTAGATCCGAAGGAGCAGGGGAACTGGTGCAACATTGCTGACCTCACGGCAAAGGCGCGGCGGGCCGCCGACCTGGGCATGGACGTGATGGTGGACTTCCATTACAGCGACGGGTGGGCCGACCCGGGGCAGCAGCACAAGCCGGCCGCCTGGAAGGGACTGGGACTGGCGGACCTGAAGAAGGCCCTCGCCGACCATACGCGCGAGGCGCTACAGGCACTGAAAGCGAAGGGCATCTCGCCCAAGTGGGTACAGGTGGGCAACGAGATACGGCCGGGCCTGCTGTGGGACGAGGACGCGGCCTTGAGCGGTGCCTCGTGGGACATCAAGGCGAACGAGGTAAAGGGCACGGGCTGGACCTCGACGGAGGTGAAATACCCGAAGAACTGGGCCAACCTCGGCGCGTTCATCGCCACGGGCTATGACGCGGTGAAGGAGGTCTTCCCCGAGGCCATCGTCATCGTGCACCTGGACAACGGCTACGACCAGGGGCTCTATACGTGGTTCTTCGACGAGCTGAAGAAGAACGGCGGCAAATGGGACATGATCGGGATGTCCATCTACCCCTACTGGACGAAGCAGGAACATCCGGACTACACCGCCGAAAAGCCCCTTGATGACTGCATCCAGAACATCAAGAAGGTGGGAGCACGCTACCAGTGCGACGTGATGATTGTGGAGACGGGCATGGAATGTGCCGATGACCAGGGCCGGCTGGCCAGTGACGCCGTGCTGCAGCAGGGCAAGACCTTGCTGAAGCGGCTCCTCACCTCGGCCCGTGAGGACACGGACGGGCGCTGCAAGGGGGTGTTCTACTGGGAACCGGAATGCAAGCCCGGGACGTACCGGCTGGGAGCCTTCACCGACGACGGACGACCTACCGCCATCATGGAGGCCTTCGCGGAGACCGGGAAGTGACATCTTGCCCCTTCCGGCGGTCCGACAGTGAAAAAGGACGAAAAAACTTGCAGATGTGAAAAGAAAGGCGTACCTTTACCCCTCAATCAACAACCTTTTAAATTTTACGATTATGGCAAGTAGAAAAAACCTGAAGAAGAACGTCAACTATATCACCGAGACCATTGCCGGTCTGTGCATCGTGACCACCCTGGAGAACCAGGGCGAGAAGTCGGACAACGCGGCCAAGCAGTTCATGCGCATCATGAACCTGCGCCAGGACATCATCCGCCGCATCAGCCACACGGAGCCGGGCAACACCAAGGGCTTCTACAAGAAACTGCAGAACGACTTCAACACCGAGGTGCAGGACATCCTCCAGCAGCTGGGTGAATAATCCTCCGACAGACATAGTGCCATGAAACAAGCCATCTGCCGGTTCATCTACCACAAAGTGCTGGGATGGAGCGAAGAAGTCTCCGTCCCGGCCTTTGACAAGTGCATCTATTGTGTCGCTCCCCACACGTCGAACTGGGACCTCTTCCTGGGCAAGGTGGCCATCGCCTCCATCGGCTGGGACTCGGGGTTCATGATGAAGAAGGAGTGGTTCTTCTTCCCCCTCGGCTATCTCTTCCGCTGGATGGGAGGCATCCCGATCGAACGGAAGAAGCATTCTTCCACCGTGGAAGCGGTAGCGGCTGTCGCCCGCGAAAGAAAGACTTTCCACTTGGCCATCACGCCCGAAGGAACCCGCTCCGCCAATCCGGACTGGAAGAAGGGATTCTACTACATCGCCTTAGCGGCAGACATTCCCATCGTGCTGACGGCGTTTGATTATGCGAAGAAGCGCATCAGCCTGACCAAGGTCATCCGGCCGACGGGTGACATCGAGGCGGACATGCGCGAAATCAAGGCCTACTTCAAGGACGTGACGGGCAAGCATCCTGAGAAATTCGTCATCGGGCAGTAAATGCCCGGACTTCACCAAAAACTATACTACATTGAGACCGCTGCTTATCTCCCTCGCCGCCCTCCTTCCCCTGCCGCTCTCCGCCCAAAGCTTGGAGAACACCGTGAAGGAACGCTTGGCGGCTTTCTTCGAGAACTATTCGACGGTGACGGCCGACATCGGCAAGTGCCAACTGGAGAAGGTGGACATCGACCATGAACGCAGGGAACTGCGGGTCTATGCCACCCCGACCTTCGGCTACCAGCCGTTCACCGAAGCGAACACTTCCGCCATTTACCGGACCATTCGGCAGACACTGCCGGGGCCCGTGAACTATTACCGCACGACCCTCTATGCGGACGGGCGGCCCATCGAGGAACTGGTGCCCAACGCGCTGCGCCGCAAGAAGGACGACAGCCGCCTGTTCAAAGGCATCGGGACGGACGAGGCACCCTGGACCCGGAACCTGTCGCGCCCCTATCGCATCACGCAGGGACTGGACGGACGGCACCTGGCCGTGTGGCAAAGCCACGGACGGTATTACCAGAACGCTTCCGGCCAGTGGAAGTGGCAACGGCCCCGCCTGTTCTGCACCACGGAGGACCTGTTCACACAGTCGTTTGTCGTGCCGTACCTCCTGCCCATGCTGGAGAACGCGGGGGCCGTGGTCTTCACGCCCCGTGAGCGTGACCGGCAGCTGCACGAGGTCATCGTGGACAACAACACCTGTACGGCGGGCAGCCGCTACTTGGAGGTGAACTACCGGAAGTACCGCTGGAGCACGGCACCGGGAACGGGCTTCGCGCAGAAATACGCGGCTTATCCCGACGGACACAATCCGTTTGAGGACGGGACCGCCCGTGTCATCCCCACCTACGGAAAACCGGAAAAGGCGTTCGCCGAATGGATACCCCATATCCCCGAGACGGGCCGCTATGCCGTGTATGTGAGCTACCGCAGCCTGCCCGAGAGCGTGACGGACGCCCGATACACCGTCTTCCACAAGGGAGGCGCGACGGAATTCAGCGTCAACCAGCGGATGGGCGGCGGCACGTGGGTCTATCTGGGCACCTTCGAGTTCGACCAAGGAGCCAATGACTACGGCATGGTGACCCTGAGCAACGAGAGCCGGGAGAAGGGAGTGGTCTGCGCAGATGCCGTAAGGTTCGGCGGCGGCAAGGGGAACATCGTGCGGGGAGGAAGTGTGAGCGGATTGCCCCGCTACCTCGAAGGAGCGCGCTACTGGGCACAATGGGCGGGAATGCCCTACCCGGTGTATAGCAAAAGCGGGGGACAGAACGACTACAACGACGACATCAACGCCCGCTCGCTCACCGTGAACTACCTGGCGGGCGGCTCTGCCTACCATCCCCAAGGAGAGGGACTGCGCGTGCCCATCGAACTGACCCTGGGACTGCACAGCGACGCGGGCTTCAAGACCGATGACGCGCTGGTGGGCTCGCTGGGCATCTACACCACACAGTTCAACGAAGGCCGGTTGGGCTGCGGAGCCTCGCGCTACGCCTCCCGCGACCTGGCCGACCTGGTGCTGACGGGACTCCAGCGCGACCTGGCTCCCGTGCTCGGCACCGACTGGGCGCGGCGCAGCCTGTGGAACCGCAACTACAGCGAGACCCGCCTGCCCGAAGTGCCCTCGATGATTCTGGAACTGCTCTCGCACCAGAATTTCGCCGATCTGCAGTGGGGCTACCGTCCCGATTTCCAGTTCGCCGTGGGACGCTCCGTCTATAAGTCGCTGCTGAAATTCATCGCCACCCAACACGGCGAACGCTATACGGTGCAACCGCTCCCGGTCCGTCATTTCGCCGTCCGGGAGGGGAAGAAAAAGAACACCTTCGAGCTGCACTGGCAACCGGTGGAGGACCCGCTGGAGCCGACCGCCCAGCCGCAGGGCTACGTGGTCTATACCCGAGTGGGACGCGGCGGATTTGACAACGGCACCTACGTGAGCCAGCCCTCCTTTACTGCCAAAGTGGAGCCGGGACTGACCTACAGCTTCCGGGTGACGGCGGTCAACAAGGGAGGAGAAAGCTTCCCCTCGGAAACACTCACCGCCTACAAGGCACCCCACAGCCGGGGCACCGTATTAATTGTCAACGGATTCCACCGCACCTCTGGGCCTGCCGCCATCAACACCTCGCAACAGCAGGGGTTCGACCTGACCGCCGACCCGGGCCTCCCCTACCTCAGCTCCACCGCCTACTGCGGCTACCAGCAGAACTTCGACCGTACCCGACCGGGACTGGAAACGCCCGACGGACTGGGCTACAGCGGCAGTGAGCTGGAGGGACGTACCGTGGCGGGCAACACGTTCGACTATCCGTTCCTGCACGGGAAAGCCTTGCAGCACGCGGGTGGCTACTCGTTCGTGTCGTGCAGCAGCGAGACCGTGGAGAGCGGCACCACCCGACTGCAGGACTACGCATTGGTGGACTACATCGCAGGGGCGGAGCAGACGCCGTTCTCCCCTGCCCTGCGGACAGCCCTCCGGGCCTACCTGTCGCAAGGCGGCAAACTGCTGTTGAGCGGCTCCTGCATCGGTGCGGCGCAGACCGACGCCCGCTTCCTGCAGGACGTACTGGGCTGCAGCTACGGCGGCAGCCTGCCCGTGGGAACCGACGGAGCCCTGCACGGACAGCAGCTGCGGATGACCATCGCCCGGGGCCTGAACGAGGTGACATACGCCGTTCCTCGTCCGGAATGCCTACTGCCGGTGGGCCAGGGCTTCACGCCCTTGGTCTATACGAACGGTGGCTACAGTGCCGCCGTGGCCTCGCCCAACGGCACCTTCGTACTGGGTTTCCCCTTTGAGAGCATTCTTGAGCCAGCCGCCCGCGACCGCCTGATGCAAGCGGTGCTGGGTTACCTGCGGCCTTGACCTTTTCATACCTATCACCCTCAACACCTTCTACTAAGATGCCCATCATCGAAATCACCTCCTTGAACCACCCCGGCGTTGAAGTGTTCAGCGCCCTGACAGAGGCGCAGCTGCGCCAACGCACCGAATCCGAACAAGGCTTGTTCATTGCCGAAAGCCCGAAAGTCATCCGCGTGGCACTCCGTGCGGGATACGAGCCCGTAGCACTGCTGTGCGAACGGCGCCACCTGACAGGAGATGCCGCCGACCTCATCGCACAATGTGACGGGTTGCCCGTCTATACCGGACCACGCGAGCTGCTGGCCTCCCTGACCGGCTACACGCTGACGCGGGGTGTCCTCTGCGCCTTGCGCCGCCCCCTGCGCCTGCCCACGGTGGCCGACATCTGCAACGGGGCACGCCGCCTCGTGGTCATCGACAGCGTGGTCGATACGACCAACATCGGCGCCATCTTCCGATCGGCGGCCGCACTGGGCATAGACGGGGTGCTGCTGACCCGCACCTCGTGCGACCCACTCAACCGCCGGGCTGTCCGCGTGTCGATGGGCAGCGTGTTCTTAGTGCCCTGGACCTGGTTAGACGAACCCCTTCCTTCGCTCCACGCCTATGGCTTTCAGACCGCCGCCATGGCACTGACCGACCGCTCCCTCCCTATCGACCACCCTGCGCTGAAGGCGGTGGAACGGCTGGCCATCGTCTTAGGCACAGAAGGCGACGGCCTGCCTGAGCCGACCATCGCCTCTGCTGACTTCGTAGTACGCATCCCCATGTTCCATGAAGTGGACTCACTCAACGTGGCGGCCGCAGCGGCTGTGGCCTGCTGGGAGCTGCGCGCCGCACCACTTCCCTGACCCCGGCCTGCGGCCGACCGTCAGCTCCGACCGTCAGAGCCCCAAACGCTTCGCCTCGTTCCAGATGGCATCCATCTCCTCCAACGACAGGTCCGCCAGGCGTTTCCCCTGGCTCAGGGTCTGCTCCTCCAGGTAGTTGAAACGGCGGATGAACTTCTGGTTCGTACGCTCCAATGCGTTGTCGGGATTGATCTTATAGAGCCGGGCGGCGTTGACAAGGCTGAACAGCACATCACCGAACTCCGCCTCCGCACGTTCCTTATCCATCTGCGCCACTTCGGCCTCAAATTCGCCGATTTCCTCCTTTACCTTCGTCCAGACTTGCTCCCGCTGCTCCCAGTCGAAACCTACATTGCGGGCCTTGTCCTGGACACGGTATGCCTTGATCAGCGAGGGAAGGGCCGCCGGCACCCCACTCAACACGGTCTTGTTGCCGTCCTTCTCCTTGAGCTTGATCTGCTCCCAGTTCTCCGAAACCTTCTCGGCCGTGTCGGCCTTCACCTCGCCAAAGACGTGCGGATGACGGAAAATCAGCTTGTCGCACAATTGGTCACACACGTCCTTGATGTCGAACGCCTCCGTCTCGCTGCCAATCTTGGCGTAGAACAGCACGTGCAGCAGTACGTCGCCCAGTTCCTTGCAGATGTTCTTCCGGTCGTCGCGCATCAGCGCGTCACACAGTTCGTACACCTCCTCGATGGTGTTCGGCCGCAAGCTCTCGTTGGTTTGCTTGCGGTCCCACGGACACTTCACCCGCAGTTCGTCGAGCACGTCGAGCAACCGCCCGAACGCCTCCAGTTGTTCTTGTCTTGTATGCATAGTCAAGTAAATTGTAGTAAAACTGCCGGCAAAGGTACGAAAAAAGGGACGCGCGATGCCCCAAAATCCGAAAAAACGCCAAAACTACCTGCCCAATTCCTTGGCGTTCGGCAAAAAAGCACTACCTTTGCTCGTAGTTATGAACTTTTTTAAAACATTCAGAAGACATGTACACCCTACAGACCAATCCTTCGGGAACCCGCAGCATAACCATCACGGAAGCACACCTGCAGACCATCGAGAAATACGCCCTGTTCCAACACCTGATTGACAGCAACGGCATCGTGGACGAGAGCGTGCTCGACAAGCTGAAGCTGAACGTCCGCTCACTGATTGCCTCGTCAGAAGCCAACAGCAAGGACCTGCTCGACCTCTGCATCGACGTCATCTACCACAATAACATGAAAGCATTCGGACTGCACCAGCTCATCCTGCTCTACATCGACTGGGAACGCCGCAAGGAGGTGAACGCCCATGAATGACCGAGCACAACGCTCCCTGACCGACTGGCTGCCGACCACCAAAAAGGAGGTGGAGCTGCGGGGATGGGACGAGCTGGATGTCATCCTCTTCAGCGGCGACGCCTACGTGGACCATCCCTCGTTCGGTGCCGCTGTCATCGGACGCATCCTGGAGGCACAAGGACTGCGGGTAGCCATCGTACCCCAGCCCAACTGGCGCGATGACCTGCGCGACTTCAAGAAGCTGGGCCGTCCGCGCCTGTTCTTCGGAGTGTCCGCCGGCTGTATGGACAGCATGGTGAACAAGTACACCGCCAACAAGCGTCTGCGCAGCGAGGATGCCTACACCCCGGACGGACGGCACGATCTGCGGCCCGAGTATCCCAGCATCGTCTATACGAACATCCTGAAACGGCTTTTCCCCGACGTGCCCGTCGTGCTGGGTGGCATCGAGGCCTCCTTGCGCCGCCTCACCCACTACGACTACTGGGAAGACCGTGTGCGCCCCTCCATCCTTGTGGACGCACAGGCCGACCTCCTCATCTACGGGATGGGCGAGAAGCCTATCATCGACCTGTGCCAACGCCTGCAGGAGGGCAAGGAACTGCCGCACGACCTGCCCCAGACCGCCTGGATGACGCGCCAGACCGACTTCGTGCCCCAGGCGGAAGACGTATGCCTGTTCTCGCACGAGGAGTGCCTGGCCGACAAGAAGAAGCAGGCGCAGAACTTCCGCCACATTGAGGAAGAGTCGAACAAGTACGCAGCCGCCCGCATCTGCCAGGCCACCGGCGACCGGATGGTGGTGGTCAACGCGCCCTATCCGCCCATGACCCAGGGCGAGCTGGACCGCTCGTTCGACTTGCCCTACACCCGCCTGCCGCACCCCAAGTACAAGGGCAAGCGCATCCCCGCCTACGAGATGATCAAGTTCTCGGTCAACCTGCACCGTGGCTGTTTCGGCGGCTGTGCCTTCTGCACCATCTCCGCCCATCAGGGCAAGTTCATCGTGAGCCGCAGCCCGGAGAGTGTCCTGAGAGAGGTGAAGGCCATCACGGCCCTGCCCGACTTCAAGGGCTATCTGAGCGACCTGGGTGGCCCATCTGCCAACATGTACGCCATGCACGGCAAGGACCTGTCCCTGTGCCGCCGCTGCAAGCGGCCCTCGTGGATCCACCCTGCCGTGTGTCCCAACCTGAACAATGACCACCGGCCGCTCTTGGCCCTCTACCGGGCGGTGGATGCCCTGCCGGGCATCAAGAAGAGCTTCATCGGCAGCGGGGTGCGCTACGACCTCCTGCTCCACAAGACCGGTGACAAGGAGGTGGACCGGGCAACCGAGGAATACACCCGCGAGCTGATTGTCCGCCACGTGAGCGGACGGCTGAAGGTGGCACCTGAACATACGTCCGACCGGGTGCTTTACCTCATGCGCAAACCGCCGTTCGAACAGTTCTACCGCTTCAAGCGCATCTTCGACCGCCTGAACCAGGAACAGGGATTGCGGCAGCAGCTCATCCCCTACTTCATCAGCAGCCACCCGGGGTGCACGGAAGCGGACATGGCGGAGCTGGCGGCCATCACCCGGCAGCTGGACTTCCACCTGGAGCAGGTGCAGGACTTCACTCCCACCCCCATGACCGTGGCCACCGAGACCTGGTACACCGGCTTCCATCCCTACACGCTCCAGCCTGTCTTCTCGGCGAAGACCCAGCGCGAGAAACTAGCCCAGCGGATGTTCTTCTTCTGGTACAAGCCGGAGGAACGCAAGGCCATCATCGCCGCGCTGAAGCGCATCGGACGCAGCGACTTAATCAAACGCATTTACCCATGAAGATAGCGACACTCATTTCAGGAGGCGTGGACAGTGCTGTGGCGGTCCACCTCCTTTGCGAACAGGGCTACCGCCCCGACCTCTTCTATATAAAGATAGGTATGGACAACCAGGACGGACTGACCTGCACCTCGGAAGAGGACATCGAACTGGCTACGGCCACCGCCCGCAAGTACGGCCTGCACCTCGACATCGTGGACCTGCAGCAGGAGTACTGGGACCGCGTGGTGGCCTACACCATCGACAAGGTACGACAGGGACTGACCCCCAACCCCGACGTGATGTGCAACCGGCTCATCAAGTTCGGCCGCTTCGAGGAGAAAGTGGGCCACGCCTACGACAAGATTGTAACCGGCCACTACGCCGACACCTGCGTCAAGGACGGGCGTACCTGGCTGGCCACCGCCAAGGACCCGGTGAAGGACCAGACCGACTTCCTGGCCCAAATCACCTACCTGCAGGTGGCCAAGCTCTGGTTTCCGCTGGGACGACTGCTCAAGAGCGAGGTACGCGACATCGCCCGCGAGGCCCGGTTGCCCAGCGCCGCCCGCAAGGACAGCCAGGGCATCTGCTTCCTGGGTAAAATCAATTACAACGACTTCATCCGCCGCTTCCTCGGCGAGCAGCCAGGGCGCATCATCGAGCAAGAGACGGGGAAGGTCATCGGCGAGCACAAGGGCTATTGGTTCCACACCATCGGACAACGGAAGGGACTGGGACTGAGTGGCGGGCCTTGGTTTGTCATCGACAAGGATGTGGAGCGGAACGTGCTCTACGTGTCGCGAGGCTACGACACCCAGCTGCAGTACGGCCACAGCTTCCGGCTCACCGGCTTCCATTTCATCACCGACAATCCGTGGAGTCGCACGGATCCCCAGCCTATCCGGTTCAAGGTGCGCCATACCGAGACCTGGCACCCGGGCCTGCTGACACCGTTGGGAAGCAATGACTATCAAATTGTCAGCGATGACCCGATACAAGGCATTGCCCCGGGACAGTTCGGGGTCATCTACGACCAGGAGGCTCACCTCTGTATCGGAAGTGGGGAAATTCGGGTGGGGTAATCCCCGCCCGCACCCGCTTCCCTGCCGATTCTCACCTCCGCACCCCCAACATCGGCCCCTTTTC